>PQCP01000032.1 GCA_003062205.1 Candidatus Sedimenticola endophacoides
CGGTTCTTGGGTAGACTTGGACATGGGGCGACCTCGTTTAGCTTCACCGAAGCGTTTTTGGCGAAATACCAATTATATCAATTGGTTGAACGAGGTGCGCCCTTTTTTATGAATAATTCGGGATAGGTCTCCTGGTAGGAAAAATCGACCTGCTGACGAATTCCCGCACCCCGGATTCCCGCCTCATCAAGGGCCTCCATGAAACCGGCCGTACGCGCCCTGCCGTTCTCCCGGGTTTGCGGTATGGCGATGATACCGACCCGGCCATCCCCCCAGCCGAGCGCGTGCATCCGCCGCGTCAACACCTTTCCTATCCGGTAGGCCCCATCACGGTTATCCGAGGAGATATAGGAGACAAACGCCCCGCCATCGGTCCCGACATCGGCGATCACCACGGGGATGCCGCCCTGCCGGGCGAATTTCAGGATAGTGGCGCAGGCCGACGAGTTGGTGGGCGATACGATGATTCCATCGACCCCGCCACGGATCACCTTGACCGCGTGCTCAAGCTCCCGCTTCGCCCCATTGTTGGCGCTGTACACCTGAACCCGGTAGCCAAGGCCCTCGGCACGGCTTCTGATCCCGCGCCACAGGATGTCCCAAAACGGAATCCGCAGATCCGAGACCAGGTAGGCCAGCCGGGGGCGGGCCTGTCCCTCACCCGCCTCGCCGGCAACCCCTGCGGCCCAGCCCGAGCCCGCCAGCATGGCGAGGAGTACCAACAGCCCGACCCGCACACGCCTGGAGCGGCACCAAGCCCCCGGACAGATATCACCCATCGCTGCCAACCTCACGCTTTCGGTAGACCGATCCTAGTCCGTCACCACTACCTGAAAGCGTAGTCAATGAACGAGAATCCGGCCAATAAGGATTTTTTTTCGCCATTACCCGGCTCCATCCGAGGGAGGTAACCCACAACCCCTTGCCCCCTGGTGAACCCACGTTTTACTCCCCGGCGCCCCCAACTGCTATCATCGGCTGCATCGATAACAGGAGAGGCCAGGGAAACGACATGTCATCCGAAACACGCCCGGGAACCTTCAGGGGCATCCTCCTCTGCCTGCTGCTGATCACCGGTGTCGCTGGCGCCACCCCCCCGGAGCGGATCGCCGCCCCCCCCTTCCCCAAGGCACTCACCTGGCTCAACGTGTCACGTCCCCTCACCCTGGACGATCTCAAGGGACGCATGGTCATTCTCGACTTCTGGACCTATGGCTGCGTCAACTGCCTGCATGTGGCCGACGAGCTGCGCCAGCTCGAACAGCGCTTCGGCGACGAGCTGCTGGTGATAGGCATCCACTCTCCGAAGTTTCCCAACGAACGCCGGATCGATACCCTGCGCCGCATCCTGCTGCGCTATGACCGGCGCCACCCGGTGATCCAGGACCCCGATTGGCTCCTGATGAAAGGCTACGGCGCGCGCGCCTGGCCGACCCTGGTGGTTATCGATCCCGACGGGAAGGTGCTTGGCTACGTAACCGGAGAGGGACACGCCAGGCGCCTCGAGCAATTGATCGAGACCACCCTGGCCAAACACCCCGGGCTATCCCCACCCCCGCTGCCCCTGCGGCCGGAAGCGGAGCGCGCCGCCGTCAGTGACCTGGCCGGGCCCGCCAGCCTGCTGGTCGCGGGAGAGCGGATCATCATCAGCGACACCCTGCACCACCGGCTCCTGATCACCGATCCCCAGGGCGGGGCGCTGCGCATCATCGGCGATGGCACCCCGGGACTGCGCGACGGCCCCTCCGCCGAGGCACGCTTCGCCTATCCCCAGGGACTCGCCCTGCACGGAGAGAGCCTGTTGGTGGCCGACAGCGGCAACCACGCCGTGCGCCACGTCGACCTGACCGGCGGCAGTGTCTCGACCCTCGCAGGAACGGGGCGCGTGGGGCAGGATCTGCACGCCTCCTCCAACGCCCTGACAGCACATTTGCGCTCACCCATGGACCTGGCCGTGCACGGCAACCACCTCTACATCGCCATGGCCGGAGCCCACCAGATATGGCGCATGGAACTGGACAGCGGAAGCATCGCCCCCTACGCCGGCTCCGGGGCCGAAGGGCTGAGCGACGGGCCGCTGCGACGCGCCCGCTTCAGCCAGCCGAGCGCCCTGACCCTGATCGGCGACCGCCTCTACGTGGCCGACGCCGAGGCCTCGGCGGTGCGTGAGATCGACCTGCGCGGGGAGCGGGTACACACCCTGCTCGGCAGCGGGCTGTTCGATTACGGAGACCGGGATGGCGCGCCGGAGCAGGCACGGCTCCAGCACCCCCAGGGAATCGCCGTCCTCGACCAGCAAACCCTCCTGATCGCCGACACCTACAACCACAAGATCAAGGCCTACGACCTGACCGGCCGACGCCTCACCACCCTGATCGGCAGCGGCCACCCCGGCAACGCCACAGATCGCTCCGGCCCCAGCCTGTTTGAACCCGGGGGCATCGCCAGCGCCCCGGACGGCATCTGGATCGCCGACACCAACAACGACCGTCTCCTCAGACTCGCCCCGGGGGCGCAACGGCTGACAGAGATCCGCCTCCCCCCACCTCCCAAGCCGTAACGGCTGCCGGGTGGCCGGTCATTCGGGGATCCAGGGGAGGCGCTTCCAGCAGCCCATCGTGGCCAGCCGGACAAAAACAAAGGCCTGCATTTGCAGGCCTCTGTCATTTCCGATGGTGAAATTCCCGGCTTCCCAGACCAAACTTCCCCGGCGCAGACCCGAAACCGGCTTGGGTTTTTTCTGCTATTGGTGACTGGAATCAGAGCACGCGCACCCAGCCGTCGGCCCCGCAGGTTCCCCGCACCACTCACCAGGCGAAGCGGGTCGGCAGAAAGCGTGATCGTGATTCAGCCTCCTGCGCCAAGTAACGCGCACCCCTGTCCGGCAAGCGATGCGCTCAGTGCCCGCCGCCCTTGAGAGCGGTGACCATCCCTTCGATGGTGTCCTTGGCATCACCGAACACCAGGGAGGTGTTCTCCTGATAAAACAGTAGGTTATTAACACCCGAGTAACCCGGCCGCATGGAGCGCTTGAGGAAATAGACCTGCCGCGCCTTGCCCGCCTCCAGGATCGGCATGCCATAGATCGGGCTCGACGGATCGCTCTTCGCCGCCGGATTGACCACGTCGTTGGCACCCACCACCAGCGCCACATCGGCGGTGGCGAACTCGGAGTTGATCTCATCCATCTCCAACACATTGTCGTAGGGGATATCGGCCTCCGCCAGCAGCACGTTCATATGACCCGGCATGCGCCCGGCCACCGGATGAATGGCGAATTTCACCTCCACCTCACGCGCTTCGAGCAACTCCATCATCTCCTTCAGGGCGTGCTGGGCCTGGGCCACGGCCATGCCGTATCCGGGGATGATGATCACCTTGTTGGCATCCTCCATCCAGTAGACGGCATCCTCCACGGCGGCCGACTTGACCCCCTTCTCGGCCGCCTGGGCCCCGGCCGACTCGCCCGCTCCGGCATCGGAACCGAAGCCGCCGAACACCACGTTGATGATCGAGCGGTTCATCGCCCGGCACATGATGTAGGAGAGGATGGCGCCCGAAAAGCCGACGATGGCGCCAACGATGATCAACAGGTTGTTGCCGAGGGTGAATCCGGTGGCCGCGGCGGCCCAGCCGGAGTAGCTGTTGAGCATGGAGATGATCACCGGCATGTCGGCGCCGCCGATGGGGATGATCAGGGTGACACCGATAACGAAGGCAAGCAGGGTCATGAGCGCCAGCGAAGCCATATTCCCAGTCATGGCGAAGTGCACACCCAGACCGAGGGTGAGCAGGCCGATCAGGGCATTGAGCAGATGCTGCCCGCTGAACTTGACCGGGGCGCCCGAGATCAACCCCTGCAGCTTGCCGAAGGCGATGACCGAACCGGTGAAGGTGATGGCGCCAATGATGATCCCCGCCGACAGCTCACCCATGAGCACCGGGTTGAGCTGCCCGGCCGCCGCCTTGTTGAGATAGGTCCCGATCGCCACCAGCACCGCCGCAAGTCCCACGAAACTGTGCAGGGCGGCCACCAGCTGGGGCATAGCGGTCATCTCGACGCGCATCGCCAGGATGGTGCCGATCACCGCCCCGGCGGCGACACCGGCGATGATGAAGCCGTAGGACTGCACCTCGGCACCCATCAGGGTGGCGGCGATGGCCAGGGCCATGCCCGCCATTCCATAGTAGTTGCCCTTGCGCGCCGACGCCGGATGGGTCAGGCCCTTGAGGGCGAAGATGAACAGTACCGCCGATACCAGATAGGCGATCGCCTGTGTATTGCTGGAGAGTTCCATCAATCAGCCCCTCACTTCTTCTTGTCTTTCTTGAACATGGCAAGCATCCGGTTGGTTACCAGGAACCCCCCGAACACATTGATCGAGGCGAGCAGCACGGCGAAAAACCCCATGATCTCCGCACTGCTTCCCGCCCCTTCGAGCCCGGTGACCAGCAGGGCGCCGACGATGACGATACCGGAGATGGCATTGGTCAGCGCCACCAGCGGTGTGTGCAGCGCGGGCGTAACCCCCCAGATCACCCAGTAACCGATGAAGCAGGAGAGCACGAAAACGTAAAGTGCAACCAGTGTGTCAGGCATGGACTGCCTCCCTCTTTCTCATATAGCCCGGAATGGCCCGGGGAGCCTCGGGCGGCCGGTGGGCGCCGGCGGCGCGCATCCCGCCGCCACAACGCTCCGCGTCCGCGCGACGCCCCCGCGCATCCCGATGGATTATTCTGGCCGGACCAGGGCGGCCCGGGTGATCTCATCCTCTTCCAGGTCCTTCAGTACCGGCCCCTCCTCGCCCTTCTCCACCATGATATTGAGCAGATTGAGGATATTGGTGGCAAAGAAGTTGCTGGCGTCCGACGGCATCATACTCGGATAGTTGGTATGCCCCACCAGGGTGACACCGTGGCGGGTAACCACCTGATCCGCCTCGGTGAGCGGACAGTTGCCACCGGTGGCGGCAGCCAGATCGACGATCACCGAACCCTCGCGCATGCGCTTCACCACCTCTTCGGTAACCAGTACCGGCGCGGGCCGGCAGGGGATCAACGCGGTGGTGATAATCACATGGGCCTTGGCCAGTTCGTCGGCGAGCATCTGCTGCTGCCGCGCCTTGGCCTCCTCCGACAACTCCTTGGCGTAGCCGCCCTCACCCGACCCGCTCTCTCCCAGGTCGAGTTCGATCGCCTTGGCGCCGAGGGACTCGATCTGCTCCCGGGTCTCGGGGCGCACATCGTAGGCATGGACATCGGCGCCGAGACGCCGCGCCGTGGCGATCGCCTGCAGGCCGGCCACCCCTACCCCGAGGATCACCACCCGCGCCGGCTTAGCCGAACCGGCGGAGGTCATCATCAGGGGCATGAAGCGCCCGTAGCAGGCGGCGGCCTCAAGCACCGCGCGATAACCGGCAATATTGCTCTGGGACGAAAGGGCGTCCATCGACTGGGCGCGGGAGATGCGCGGCACCCGCTCCAGGGCGATCGGGCGGATCCCGCGCGCATGCATGGCGGCCAGGGTGGCGTCAGCCTCGCAGCTCTCGATGAAGCTGATGGTGATGCTCCCCTCGGTCATCGCGGCGATCTCCTCCGGGCCGGGCTTGCGCACCATGACCACGATCTCCGCCGACAGCGCCTCGACCCGCTCCACCAGCCTGGCACCGGCCGCCGCATACTCGTCATCGGTAAAATGGGCGGCGGCACCGGCGCCCTTCTCGACCCGCACCTCAAAGCCCTTGGCGGTCAGTTTTTTCACGATGTCGGGGGTGGAGGCGACCCGCCTCTCTCCCGCCACCGTCTCCTTGGGAACTCCGATATTCATCATCTTCTTCTAATTGCTGATTGCGAGTGGAAATTTACTAATAAAACTAAAGAATTATGTTTCCTTTGGAAAAACGTCTCAAACGGGTATTACTTTGGCTGACAAAAGAATATCTTATCCGCCATGTGACGGCCTCAGTTGAGCTTGATCTGTTTCATGATCCGCGAGGAGATCTCCTCGATCGAATGGCTGGTGGTATCCATCACCTTGATACCCAGCTTTTGGAAATACTGCTGCGCCATGCGCACCTCGTTCTGGCAGCGGCGCAGGGAGGCGTAGGGGCTGCCCGGGCGGCGCTCCTCGCGAATCCGGTTGAGCCGGTTGGCATCGATCGTCAACCCGATCAGCTTGGCCTTGTTGCGCACCAGCACCTCGGGCAGCCGGCTGACCCCGAAATCCTCCTCGGTCAACGGATAGTTGGCCGCCTTGATCCCGAAGTGCATGGCCAGATAGAGGCAGGTCGGTGTCTTACCCGAGCGCGACACCCCGGTCAAAACCACATCGGCCTCGTCGAACTTGTCGAGCCGGGCCCCGTCATCATTGGTCATGGCAAAGTTGATGATGCTCATGCGGTCTTCGTAGGTATCGCCATTGGTAAAACCGTGGCTCAGGCCCTTCTTCCCGGAGGGGGTCAGCCCGAGTTCGGCGCTGAGCTGGTTGATAAAGGTGTCGAACAGCTCGATATAGAGGCAGTTGGCGGAGGCGAGGATCCCGCGCACCTCCGGCTCGGCCATGGTGGCGAAGACGATCGGCCGCAACCCCTCGCTCTCCACCACCTTGTCGAACTGCGTGCTCAGGGCGACCGCCTTCTTGGCGGTGTTGATATAGGGCATGTAGATGGTCTTGAAATTGACCCACTGATCGAACTGGGAGATCAGGCTCTGTCCCAGCGTCTCGGCGGTGATGCCGGTACTCTCGGAGACGAAATAGACGGTCCGTGCCGGAAGATTCTCCCGGCCCTGAAAATTCCACTTGAGATAGCGCATGCGTCAATACCTCCGGGCAGATGGCGGTGCGAATTTGCTGCACCTGCGAATACACCGCCATTCTACCGCAAAGAAGACGCGGGGGAAGCGCTCCGGGCCGGGGAACAAGTGGGCCGGTGCACCTTATTACCCACCCCACCCCCCGGCAGCCGGTAACAATTTTCAACCCCCTAAACGGCATTCGCCAAATATGCGCGGGTTTTGACCGCCATCTACATTGCCCCCGAAGGCGACTCCGGCATCGAGAACAAGGAGGGCGAATCGCGCAACATGGTACTGGGCGCGGTCGTGCGCCAGCAGGGCGGCGCAGCGACAATCGCCCACAACGCGGAACTGGCGAGAAATATGCGCAAAAAAGGCGATAATTCCGGCGCGAATTCCGGCACGAATTCCGGCGCGGATAAAAACGCCGGGCTCGATGTCTCCGCTGATCGGGGGAACCAGGGGAATAACGGGGAGAGCCAGAAGGATAGGAAGTCGCCACAGCCCGGAGCGGGAACCCCGCCCCGGGCGTGTCGCTCGAACTAGCCCGAATTATTCATAAAAAAGGGCGCACCTCGTTCAACCAATTGATATAATTGGTATCAAGAGTGTCGCTACCTCGTGAAAGATTTTGGGACATCCCAGTCCCCAAAATCGACTCGCCAACGCGACAGCCGTTACTGCCCCGACCGTCCTGCGCTCATCACGACTCCGTCCCGCACATTG
>PQCP01000031.1 GCA_003062205.1 Candidatus Sedimenticola endophacoides
ATGTGCGGGACGGAGTCGTGATGAGCGCAGGACGGTCGGGGCAGTAACGGCTGTCGCGTTGGCGAGTCGATTTTGGGGACTGGGATGTCCCAAAATCTTTCACGAGGTAGCGACACTCTTGCTGCTGATCGACCGAGGGGGCGTAGCGGATGCCCCCCTTGGCAGGGAGGCGGTGGATGCTGTGGACCGCGCGCCAGCCGGTGAAGACCTCGATCCGGTCACGGATCTTGACCGGGAAGGTGACCTGCAGTACCGAGGTGGATGCCTTGATCGCCTTGCAGACACCCGGTTCCAGCTCCATCTCGGCGATGGCCCGGTCGACCATGTGGTCCACGCTCTGGCGGAAGGAGCGGCCGCTGGTCGGATTGCTCATGGTGTGTGGCTCCTGTTCCGGTGCGCAGTGACGGCATCCGGTCTCGTTGCGGTGGACGCGGATCGCCCGGGGCCTGACTCCCCCGTTACCCCGGGGGGTGAGCCCGTGAGCGATCCGCAACCGGTTGTGCCCATGATGCCAAGCTGCCCCATGATCACAGCCCGAGCGATGAATCGGATTCCTCTTTAATTCTAGCCCGCATTTCACCTTAGGCACAGGCCCGGTGGGTGGAGCGGTGGCGGAGTGATATGGGGTGTTTGCGCGCGGAAGTCAATGGGTGTTTTTTCTGAATTCGTCGTGAGCCGCTGTTCAGGATGCCTCTTCCGGCGCCGGGGCAGGGCGGGGCAGGCGCCACGCGCTGAGCAGGGTCAGTGCCCCCAGCACGGCGATCGTCAGGCTCATGGCCAGGGGGCCGCCGTCGTGCAGCCGCCCGACCAGGATACCCGCCAGGGCGGCCAGGGACATCTGGATGAATCCAAGCAGGGCCGAAGAGGCCCCGGCGATATGGGGAAAGGGGGCGAGGGCGCCCGCCATCGACTGGGGCATGACGATGCCGACGCCGGTCATATAGACCATCTGCGGGATGATGATGGCGCTGATGTGGTGGATCCCGAGCAGTGCCGGCAGGGCCATGCAGAGACCGCCGGCTAGGGCCACGGCGGCACCGGCGCGGATCAGCGGATCGGTCCCATAACGTTGGCCGAGGCGTCCGCCGAGCAGGGTGCCGACCATGAAACCGGCCACCACCAGGGCGAAGAAGAGGCCGAATCGCTGTTCGGGATAGCCCAGGAAATCGATAATGATGAAGGGCGAGCCGGAGAGAAAGGCGAACAGCCCGCCGAAGACACAGCCGCAGGCGAGGGTGTACCAGCGCCAGGTGGGGTGGCGCAGCAGTTCACCGAATCCGTTCAGCAGGGTGGCGGATGGTGTCCGCCGGTGCGCTGGCGCGGTCTCGGGGATGCGCAGGGAAAACGCCAGGCCGAGCACGGCGTAGGCGGCCAGAAACAGGAAGATCGAACCCCAGCCCCAGTGCACCGTCATGTAGCCGCCGAGCAGCGGCGCCACCGCCGGTGCCAGGGCCATGGCGGTGCCGATGTAGGAGAGCAGGCGCGCCGAGTCCCGGGGACCGTGGATGTCGCGCACCATGGCCCGCCCCAGCACGGGCCCGGCGCTGGCGCCCAGGGCTTGTAGCAGGCGCAGGGCGGTGAGGGTGGTCATATCGCTGGCGAGGGTGATGGCGTAGCTGCTCAGGGCGAACAGCAGCAGGCCGCCGTTGAGTGCCGGTTTGCGGCCGAAGCGGTCCGAGAGCGGGCCGTAGATCAGTTGGGCGAGGGCGAAGCCGACCAGGAAAACGCTCAGGGTCTGCTGGGTCGCGGCGATGCCCACACCGAACTCCCGCATCAGCGTGGGAAAGGCGGGCAGGTACATGTCGGTGGCCAGGGGGCCCAGGGCGACCAGGGCGGCGATCAGTGCGGTGGTCAGTGGCGCCTTGGGCGGGAGCATCAGGCGTCTTCGTCGCCGAGACAGCGCTCTACCCGGCTGATCAGGCGCCCCCTGGCCAGGCGGGTCTCGATCTCGTCACCCGCTGCGAGGCCGGTGCTGTCGGTCAGGATGCGGCCGTCGCACCGGCTGAAGGTGATTGAGTAGCCCCGGGCGAGGGTCGCCAGGGGGCTGAGGGCATGGAGTCGCGCGGCGCTGGCTGCGAGGCGCTGGTCGGCCCCTTGACGGCGCGCCTGGAGGGCGCGGCGCAGCCGGTGGACCAGGGCCAGGCGGCGCTGCTCCCAGTGAGCGATGCGTGCCCCCGGGCTGTGTGAGTGGAGGCGGGCGGTCAGTCCCAGCAGGTGCTGGCGCTGCTGTTTCTGGCGTCGTTGCTGATCCCGGACCAGCCGTTGCTCCAGCTCGTCCAGCCGTTGTTGTTGCTGGGCCAGGCGCAGCCCGGGATGGAGCCGGTGCAGCCGGGCACGGGCGTGGTGCAGGGCGCTGCCGGTCCGCTCCAGGCGCTGGCGCAGTTGCAGACGCAGGCGGTTGTGCAGGGCTGTGAGGCGGCTGGTCAGGACCGTGGCGTCCGGACTGACCAGCTCGGCGGCGGCCGAGGGGGTGGCGGCGCGCTGGTCGGCGGTGAAGTCGGCGATGGTAAAGTCGATCTCATGGCCGACGGCACTGATCAGCGGCAGACGGCAGGCGGCGATGGCCCGCGCCACCTCCTCGTCGTTGAAGGCCATCAGATCCTCCAGGGAGCCGCCCCCCCGGGTCAGGATCAGCAGGTCGCACTCATGGCGCAGGTCGGCGATGCCGATCATGCGCGCGATCTGTGCGGGGGCTTCGGCCCCCTGTACCGCCACCGGGTAGATGACCGCCCCGATACCGGCGTGGCGGCGGCGCAGCACCGTCAGCACGTCGCGCAGCGCCGCCCCGCTCGGGGAGGTGATGATGCCGACCCGTGCCGGGTGCGCGGGCAGTGGGCGTTTGCGGGCGCTGTCGAACAGTCCCTCTGCGGCCAGTCGCTGTTTCAGCGCCTCGAAGGCCTGGCGCAGGGCGCCTTCGCCCGCCGCCTCCATGTGTTCGACGATGAGCTGGAACTCGCCTCGCCCCTCGTAGAGTCCTACCCGGGCGCGGATCAGCACCCGGTCGCCGTTATTTGGCTCGAAGCGCAGGTGCTGGCGCTTCATCCGGAACAGGGCGCAACGCACCTGGGATTGGGGATCCTTGAGCGAAAAATAGAGGTGGCCGGAGGCGGGGCGGGCCAGATTGGATAGCTCACCCTCCACCCAGAGCAGGGGAAAGCTTCCTTCGAGCACCGCCCGCACCTCGCGGTTGAGCCGCGTGACGCTGTAGATATCGCGTTCGAATCCGCTGGGATGGTGGTGGGGCATCGCTGCTCGTTCTCTCTCAGGATGGGCTATCTTTTGGGTGAACCATCGGCGGTCCGCAGACCGCTGGGTGGCTTTTCAAGTTTACCTGTAGTGGCTGAAATTTTATAATGCTCTGTTTTATCGACCACTCTCGCTAGGGGAAAACCGACTATGCGCCTTGTTCAGGAAGCACTGACATTCGATGATGTACTCCTTGTCCCTGCACACTCCACCGTCCTGCCCAAGGACGTTGATCTGAGCACCAAGCTGACCCGCGATATCTCGCTCAACATTCCCCTGGTGTCGGCGGCGATGGATACGGTTACCGAGGCCCGGCTGGCGATCGCCATGGCGCTGGAGGGCGGCATCGGTATTATCCATAAGAACATGACTCCCGCGGAGCAGGCAGCCGAGGTGCGCAAGGTCAAGCGTTACGAGAGCGGCGTGGTGGTCGATCCGGTGACCGTGGCCCCCGACCTGACCATCGGCGAGTTGGTCGAGCTGACCAGCGCCCACGGATTCTCTGGCGTGCCGGTGGTGGAGGGCGAGGACCTGGTCGGAATCGTCACCAACCGTGACGTGCGCTTCGAGACACGCATGGACGAGCCGGTCTCCTCGATCATGACCCCGCGCGAGCGTCTGGTCACGGTCAAGGAGGGGGCCGAGCGCGACGAGGTGCTGGCCAAGCTGCGCGATCACCGCATCGAGAAGATGCTGGTGGTCAACGATGATTTCCGCCTGCGCGGCATGATCACCGTGAAGGATATCCAGAAGGCGAAGGACTACCCCAATGCCTGCCGCGACAGCCAGGAGCGGCTGCGCGTCGGCGCCGCCGTGGGGGTGGGCGAGGGTACCGACGAGCGGGTCGCGGCACTGGTCGCCGCCGGGGTGGATGTGGTGGTGGTGGACACCGCCCACGGTCACTCCCAGGGGGTGCTCGACCGGGTGCGTTGGGTGAAGGAGAACTATCCCCAGGTACAGGTGATCGGCGGCAACATCGCCACCGGCGCCGCCGCCCTGGCCCTGGTCGAGGCGGGTGCAGACGCGGTGAAGGTGGGCATCGGCCCCGGCTCCATCTGCACCACCCGTATCGTCGCTGGTGTCGGCGTGCCACAGATCACCGCCGTGACCAACGTGGCCAAGGCGCTGGAGGGCAGTGGTGTGCCGCTGATCGCAGACGGCGGACTGCGTTACTCCGGTGACATCGCCAAGGTGCTGGTCGCCGGCGGCTATTCGGTAATGGTCGGCGGCCTGCTCGCCGGCACCGATGAATCCCCCGGTGAGGTGGAGATCTACCAGGGGCGCTCCTACAAATCCTATCGCGGCATGGGATCGCTGGGGGCGATGTCCGGCAAGAGCGGTTCCAGCGACCGCTACTTCCAGGAGGACACCAAGGAGTCCGACAAGCTGGTGCCCGAGGGCATCGAGGGGCGTGTCCCCTACAAGGGCCCCCTGATCAACGTCATCACCCAGCTGGTCGGAGGCATCCGCGCCAGCATGGGTTATACCGGCTGCACCAACCTCGAACAGATGCGCACCAAGCCCGAGTTCGTGCGTGTGACCAATGCTGGCATGCGCGAGTCCCACGTGCACGATGTGACCATCACCAAGGAAGCGCCTAACTACCGCCAGAGCTGACGGCGGCGGCGCACATGGCCGCGAGAGGGTGCCCCCTCTTCGCGGCGCCCCCATTCCTATCAGAGACCACCCATGACCACCCAGGACATCCACGCCCACCGTATCCTGATCCTCGATTTTGGCTCCCAGTACACCCAGCTCATCGCTCGACGTGTGCGCGAGGCCGGGGTCTATTGCGAGATCTGGCCCTATGACAACTGCGCCGAGGCGATCGCCACCCAGAACCCGGCGGGTATCATCCTCTCCGGTGGCCCGGAAACGGTGACCGGCGACGACACGCCCAGAGCGCCCCAGCAGGTGTTCGACCTGGGGGTGCCGCTGCTCGGGATCTGCTACGGGATGCAGACCATGGCGGCCCAGCTCGGCGGCCGGGTGGAGTCCTCCGACAAGCATGAGTACGGCTACGCCCAGGTACGCGCCCGCGCCCACTCCGCGCTGCTGAAGAACATCGAGGACCACACCAGCCCTGAAGGCTATGGCCTGCTGGATGTATGGATGAGCCACGGCGATCGTGTCGTGACGCTTCCTGAGGGGTTCCACGTTATCTGCGAGACCGACAATGCCCCGCTGGCCGGTATGGCCGACGAGGAGCGCCGGTTTTATGGTCTGCAGTTTCACCCGGAAGTGACCCATACCCGCCAGGGGGGGCGCATCCTGGAGCGCTTTCTGTTCGATATCTGCGGCTGCGAGGCGCTGTGGAATCCCGCCAGCATCATCAAGGAGAGCATCCGCTCCATGCGTGAGCAGGTGGGTGACGGCCAGGTAGTGCTGGGGCTCTCCGGCGGTGTCGACTCCTCCGTGGTGGCGGCCCTGCTGCACGAGGCCATTGGTGACAAGCTCACCTGTATCTTCGTGGACAACGGCCTGCTGCGCCTGCACGAGGGGGATCAGGTGATGGCTACCTTCGCCGAACACATGGGGGTGAAGGTGATCCGGGTGGATGCCGAGGAGCGTTTCCTGGCCGCGCTCAAGGGCGTCGCCGACCCGGAGCGGAAGCGCAAGATCATCGGCAACCTGTTCATCGACATCTTCGAGGAGGAGGCCTCCAGGCTTGAGGACGTGGCGTTCCTGGCCCAGGGAACCATCTATCCCGATGTGATCGAGTCCGCTGGGGCCGCCTCCGGCAAGGCCCACGTGATCAAGTCCCACCACAACGTGGGCGGTCTGCCCGACTACATGAAGCTGAAGCTGGTGGAGCCCCTGCGCGAACTGTTCAAGGACGAGGTGCGCAAGATCGGCGTGGAACTGGGCCTGCCCTACGAGATGATCTACCGTCACCCCTTCCCGGGGCCGGGCCTGGGGGTGCGCATCCTCGGCGAGGTGAAGAAAGAGTATGCCGACATCCTGCGCGAGGCGGATCATATCTATATCGAAGAGTTGCGCAAGCACGACCTCTACGACGAGATCAGCCAGGCCTTCACCGTGTTTCTGCCGGTGAAGTCGGTGGGCGTGGTGGGTGACGCCCGCGCCTACGAGTATGTGGTATCCCTGCGCGCGGTCAAGACCGTGGATTTCATGACCGCCCACATCGCCCACCTGCCGTGGGAGTTTATCGACCTGGTGTCGCGGCGCATCATCAATGAGGTGGATGGCATCTCGCGGGTGGCCTACGACATCTCCAGTAAACCCCCGGCGACCATCGAGTGGGAGTGATAGGAATTCGTAAGCTATTGAATTATAATAATAAATAAAATCAAATTGATAATGTAATCTACATCATCAATGGTATTTTTCATGGTATTTTCTGCGCGTTGTAGTACGAAATGCCAAGAGTGTCGCTACCTCGTGAAAGATTTTGGGACATCCCAGTCCCCAAAATCGACTCGCCAACGCGACAGCCGTTACTGCCCCGACCGTCCTGCGCTCATCACGACTCCGTCCCGCACATTGCAGCAAAGCTGCTCGTGCGCAACTCCGTCATGATGACCACAATGACTCTACGGCGTGTCGGATGCGCTATTTGTATGCCCTACGTCACTCCCTATCGGTCGTAACTGCGGCCATACAACCGCGCCTACGCCTATCGGGGACTAACCGCCTTCGCTTCGCTCTCCATGGCGGTTAGCGGTTGTGTACTGTCATGGTATTTTGGCGCTGTGCCAAGTAGGCATATTGATGACAGCTTTTAGGCGCCCCAGAGTGTGGACAGGGGAGCAGCCCATAGGTTGCTACCCAGAGGTAGTGTTTCATCACCATCGTACAGCAACACACCTGTTGTGAACTGATCACCTGCCAGGCTGTAGAGTTTTTTCAATCCACGTGAGAGTGCCCACGTAATCTGATGTGGTGATCATCTGATTATTTGATGGCAGTAAACACAACGGCCGATGACCTGTCTTAGGGCATCGGCCGTTGTCGTTATGGCGTTGTCCTTGTTCGCAACTGC
>PQCP01000115.1 GCA_003062205.1 Candidatus Sedimenticola endophacoides
GCAATGTGCGGGACGGAGTCGTGATGAGCGCAGGACGGTCGGGGCAGTAACGGCTGTCGCGTTGGCGAGTCGATTTTGGGGACTGGGATGTCCCAAAATCTTTCACGAGGTAGCGACACTCTTGCAGTTTCTGGCAAGCCGGGGGGAGGGCCTTTATGAGGGTACCTTCCGCATGCTCACAAAGGGGGGCGGTTGGGCGTGGATTACCAGCCGGGGTAAGGTGCTGTTCGACGAGACTGGCAGGCCGGTGCGGTTTGTCGGATTCAATACCGATGTCACCAGGATGATCCAGCAGCGCGAGGAGCTGCGAGAGCAGAAGAACATATTGCAGTACCAGGCGAGCCACGACGCGCTGACCGGCCTGGCCAACAGGAGCCTGTTCATGGATCGGATGGAACGCAGTATCGCGATGGCGCGGCGGAACGGTTTCATGGTGGCGCTGCTGTTCATCGATCTGGATCACTTCAAGGAGATCAACGACTCGCTTGGCCACCGCACGGGTGATCTGGTGCTGAATGAGGTGACGCAGCGGCTGCAGGGAGTGATACGGGCGGAGGATACACTGTCCAGGCTTGGCGGAGACGAGTTCACGATTATCATGGAGGGGCTCAAGCGTGGTCAGGATGCCTCGCTGCTGGCCGAAAAGATTATCCGGACGATCCTCAATCCTCTCACCGTTGAGGGCAATGAGTTGTATGTGGGCAGCAGCATCGGTATCAGCATCTATCCGGATAACGGAAGCAGTGCCCGGGAGCTTCTGAGGAATGCCGATGCGGCCATGTACAAGGCGAAACATGAGGGGCGGAACAATTTTCAATACTACAGCCAGGAGATGACCGAGCAGGCATTCGAACGCCTGCATATGGAGGGTGGCCTGCGCACCGCCATGAAAAACCGGGAGTTCATCATCCACTATCAACCCCAGATCAAGGGGCGGGACAATCAGGTGATGGGGGTCGAGGCGCTGGTGCGGTGGCAGAATCCCTCGTTGGGTCTGGTGCCACCCTTGAAATTCATACCCATAGCGGAGTCAACGGGCCTGATCATCGAACTGGACCGCCATGTGATGAAACAGGCCATGTCCCAAATCGCCCGCTGGCATCGAAAGGGGCTGTTCAAAGGGCGGGTGGCCATTAACATGAGCATGCGCCACCTGCATAGAAATGAGGGCTCTTCCCCTGATTGAGTGGGTGTCCTGGTTCAGCCTGAACCGGAGTTTTCCGGTTCACATTTAAGAGACAACCTCACGGCTGCCCGTGGGCAGATGTACCGATTGTAACTGCCTATTTTCTGCACGTCGGTTACGTGCTTCTGCCAGCTTCTGTTCCCGGTTTGCCAAGATCTCAGGGGCCTTGCCTGCCAGCTTGTCGGCAGGGGTGATATAGCCGATAGCACTGTGTAGGCGAGACTGATTATAGTCATCCACGTAAGCCGCCACCGCTAACCGCCATGGAGAGCGAAGCGAAGGCGGTTAGTCCCCGATAGGCGTAGGCGCGGTTGTATGGCCGCAGTTACGACCGATAGGGAGTGACGTAGGGCATACAAATAGCGCATCCGACACGCCGTAGAGTCATTGTGGTCATCATGACGGAGTTGCGCACGAGCAGCTTTGCTGCAATGTGCGGGACGGAGTCGTGATGAGCGCAGGACGGTCGGGGCAGTAACGGCTGTCGCGTTGGCGAGTCGATTTTGGGGACTGGGATGTCCCAAAATCTTTCACGAGGTAGCGACACTCTTGCAAATAGCGCATCCGACACGCCGTAGAGTCATTGTGGTCATCATGACGGAGTTGCGCACGAGCAGCTTTGCTGCAATGTGCGGGACGGAGTCGTGATGAGCGCAGGACGGTCGGGGCAGTAACGGCTGTCGCGTTGGCGAGTCGATTTTGGGGACTGGGATGTCCCAAAATCTTTCACGAGGTAGCGACACTCTTGCAGGCGGCCGGTGCGGCCCAGTCCTGGCTTGAACTGCGGCAGCGCCTGACCGACCAGCGGACACCTTGGGAGCTGGAACTGGAGGTGGCCAGACGTTTTCTCAGCAATATCGCACTTGGGATGGGGGAACACAGCTGGCTGAGCCGCAACAACCGGCTGGTCTTTAGCGGGCGCGAGGACTTCCCGGCACACTACCGTACGCATCCGCTGGACGAGATATTCGCCATGCAGCGGTCGCAGGGTGCGGCGCACTATGACAATCTCCTCGCAGGGGTGCAACGGGGAAACACCAGCAGCGACTGGGTCATCTGGTCTGGAAAAACCGGGCGCGAGTTCACCTTCTGGAGTTCCGCCACCATCAATGGCGACATCTGGACCTTCGGTCTGTCGGTGCCTGAAGCTTCGATCCTCTCCAGTCCCCTCCTGCGGCAGGAACTGCAACGGGCCAAAAACACCGCCATCGCCGGCTCGATGCTCACGCTGACCCTGCTCGGGGTGCTGCTCTTCTCCGAGATCAGCTCACACCGGCATATCGTCGATCTGCGCCGCGAAATCAGCGACCGGACAACCGTCGAGACGGACCTGCGCAAGAGTGAGAACCGCTACCGGCGCCTCTTCTCCCACAGCAAGGCGATGCAGTTGATCATTGAATCGAAAACCGGACGCATCATCGACGCCAATGAGGCGGCGGCCCGATTCTACGGCTACCCGATCGAATTCATGCAGGCGATGTCGCTCAGCGACCTCAACGCCATGCCGGCGGAGCAGCTGAAAGAGCAGATCACCAGTGCCAAAAGCGCCGAGCGCGATCACTACCTGTTCCAGCACCGCCTGAGCAACGGCGAGTTGCGCGACGTGGAGATGTACACCACCGGGGTCCGCCTGCACGGCAACAATCTTCTCTATGCAATCATCCATGACATCACCGAGCGGATCAGAATGGAAGAGGAGATCAAGCACCTGGGCAACCATGACGTACTGACCGGCCTGCCCAACCGCTCGCTTCTGGATGACCGCCTGGAGATGGCCTGCCTGCAGGCTGACCGGCACGGCCACCGGGTCGCCGTCCTGTTCATCGACCTTGATGGATTCAAACCGATCAACGATTCACTGGGTCACATCGCGGGCGATGAATTGCTGAAATTGGTCACCCAGAGACTGCATATCTGCATCAGGGGAATCGACACCGTGGCCCGCTTCGGTGGTGACGAGTTCGTTGTGGTCTCCGCGGAGATCCATAACCACACCGCCGCCGTGACGGTGGCCGAGAAAATTCTCACCACCCTGGCCCACCCCTATACAATCGGCAACCATGAAGTGCAGATCAGCGCCAGCATCGGTATTGCCGTCTACCCGATAAACACCAAGACACCAGCCGGGCTGCTGATCGAGGCCGACAAGGCGATGTACGTAGCCAAAGAGGGGGGGAAAAACCGCTTTCATCTCTCCCGGCAGCGCCCTTCGGGATCCGGGATTTCCGGGTCTTCCTGATTAAGCAGATTGTATAATCGGGATTTAAGGGTCAACCGGCTCCCATGGACGCCGGGGCCACCGGGGAAAGAGAGCGCTATCCGGGTAATTCCGGACTCGTCTCTACCTGATCCTCCGCCTCCTCCAGGGCCTCGCGGCGGCGGCGCAGCTGGTCGCTCTGGCGGCGGACGATATGGCTGATCAGGATGTCCCGGTCGGTGTCGCGCAGGTGGGTGAAATCCACCCGCAGCGCATAGCGGTCCCCCTCCGTGGTCTGCGTGATCTCACAGCACTCCACCACCCGGGCGAGGATCAGGATGCCGGTAAAGCTGCCCATCAGCACCAGCCGCAATTCCAGCAGGTCACCCGGGGCGAAGGCATCCGCCGCCTCGAAGGCCATGCCGCTGGCACTGAGGTTGACCGCGTGCGCCTGGTGGGGGGAGATCTGGCCGCTATGGAGCAGAAAGGCGCGCCCCAGGATATTGATCTTGCGATCCAGCGCCTTGAGGTATTTGGCGATGTCCGGTTCGTCAAGCTCCAGCTTGTGCACGATCCCCGCCATCTCCTGGGTGACGGCCGCGATATCACTCATGACGGTAAAGTCGCGCTCCTGATCGCCCTGCATCCGCTCCAGCCGCGCCTGCAACTGATCCGACGGCACCAGGTCATAGGTCAGGCTGACCGCGTCGTCGATCCGGAAAAAGCGTCTGCGCTCGGGATTGGCCTCGCTGTTGGCTTCATCTGCACTCATCGCACACTCTCAATCATGGTCTGGTGTTCCTCCTCGCCGGCCCGCCCTACCCGGCGGCGTCCGGGATCAGCCAGGGGTTGGCCCGGTTTGCGGGATGGCGTTCTCGATCTCGTTGGAACGCTCGATAATCAGCTCCACCCTACGGTTGCGCGCGCGGTTTTCGGACGAGCTGTTGGGGACCAGGGGGGCCGAGTCGGCCCGCCCCTCCACCACTACACGGCTCTCATCGACCGCCGGGTTCTGTAGCAGGGCGTGCACCACCGTCACGGCCCGTGCCGAGGAGAGCTCCCAATTGGAGCGGAAACGCGTGGTGGAAATCGGCACGTCGTCGGTGTGGCCGGCCACGATCACCTTTCCCGGCGTGTTGACCACGACTCCGCTGATGCGGTCCATCACATCGTAGAAGGCGGGATCGAGGCGGTCACTGCCCGAGGGAAACGACCCCTTCTCCTCGATCCGGATGACGATGCGTGCCTCTTCCGCCTCCACATTGATCTTGCCGTCCCCGATCTCCTCCCGCAGCTCCTCCCGCAACTGCTCCGCCTGCTCCTGGATCTCCTGCTTGATCTGCTCGGCGACGGCCTCCATCGCATCCTTCACATCCAGGTGCTGCTTCTCGACCTCGGTGGTCTGCTGCCGCACCTCGTCGATCGGAGAGGGCTCGGGCGTGGTGGTGGGACTGAATTCGGTCATCACGATGCTGGTCCCCATGACGACGTCAATGGCCGGCACCTCGCGCTGCACGCCGAACGCATCCTTCATCGATTCGGCCATCTTCTTGAAGCGGACCGCATCCATGGTGGCGAAAGAGAGCAGCAGGACGAAGAAACACATCAACAGCGACATCAGATCGGCGAATGTCGCCAGCCAGGCGGGCAACCCATCTTCACATTTGGGGCATTCATCAGCCATGCCGCCGGCTCCTATTCGGCCTTGACCCGCTTGTTGGCGGGCAGGTAGGTGCTGAGCAACTGCTCCAGCACCCGCGGATTCATCCCCTCCTGGATCCCCGCGATAGTCTCCAGGATGAGCGCCTTGTTGGTCTTCTCCAGGGCGCTGGCGCGGGCCAGCTTATCCGCCATCGGCTGGGCGAAGGCGTTGGCGATAACCGCCCCGTAGAGTGTGGTTAACAGGGCGACGGCCATCGCCGGGCCGATACTGGCGGGGTCGGACATGTTGGCCAGCATCTGCACCAGGCCGACCAGGGTGCCGATCATACCCATGGCGGGTGCCATCACACCCATGTTCTTGAACATGGTCTGACCCACCTCGTGGCGCTGGATGGTCAGGTTGATATCCGACGAGAGCAGTTTCTTGACCAGCGCGGGATCGTGCCCGTCGACGCAGAGCCCGATCCCCTGTTTCAGAAAGTCGTTGCTGATCTCCTGCCCTTCAAGGGCCAGCAGGCCGTTCTTGCGCGCCACGTCGGCCAGTTGCACCGCCTCCTCCGCTAACCGCCATGGAGAGCGAAGCGAAGGCGGTTAGTCCCCGATAGGCGTAGGCGCGGTTGTATGGCCGCAGTTACGACCGATAGGGAGTGACGTAGGGCATACAAATAGCGCATCCGACACGCCGTAGAGTCATTGTGGTCATCATGACGGAGTTGCGCACGAGCAGCTTTGCTGCAATGTGCGGGACGGAGTCGTGATGAGCGCAGGACGGTCGGGGCAGTAACGGCTGTCGCGTTGGCGAGTCGATTTTGGGGACTGGGATGTCCCAAAATCTTTCACGAGGTAGCGACACTCTTGAATCAGCTTCTGGGGGGAATCCACCTTGTAGAAAAAAGCCCTGAGGCCGATGCTGAACGAGCCCAGAAAATCCCCCAGAGAGACCTGCATCAGGGTCACCATGAAGGTGCCGCCGACGACGATCAGCAGGGAGGGAACATTCACAAACAGCATCACGTCGCCACCAGTGGCGATGGCGCCGATGATAATGCCGAATCCGCCAAGCAAGCCTATGAGTGTTGCAATATCCACAAAGATAACCTCACGATGCACCGGCCACCCGGGTTACGCTGGGCAAACCTTACTTATTGTCTTATTCTACCCCTTGTGCAGAGTATAGCGGCTTTGCATTCCCGTTTCTTTAGTTCGCCGCGCTCACCGGAACCGGGATCGATTGCGCCCGATCCGCTTGCCTGGCTGACCTGCCTTCGGGACATCGACTCCACGCCCCTAGCGGGCTCGATATCCGGCAATGGAGCTGAATCTTTACCCGGGATTTGGGAATCGAACAGGATGCGCGCTCAGACCCTCTCCAAAAACCGGGAGAAACCGCATGTGATGCGGCTGAAATCCGTCTGTTTGGCGCAACCGTATGATTTACACAATCGGTTCACCTGATGAGCGGTACGGCCTGCCCCAAAGTCTGAGTGACAGGATATGAATGACCCGACCACAAAGCCCTCTCCCGCAAACAGGCCCATCCTGATCACCGGCTGCTCCAGCGGTATCGGCCTGTGCGTGGCCAGGGGACTGCGCGAGCGGGGTTACCCGGTACTGGCCACCGCGAGGAACCCTGAAGACCTGGAGATGCTGGAGCGCGAGGGGTTGCACGCCATAGAACTGGAACTGGCCGATCCGGCCAGCGTCGACCGGGCCGCCGACCAGGCGCTGCGCCTGGGGGGCGGGACGATCTACGGCCTGTTCAACAACGGCGCTTACGGCCAGCCGGGGGCGGTGGAGGACCTGCCCCGGGAGGTGCTGCGGGCCCAGTTCGAGACCAACCTCTTCGGCTGGCACCAGCTCACCTGCCGGCTGCTACCGGCGATGCGCGCCCGGGGCGAGGGCCGTATCATCCAGAACAGCTCGGTGCTTGGATTTGCCGCCCTGCGCTACCGGGGGGCCTACAACGCCAGTAAATACGCCCTGGAGGGGTTGAGCGACACCCTGCGGCTGGAACTGCACGGCAGCGGCATCTTCGTCAGCCTGGTCGAGCCCGGCCCCATCGAGAGCCGCTTCCGGGAAAACGCCTACCGGATGTGGAAGCGTCATATCGACGCCGCGCACAGCCCGCACCGGGAGGCCTACCGGGCGATGGAGCAGCGCCTGACCCAGGAGGGCGCGGCGGTCCCCTTCACCCTGCCGCCGGAGGCGGTCCTGGCGAAGGTGACCCACGCCCTGGAGAGCCGGCGTCCCCGCCCGCGCTACTATGTCACCTTCCCCACCTACCTGTTCGGCTATCTGAAGCGTCTGCTCACCACCCGCGCGCTGGACCGGCTGCTGCGCAGGGTGTGACCCGTCACTGGGCGAAGTACTGCCGCAGAAAGGTGGCGAAGTCGACCTCGTCGTCCGCCTCCAGCTCGCCCTGGCGGCGCAGCGAGGCATCCGCCTCCCGTCGAAACCACTCCAGCCGCTCCCCGGAGAGCGCCGCCCCCTCGTAGTATTCCCGGTGGCGGTGCGACATGCGCTGGGCAAACTGGAAAAAGCCCTCCCCGCGCTCGCGCATCTGGCGAAGCATGCGCGCCGACGGTGTCTGCTCGGGGTCGGCGACCCGTTCGCGCTGGCGGACCAGACTGCGCTGATGAGGGGCCTGCGCCCGGCCCTCATCCAACAGCTCGCAGATGCCCTGCATCTGATCCAGAATCTCGCCTGCCCAATCACGCAGGCGGCGCTCGCGACCCCGGCACAGCAGTGCCAGCGAAGGGTCACGGCCCCGGTGGGCCACACCACCCAGGTTCTGGTCGATCTCCCGCTGCTCCAGGATATCGATGGGGGGACTCTCGCGCAGCAGACAGTAGAGCATGAAGGCCTTGAGAAACAGCAACTGCTCCTCGCTCACCCCGAGGGGATGGAAGGCGTTCACATCCAGCGAGCGCAGTTCGATGTAGCGTACCCCCCTGGACCGCAGGGCATGGGTCGGCTTCTCCAGCCCCTCCAGCACCTGCTTCGGGCGCACCGTGCTGTAGTACTCGTTCTCGATCTGCAGGATATGTGTGTTGAGCTGTTCGTAGCGCCCGTCGACCACCACCCCGATCCGCTCCCATAACGGAGACGGGGTATCGATCGCCCGGGTCAGACTGGCGACGTAGGCATCCAGACTGTTGTAGTTCGCCTTCAGGCCGACCCCTTTCTCCTTGCTGTTGGTGTAGCCGATGTCGCCCATGCGCAGGGAGGTGGCATAGGGTTCGTAGTAGGTGGTGTGATCAAACTCCTGGAGCGGAGTCGGTCGGCCGGCGAGGAACGATTTGCACACCGCGGGTGAGGCGCCGAACAGGTAGGGGATCAGCCAGCCATAGCGCAGCAGGTTCCGGGTCAGGCCGAAATAACCCTGGTCGATGTAGTGGCGCAGCTCCCCCCGACCCCCATCGAGTCCATGCAACAGCGGCCACAACCGGGGGTCTGCGGAGAAGTTGAAGTGCACCCCCGCGATCACTTGCATCACCCGGCCGTAGCGATGCCCCAGCCCCCGGCGGTAGACGGTCTTCATCCGCCCCGCGTTGGAGCTGCCGTAGCAGGCGATGGGAATGGCGGAGCCTCCGGCCAGCACGCAGGGCATGCTGGTGGACCAGAGCAGCTCCCGGTCGAGACTCCGGTAGACAAATCTCTGGACATCACACAGGAAATCCAGGGCCTCGCCCGCCTGTTCGAAGGGCGGGGTGATAAGCTCGATCAGTGCCTCGGAGTAGTCGGTGGTGATATAGGGGTGGGTCAGTGCCGATCCGAGGGCGGAGGGGTGCGGCTGTTGGGAGATGCCCCCGTCCGGGGAGACCCGCAGGCTCTCCTTCTCCAGACCGATTGCCCCTCCGGCCAGCACCTCCCGCTGCCCGGAATCGACGATCTGCTCAAGCCGCTTGTCTATCGATTGGGGCAAATGGCGGTTTCCACTGACCAAAGCACTGCATTATACCCGCGGACTCCGCCCGCCCAAAGCGACCCGCGGCGGCGCGGGCGGGGGCATGCCGGTAGGCGGTTCAATCGGCCATCGCGGCCCGCGGCGGCCGGTCGCCGATGCAATCGGCCAGAATCCGCGCCGCCTCATTGAGCATGATCCTGGCCACCGGATCCTCTTCCGCCGGGAGATCTTCGTGCGCCGCCGGCACCTCATCGTCGTCCTCCGGATCCAGCCCCACCGAGAGCAGGAAGCGGTTTTTTTTCTCCTTCCTGAGCGCCTCGCGCGCCTCCCACTCCGCCAACCGTTGACTCTCGCGCAACGACAGGACCTTGCGCTCCCGAGCCTCGATCAGCAACGCCGTCTCCGCAGCGAGATAGTCAAAGCCGGGGTCATGCTCGATCCGCGCCAGGTGGCGTTGGCGGCACTCCCCAATGTTGTCGATCTTCCTCGGCAGGTAATCGGCGGCATCGATGCGCGCCCAGGGCAGGGCATTTTCCAGACCACGCTCGCCATGCTCCTCGGAGCCGGCGGCGGTGGGAAACAGGATATCCGGGGTCACCCCGTTGAACTGGGTGCTGCCGCCGTTGACCCGGAAGAACTGGGCCATGGTCATGCGCAAGCGCCCCATGAGATCCCCGTTCACACGCACATAGCGGCCGAGATCGACCAGCGTCTGCACCGTCCCCTTGCCGAAGGTGGGCTCACCGATGATGATGCCGCGCCGGTAATCCTGAATGGCGCCGGCGAAGATCTCCGAGGCGGAGGCGCTGCTGCGGTCCACCAGCACCGCCAGCGGCCCGCCGTAGACCATCTCGGGGTCGGGATCCTGCTCCACCTCCAGCTCGCCATCGGAGCTCTTGACCTGCACCACCGGACCGGAGGGGATGAACAGTCCGGTCAGTTCGGTGGCCTCGACCAGAGAGCCGCCGCCATTGCCGCGCAGGTCGATCACGATTCCGTCCACCCCCTGGGCCGTCAGCTCCTTGATCAGTCGGCGAACGTCGCGGGTGGTGCTGCGAAAGTCCTCCTTCCCGGCGGTATAAGCGCCAAAATCGCGGTAGAAGGTGGGCAGGTCGATCACCCCGATGCGCAGCGACCCCATGGCGTCCAGACCCTCGATGATCGAGCGCTTGGCCGCCATGTCCTCCAGTTTGATCTCATTGCGCACCAGGCTGATCTGCTTGATCTTGCTCTCGTCCGCCCCTTCGGGCAGCAGCCGCAGCCGCACCGTGGTCCCCTTGGCACCGCGAATCCGGTCCACCACATCCTGCAGGCGCCAACCCACCACATCCTCGATCTCGCCATCCTGGCCTTGACCAACGCCAACGATGCGGTCGCCAGCCGCCACCTTGCCGCTGAGACCCGCCGGCCCGCCCGCCACCACCTGCTGCACCACGGTGTACTCGTCCTCGCTGCGCAGCACCGCGCCTATGCCTTCGAGTGAGAGCCGCATGTTGATATCGAAATTCTCCGACACCCGGGGCGACATATAGGCGGTGTGGGGTTCCAGTGTCTGGGTGTAGGCGTTGAGATAGGTCTGGACCACATCCTGGGCGCTGAGTTGGTTGGTCCGGCGCCGGATACTCTCGTAGCGCTTGCGCAGGGTCTCTCTGATCTTCTTCCCGTCGGGCTGTTTCTTGGTCAGGCGCAGACTCAGCACATCGTTCTTCACCCGCTTGCGCCACAACTCATCCATGGCGGCGGCATCCACCGTCCAGGGGGCATCCGAACGGTCGAAACGGTACGCCTCGTCCTGCGTGAAGTCGAACTCCCCCTCCAGCAGCCCCAGGGCCCGGGTAATACGTTCGTCGACCCGTTGCCGGAACACCTTGAAGATGTCGAAGGCGGGGTCCAAGCGGGCCTCCTTGAGATCCTCGTCCAGATGCTCGCGATAGATCTCGAAGCGGTCGATATCCCGCTGCAGGAAGTAGCTCCTATTGGAATCCAGGCTTTCGATGTAGCGGTCCAGGATATCCGAGGACATGGCGTCGTCCAGATCGTGCCGCTTGTAGTGATAGCGCTCCACCAGGCGCAGGGTCAGCAGCGCCGCCTGGCGCTGCTCCCGGGTCGGTTCCAGCGCATCGACCTCAACCTCGTTGAGGGTGGCGCAGGCGACGCCGCCCCAGAGAGGAACGGCGAGGAGTAACAACCTGACAAACAACCGGTTTCGCATATTATTCAGTCCAACTTCACGGGACCAATTGGACCCCCTGACGGCGATGAAGTTTCCCTATGCCTCCGGGGGCACCTCGGGAAACGACCTGAAGAGTGAGTGTAGCACGCGGCTCATATCTCCGGCAGGCGCGGGTGCAGACCGCTGACGATCGCCAGATAATCGGGGTGCTCCGGACCCAGGTAACCGTGGCGTACGAGAAAATCGGTCACCACCAGATTGCAGTTGAGTTTGAAACGATCGCTGCCATCGACGATCTCCAGCACCTCATCCATGGACATCAGATAGAACGCCTCCACCTCATCGTCGTTACAGCGCGGCTCGAAGTCACTGGGCAGTTCCAGGTCGTAGCAGAAGAGGGTGTCGGGCTTGACCCCCTTGTCGCTGTCGGCGCAGTAGGTGATGGCCCCCACGGGGCGCGCCCGGCACGCCAGTCCGGGGGAAATCGCCGCCTCCTCCCAGCACTCCTTGAGCAGATTCTCCTCCAGGGTGATGGTCGCCGGCAGCCCACCGGCGGCGAGATTGTCCAGATGGCCGGGGAAAACCTTGCGATCGGACGAACGGAGGCCGATCCACATCTTTATCTGGTCACCGTCGCGCACGTACCCATTGATGTGCTGCCCGAAGGCACGCACGCCGAAGTAGGCCACCGCGGCACGGTCGACATGTACAATCCCCGCGCCGCGCCCATCCGGCGTCGCTTCGTACTGCTCGCCATGCAGATGGCTGATCACATCCTGACGATCCAGCACCCCGAGTATTTCAGCGAAGGCAGCGCTGCGTCCGGCCAGGTCGCGCTGTTCCAGACGGCAGTGCAGCGCATCTTCCTCCACCGTGAAGATACCCGGCCACTGGCGCAGCCGTCCGGCGAAATCCGGCCGCACCCGGCCGACGCCGACACCGTTGACATAGAAGGGGATAAACTGTGACGGGTCGTGGTTATTGCACGCCCGGATGTGATCCAGAAAACTCATTTTCTACTCGACGATCCTCGCCCGGCGCACCAGCGCGCGCCACTGCGGCAACTGTTCACGGCTCTCCAGGCGGATATCGGTCACCACCCTGACCTGTCCGCCCGAGGGTATCACGCGTCCGATCCGATAACGCGCCCCACGCTGTTGACCCTGTCGCCCGACCAGCAGTTCGACCCGATCAACCGCAAGGGGCGTGTCGTTGGAGACCTGCACCACCAACCACCCCCGCTCGATACCCAAGCGGGTGCCAAGGTAGCGTTGCGGCTGATCCGGCAACTGGATCCGCACCAACTCGCCCGCAGCCAGGCGTCCGGTGTCCGACCCGGAGCCGGCGGCACTGCGAAAGTGCACCAGGGCGCCGCGCTGATCGCCTCCACGCAGTGCCAGCCGACCCAGCAGGTAGTGGGCGTCGGCGGTCGGCAACAGAGCCAGACTGCGCTTCAGATCCGCCTGTGCCTCGCCCCAGCGCCCCTGCTTGAGGCGCACCTCGCCACGCTGCAGGTAGTGTCGGAAGAATCCCGGATCGAGGTCGATCGCCCGATTGTAGGCCGACTCCGCCTCATCGGTCCGCCCCTGCCGGGCCAGGGCCTCCCCCTTCAGGCCGTGGAAAAGCGCCTCCGACGGCTCCAGGCCCAGCGCCTGCTCCGCCAGCGCCAGGGCCTGTTTCGTTTCACCCCCGGCGAGGGCCTTGCGCCCCTGATCGTAGGCCTCGTAGGCGGGACGCAGCTCGCGCAGGCGCGCGCTCATCCGCCGGTAGCGCGCCTCCCCGCGCTCTCCCTTCACCCCCAATTGCGCGGCGGTGCGCCGGTTGAGTTCGACCCGTTCCGGCGACGGCGGATGGCTGGCGAAGAGCCCGCTCAGCCAGTTCGGCTCGCGCCGCTCATTGAGCCGGACGAAGGTCTGCTGCAGCTCGACCGCGGCCATCGGATCATAGCCCGCACGCGCCATGTAGCGCATGCCATACTCGTCCGCCTCCCGCTCCGCGTCCCGCGAATAGCTCTGATTGAGCAGGCCGGCCCCGACCGAGGCGGCGCCCACCGCAAGCCGGGAATAGTCGCTGTCACGCGTCGCCACACCGGCGGCGATCAACGCCCCCTGCAACAGCACGCCCCGCTGCATCCCCTGGGCGCCGTGCCTGGCCGCCGCGTGAACAATCTCGTGGGCGAGCACCGCCGCCAGCTCCGCCTCGCTGCCCAGCTCCCACAGCAGCCCGCGATTGACCGCGATCTTACCGCCGGGCAGAGCCCAGGCGTTGGGGGTGGAGTCGTTGATGACTGAGAATTCGTAGGGCAACTTCCGGTCGCTGACCCGCACCAGCCGCTGCCCAACCTCCGCGACATAGGCGCCGAGGGGCGGATCGAGGAGGAAATCCCCACCCTGCATCTGGCGGCTCGGCGCATACTGCTCGCGCCCGGTCCGCAACTCCGTATCCTCCGAGACCAGCATCAGCTCGTTCTCGCCGGTGACCGGATTGGTGGCACACCCCGACACCAGCGCCGCAAGCGCCCACAAAGCCGCTATCCGTCTCGCCATCATCTTCACTATCTCCTCATCCGTGGTCGGCGATGAGCGTACAGACCACGCAGCGTTCAGCGCGTGGTCCATCGAATTCGCACAGAAATATATTCTGCCAGGTGGAGAGCCCCAACGCCCCATCGATCAGCGGTATCACCTCGGAGGGTCCGACCAGGCCCGACTTCAGATGGGCATCCCCATTGCCGTCCTGGGCGTCGTGCCGCCAGACCCCCCGGGGAATGATGCCGCGCAGGAAATCGATGACATCATCCTGCACGCTCTCATCCCAGTTCTCCTGGATCATAAGCGCCGCGGTGGCCCCCTGGACATAGAGCGCGAGCAGGCCATCACGCACCCCACTGGCGCCCACCAGAGCCCTGACCCGGGGGGTGATGTCGATCAGCTCCTCACGCCGCGAGGTGGCGACCCGCAGAATTTCGCGCATCAGCCGCCCCTCCGTTCATCCGCCTTGACCTGTTCCCAGGCGGCGTCCAGCTCCGCCATCGCCAACCCACCCAGGGCCTCTCCCCGGGCATCCAGCACCGCCTCCATGCCGCGAAAGCGCCGCTCGAATTTGGCGTTGGCCTCGCGCAGCGACTGCTCGGCATCGAGCCCCAGGTGCCGGGCCAGATTGACCGCCGAGAACAGCAGATCGCCCAGTTCGTCGCGCATCGCGGCGCGGCTGCCCGAGGCGCGTGCCCGCCGCAACTCGCCGCACTCCTCACGCAGTTTTTCGAACACGCCGTCGGCATCGGGCCAGTCGAACCCGACCTTAGCCGCGCGCCGCTGCAACTTCTCGGCCCGTACCAGGGCGGGGAGGGCCCGGGCGATACCGTCGAGCTGCCCATGGGGATGTTCACGCCCCTTGCGCCGGCGCTCGGCCGCCTTGTGCCGCTCCCACGCCTCGCTCTGTTCGGCGGCGCTGCCCACCTCCACATCGCCGAACACATGGGGATGACGGCGGCGCATCTTTTCGCAGATCCCCGCCTCGACCGCCTCGTAATCGAACAGCCCCTGCTCTCGTCCCATCTGGCTGTAGAAGGCGACCTGAAACAGCAGATCTCCCAGCTCCGCCTGGAGTTCCCGCATATCCCCCTGTTCAATGGCATCGGCCACTTCGTAGGCCTCCTCCAGGGTATAGGGGGCGATGCTCTCGAAGGTCTGCTCCCGGTCCCAGGGGCACCCCTTGTCGGGGTCGCGCAGGGCGGCCATGATCTCCAGCAGTTGCTGCATGTTCTCTCTCTCGTGATCTACCTTGGCTGAACAGCCCAGAGTTTACGTGCAACGGCCCGAGATAAGAAGGGGTGCTGCGCACCCCCGGACTGCGTACCGGTGCAGACCGGCGCGCAGTACCTGCATCCCCGCTTCACCACTCGATACGCTCGACACCGTCGAAGGTCAGTTCGGAACCGTCGGCAAAGGTAATCACGCCACTGGTGTCCGGGTTGAGCGACAGCGCATGATCGGCGATGTCGAACTGGACCTGCTCCCCATCGATCTCGATGCTCCAGGGCGAGTCCGGCGCCGCATCGACATAGGCATCGGCGTTGATATGGATCACATCAGTCCATCCCTCGCCGTGACCGCCATGGAAGTAGTTCGAGCCCTCAAAGGGATCGACAAAGAAGGCGTCGTTGCCCTGGTCGCCATAGGCCTTGTCGTGTCCGTCACCGGCATAGAAGCTGTCATCGCCGCCACCACCATGCATCTGGTCGTTTCCGGCACCTCCCCTGAACAGGTCGCCGCCCTCTCCCCCCTCCATCCGGTCGTTACCCGCACCACCGAGAAGCGTGTCGTCACCCGCGCCGCCCTCCATCCGGTCATTGCCGTCGCCACCGGAGAGGAGGTCATCGCCTTCGCCTCCGGCCAGCTGATCATTTCCTTCGCCACCGTCAAGCAGGTCGTTTCCCGCACCGCCATCGAGTTCATCGTTCCCGGTACCACCAAGCAGGAGATCATCGCCCCCCTCGCCGGCGATATCGTCATTGCCGGCTCCGCCGTCGATCACATCGTCCCCGTCTCCACCCCGGAGATCATCGTTCTTGGACTTGCCCTTGATGGTCGCCTCGACCGCCTCACGCACATCGACCACGTTGATACCGAATGATTCGCTGTAGGTATGGCCGGCGCCATCCGCCACCTCGATGGTCACCTCGTGCACCACCTGGGATTCGAAGTCGATATCCGCCCCCTCCCTGACCCGCAGTTCGTCGCCGACAATCTCGAACAGACCCGATGCATCGCCCGACAGGGTATAGGTGAAACTGTCTCCGCTGTCGGCATCGGCGGCCCGCAGGGTAGCCACCACGGTGCCGCCCGCGGCATTCTCGGAGACCTGGTTCGATGAGACACCGATATCGGTCGGCCCCGTCCCGCCACCGCGAATCACATCATCACCGCCACCTCCCTGAAAGGTATCATCCCCGCTCGAACCCGAGAGTTGATCATCACCGGCGGTCCCGCCGATCACATCCTCCCCGATGCCGCCCGCCCGGGTAGGCTCCGGGGTGACCGTCACAGGCTCCTGCCCTTCGCTCACTTCGATGGTGACCTCCTTGGTGACGCTCAAGCCGGAGGAGTCGGTCACCTGGACCGTGATGGTATGCGACCCGGCTTGCTCGAAATCGATCTCCGCACCCTCCTTCACCACCAGGGTATCGCCCACAATCTCGAACTGATCGACACCGTCACCGACCAGTTCATAGTGAAAGGAGTCACCTGTATTCTCATCCACCGCCTGCAGGGTGGCGACCACGGTACCCGCGCCACTGCCATCGGCAATACTTGTGGAACTGAACACCACATCGGTGGGGGCCTGTTCGATCAAATCCGCCGCCTTGACCACCCCATCGGCGAACTGGAAATTCTCGACCGAATAGACCTTGTCGGTACCATCGCCATCGGGGCGCAGATCCTTAACGGCGTATCCACCTCTGATCTCGACGACCCGATAATCGGCGAAATTTCCCGAAAACACGGCGGTATCCTCACCCGCATCACCGCGCAACACGTCATCACCGGCACCACCGATCATCACGTCATCACCCTGTTCGCCGCGCAGGGAGTCTCGGCCCTCGCCGCCGGAGAGGGTGTCATCGCCCTGCTTGCCGCGCAGGTAGTTGTTTTGCTCATCACCGGTGATGATGTCGTCACCCCGCCCCCCGGTGACCCGCTCCATGCCGCTGAAACGATCACCCTCTGCGAAACCGCCACTGGCCTCGCCGGTCTCCAGGTTGACGTTGACCCCCTGTTTCGAGTCGGCATAATCGAGGGTATCGATCCCCTCCCCGCCATGCATCACATCCGCCCCGTCACCACCACGCAGCACATCGTTGCCGCTGCCGCCGTCCAGGGTATCCGCGCCCTGATCACCGATCAGCCAGTCGTTGCCCGCGCCGCCCGCGAGTTGATCATCGCCTTGGTTGCCATCCAGGGTGTTGTCGCCGTCCGTGCCGCTCAGGGTATCCCCCTGTTTGGAACCGGCGACATTCTCGAAGTTGCTGATCACATCACCCTCGGCAAAACCGCCGCTGACCTGCCCGGTGGCGAGGTCGACATCGACACCGCCTTTGGAGTCGGAGTAATCCAGGGTATCCCTTCCGGCACCACCATCCAGCACATCCTCGCCCTGGCCGCCACGGATTGTGTCTTTTCCGCCACCACCGCTGATACGGTCATCTCCTCCACCCCCGACCAGCCGGTTGTTGGCATCATCGCCGGTCAGCACGTCATCCTGCCCCGACCCAATCAGATTCTCCACACTGGTAAATGTGTCACCTCCGGGACCGCCCGCACCGAGATCAGCCTCCACACCCGTCTTGGAAGCGGAGTAGCTGACAGTGTCACTCCCCTCACCTCCGTCCATGTGATCCGCCCCGGCACCTCCGAACATCAGATCATTCCCGGCTCCACCGAGCAGGGTGTCGTCGCCGGCATCGCCGTAGAGCTGATCGTTCCCACCCCCGCCCTGGAGCATGTCATCGCCGTCACGGCCATAGAGTTTGTCCGCGCCACCCATGCCCTGGATCAGATTCTCCTGGTCGTCACCGCGAATCGTATCCCTGCCCATGCTGCCCCTGACGTTCTCGATCCCGGAGTAGATATCACCCTGGGCATCCCCTCCCTTGGCACTCCCCTTGGCCATGTCGATATTGACCGACTTGCCGGAGTCGCTGTAATCGGCGGTATCAACGCCCGCACCACCTACCAACCGGTCGGCTCCAGCCCCACCGCTCAGTGTGTCATCACCCGCACCGCCGTAGAGTTGATCGTTTCCAGCACCGCCGGAGAGGCTGTCGGCACCCGCCTCACCGAACAGTGCATCACTGCCGGTGCCGCCGCTCAGGCTGTCATCACCCCCACCCGCGCGCAGCTCATCATTGCCGCTTCCGCCATCGATGACATCATCGCCTTCAAGGGTATGGACCTCATCATCGCCCGCGCCCGCATCAATGGTGTCGCTGCCTCCCAGGCCGTGAATCACGTCGTCACCGGCCATCGCTTCGATCACATCGTTCTCTTCCGTTCCCTCGATCCGGTCGTCACCAGCGCTGCCGCGTATGGTGTCGTCGAAGGGAAGTTCATCGGTGCTCACCGTCTGATCCCTGAATTGCAGTAACTCGATATCGTAGAGGGTGTCCGTGCCATCACGCCCCTCCACGTTATCGTGCACCACGATACTGCCGTCCTCGTTCCTGCTGAACTCGTACTCATCCATTCTTCCCCGGTAGACCGCCGTGTCGGTACCGGTTCCCCCGTCGATGGTATCGTCGCCCACACCACCGCTGACCTTGTCCTGGCTATCTCCGCCGATGATCGTATCGTCACCGGCACCGCCATCGGCGTACTGTTTTTCACCCCCACCCATGGTGATGGTGTCATCGCCCTCGCCCCCGAAGGCCTGCTGGGCCTTGCCATCACCCATGGTGATCCGATCATCCCCTTCGCCCCCAAACACCTTCTGAGCGGCGCCTTCACCCATGGTCACGCTGTCGTCACCGCCACCGGCTTCGACCTTCTGGCCCCTGCCGCCGCCCATGGCGACCTCTTCCGCCTCCTCACCACCTTCATACTTTTCATTCTTGCCGCCCCCCATTTCGACCCGGGTGACTGTTCCCTCCTCGATGTCGGAGACGCTTATGTGTACGGTTTCCGTATGGGAGGCACCGCTGGCATCGGTCACCTTGATGCTCACCCCATGGCTCTGCGCCGTCTCGTAATCGATATCGGCACCCGCCCTCACCAGCAACTGATCGCCCACCACTTCGAACAGACCGGAGGCATCCTCTACCAGCTCATAGGTGAAGGTATCGCCCGCATCCACATCGGTGGCTGCGAGGTTGGCGACCAGGGTGCCGGCCTCCGCGTTTTCCACAACCGATGACGCCGACAAGCTCACCGCCACCGGGGCGTCGTTGGTCCCCTGGACGTTGATGCGGATCTGGGTGGTGTCGCCGGCCCCGTGTTCGTCGGTCACCGTCACCGGCACCGTCAGGGTGGTGCTGTCGCCTTTACCCAGGCTGGCGTAGGCCTCGTCCGAGGGATCGAAGCTGTAGCTGCCGTCGGGGTTGAGCACAAACCCCGCCGGGGCGTCGCCGTCGATCTGATAGGTGAGTGCGGCGCCGCTGTCGACATCCGTCGCGCTCAGCTGGCCTTGGAGGAGAGTGTCCCCCTCGCCCACCGAGGCGATCACCTCCGCTCCCGCCACCGGGGCGTCGTTGGTCCCCTGGACGTTGATGCGGATCTGGGTGGTGTCGCCAGCTCCGTGTTCGTCGGTCACCGTCACCGGCACCGTCAGGGTGGTGCTGTCGCCTTTACCCAGGCTGGCATAGGCCTCGTCCGAGGGGTCGAAGCTGTAGCTGCCGTCGGGGTTGAGCACGAACCCCGCCGGGGCGCCGCCGTCAATCTGATAGGTGAGTTCGGCGCCGCTGTCGACATCCGTCGCGCTCAGCTGGCCTTGGAGGAGAGTGTCCCCCTCGCCCACCGAGGCGATCACCTCCGCCCCAGCCACCGGGGCATCATTGGTCCCCTGAACATGGATGCGGATCTGGGTGGTGTCGCCGGCCCCGTGTTCGTCGGTCACCGTCACCGGCACCGTCAGGGTGGTGCTGTCGCCTTTACCCAGGCTGGCGTAGGCCTCATCCGAGGGGTCGAAGCTGTAGCTGCCGTCGGGGTTGAGCACGAACCCCGCCGGGGCGTCGCCGTCGATCTGATAGGTGAGTTCGGCGCCGCTGTCGACATCCGTCGCGCTCAGCAGGCCGTGAATCGCGCTGTCGCCCTCGCCCACCGAGGCGATCACCTCCGCTCCCGCCACCGGGGCGTCGTTGGTCCCCTGAACATGGATGCGGATCTGGGTGGTGTCGCCGGCCCCCTCCTGGTCCGTGACCCGGACCGCAACGGTGAGAACCGTGCTATCACCCTGGGCCATGCTGGCATAAGCGTCATCCGAGGGGTCAAAGCTGTAGCTGCCATCGGGGTTGAGTACAAAACCGGCGGGGGCCTCGCTATCGAGGCTGTAGATGAGCTGATCACCGACATCCCCATCGGTGGCCCTGAGCTCTCCGGTCAAGAGTCCGCCATCCCCCCCCGTATCGATCTCCATCTCACCGTCGAACTCGGGCGCCTCATTCTCGGCATCCAGTATATGATCCACCGGGACAACACCATCGGCGAACTGAAAATGCTCGACGCCGGTGACAGAATCGATTCCGTCTCGTCCACCGACCAGGTCGGTAACGGTGTAGGTATCTCCCTCCTGTGTAATCCGATACTCCTCGCGGCTGCCGGTAAAGACAACGGTATCGCTGCCTTCCCCGCCGATCACCCGGTCATTGGCCCTGCCACCGCTCAGCAGATCATCGCCCGCGCCCCCATCCAGGATATCGGCGCCCCATCCACCATCCAGCGTGTCGTCGCCCGCTTCGCCATGCAGCTCATCCATGCCCCGGTTGCCCATCAGCACATCGCTGCCTTCACCACCATACAGCTTGTCGGAGGCGAAACCGCCATCCAGATGGTCGTCCCCCTTTCCGCCATACAGGGTATCGCGTGCCTCTCCACCATCGAGCCGGTCATCACCCGTACCGCCATAGAGCCGATCGGATCCCTCCCCGCCAAGAAGGACATCGTCCCCCTCTCCACCATCGAGCATGTCATCGCCCTGATCGCCGGCAATACGATCATCACCGCCCGCGCCATAGACTTGGTCATCACCCTTGAGGGCGGAGATATCCTCGGCGTAGTCACCGCCATGGAGCACATCATCCCGCTCCGTCGCACGAATCACGGTGCGCTCTCCATCATCCAGGTCATTGACGTTGATGGTGAAGCGCTCGCTGTAGGTATTGCCGGCGGAGTCGGTGACCTGGATCGTCACCTCCTGCTGCCGCCCGCTTTCAAAGTCGATATCGGCACCGGCGCGCACCCGCAGCTCATCGCCAACGATCTCGTAGTTGCCCGCATCCTCGCCGCTGAGGCTGTAGCGGAAGGTCTCACCGCTATCGGGATCGGTTGCGCTCAGGGTGGCAACCACCGTTCCGGGGGCCGCGTTCTCATCGATTTCCGTGGCCGAGAGCTGAATATCCTCGGGCGCGGCATTGACCTCCTCCAGCCCCTCTTCATGGCTGGGGAGCGGCACGCCCGGCGCCTGCTCCACCGTACCGACGGCACCACCCATCGCCGCCCCTTGGTCACCGCCTATGCCGGCGAAATCGAATTCAGTATCAGCTGCGGCAACCCGCCCCTGGGTACCGGCGGCCTCCTCTTCGCCCTCACCCTCCTCTCCCGATGCCGACGCAACCTCCGCCTGATAACTGACTCCCGCCTCGCTGAAGACACCGCTGGCGGCGCTCTGCCCGAACTCGGTTGTATTATCCGCCGGCGTCGTGGCGGCACCCTGCCGTCCCGCCTCATCCTCCTCTTCGTCCGTAGCGCCGGCCCCGGCCGGCGCTTCTTCTCCCAACACCTGAGGTTCGATGTCGGCCCGCTGGATCGAGGACATCGAGACATCTTCCTGGGCGTGCTCCGCATCCTGTCCAGAGCTGCGCAACGCCTCTGCCTGGTCCGCGCTCTCCCCCTGGGCCTGAGCCTGCTCCCGATCGAAGAGCTCCCGGGTCGCCTTGTCACGCACGGAGGTGGTGGTTTTTTCGTCGTCGGTTGATCTGGCCATAACGAAACCTCAGCTATCGAAACGGCGGGGCGCCTGCCCCGAAAAAGACCGAAAAGTCTTTAAATTCATACCAATATCCCTACTCTCTCCAACATCCCATCGGCAAACCGGGCGATTTCTTTAAGTGCCGCCCATCCCGGCTCAACAAAAACGAACGCTTGCCGCTATACTGATTAAGCGTATAGAAACATAACGTTATCGCTTACATCATAAGAGCCACCGCCGCACCTTCGGAGAGTGTGTTGGACAATAACAAGAGCGATTCTGGAGGCCAGAGAACCTCCCCCCGTTTCCAGGTTCCAGGGAGCTGGAGTCGGCCCGATGTCCTGATCGCCTCACTGGGGATCAACATCCTGGCCCTGATGCTCCCCATGGTGGTGCTTCAAGTCTATGACCGCATCATCCCCAACCAGGCCCTGGACACCTTCACCGTCCTCATGTTCGGCATGCTGGCCGTCGCCCTGCTGGAGGCGTTCCTGCGCATCCTGCGCTCGGTGATGCTGGCCTGGGGCGGCGCCCGCTTCGAGCACCGCGAGAGCCTCAAGGCATTGCGGCATATCCTTCATGCGGACACCCTGGCCTTCAACAGGGATCCGAGTGGAAATTATCTCAACCGCATGCAGGCGGTGGAGGAGGTGCATCAGTTCTATTCCGGCCAGTCGATGCTGCTGATGATGGACTTCCCCTTCATTCTGCTGTTCCTGGCCCTGATCTGGATCATCAGCGGGACGTTGATTCTGGTACCACTGACCCTGCTCGGGGTCTTCGCGGTGGCCTCCTATGTCATGGGCCAGCAACTACACAGGGCCCTCAAGGCGCGCCACCAGACCGACACCAACCGCCAGAATTTCCTGACCGAGGTGCTGAGCGGTATCCACACCGTCAAGTCGATGGCCATGGAGGCGCTGATGCAGCGTCGCTACGAGCGCCTCCAGGCACAGTCCGCTGCGCGGGTCGAGGAGCTGGCCCATATCAACAGCGTGGTGCAGGGCTTCGGCACCACCTTTTCCCAGCTGGCGATGGTCAGCTTCGTCGGCTTCGGCGCCGGGCTGGTGGTGGACGGCACCCTCACCGTGGGCGCGCTGGCCGCCGGCACCATGCTCTCGGGCCGGGTCCTGCAACCGGGGCTCAAGGCGATGAGCCTCTGGACCCAGTTCCAGGGAGTACGTCTGGCCCTGGAGCGCTGCAACGAGATCTACGAAATGCCCCGGGAGCTCACCGGGCAGCTCAGCGGGCAGAAGCCGGTCGAAGGGCGCATCGAGCTGCGCAATGTCCGCTTCAAGTACCCGGAGCAGGAGCGGATGCTGCTCGACGGCATCTCCCTGGAGATCCGGCCGGGCGAGGCGATCGGTATCACCGGCAACAACGGCGTGGGCAAGAGTACCCTGATCGCCATCCTCACCGGCTTCATCCCCCCCTCCGAGGGGCAGGTCCTGCTCGACGACCATGAACTGGGCGAATACGATCAGGAGTACCTGCGCCGTCAGATCGGCTTCATGCCCCAGCACGGCATCCTCTACGAGGGGACTATCCTGGAGAACATGACCCTGTTCCGCGAGGGGGCGGTGGTCGAGCACGCCATCGAGCTGTCACGGGAGCTGGGGCTGGACAAGATCATCGCCACCATGCCCGAGGGGCTCGACACACTGATTGGCGGTTCGGCGGTTGACACCCTGTCGGAGGGTGTACGCCAGAAGATCGTCATCGTGCGCTCCCTGGTGGGACACCCCAAGGTGGTGCTGTTCGACGACGCCAACGCCAGCTTCGACATCCGCAACGACTCCAACCTGTTGCGCATGATGCAGAAACTGCGGGGCGATCGCAGCATGGTGATCGTCTCCCATCGTCCGTCGTTCCTGCGCCTGTGTGACCGCCAGTTCGAACTGCGGCACGGGGTTCTCCGGCAGACCCGTTCCCACAAGCTGCAGATGGTGTTCAACCGCTGAGGCAGACCATGAACAGACAGGACCAAGATAACCAGAGCCCGCGCCCACCGGTCCTCACCGAGCAGATCAAGGATGCCCTGCGCGGCAACCGCCTCGGTTCCTTCCGCTGCGACTCCCCCTTTACCGCCTGCCTGCTGCCGCTAGTCGAGGCCCTCGGGCGGCAACAGTTCGGGCGCGAGCTGGTCGAGGCGCTGCCCCATTTCGTCGACGAAATCGACCTGGTTGAGCTGCGCAACATCCTGGTGGTACTGGGCTACGAGACCACCCCCTCGCGCACACCTCTGGAGCAGATCCGCCCGGAACTCTATCCGGCGATCTTCGTCGGCGATCAAGGAGAAGTCCTGGTGCTGATCGAGCGCTCCGGTGACGACATCCGCTACTTCGATGCGGTCGCCGGTTGTCACAAAGAGCAGCGGGCGCAATCGATAAAGGGAATCGCCTACCTGATCACCGATACTCACCAGACCCACGGCAGCAGCCCCAAGAGTCCTGACGAGCCCTGGTTCACCCGCCTCATGCGCCGCTTCCAGGGGCTGCTGTGGCATCTGTTCGCAATGAGTTTCCTGATCAACATCATCGCCCTGGCGGTGCCGCTGTTCATCATGATGGTCTATGACAAAGTGATCGGCGCCGGCTCCATCGCTAACCGCCATGGAGAGCGAAGCGAAGGCGGTTAGTCCCCGATAGGCGTAGGCGCGGTTGTATGGCCGCAGTTACGACCGATAGGGAGTGACGTAGGGCATACAAATAGCGCATCCGACACGCCGTAGAGTCATTGTGGTCATCATGACGGAGTTGCGCACGAGCAGCTTTGCTGCAATGTGCGGGACGGAGTCGTGATGAGCGCAGGACGGTCGGGGCAGTAACGGCTGTCGCGTTGGCGAGTCGATTTTGGGGACTGGGATGTCCCAAAATCTTTCACGAGGTAGCGACACTCTTGAGAGACCCTGCCCATGATGCTGGCCGGCATCCTCTCGGCCCTGCTGGCCGACATGGGCCTGCGCTACCTGCGGGCCAAGCTGCTGGGCAATGTGGCGGGGCGCATGGATTACCTGATCGGCGTCGAGACCTTCAAACAGCTGCTGCACCTGCCGCCGCTGTTCACCGAACGCTCCTCCACCGCCTCCCAGCTCTCGCGCCTGAAGCAGTTCGACGCGGTCCGCGACTTCTTCACCGGCCCCAATGCCAGCCTGCTGCTGGAGCTTCCGTTCGTGCTCCTGTTCGTCATCGTCATCGCCCTGGTGGCGGGCCCCGTCGCCCTGGTGCCGGTGGTGATGCTGGGCGTCTATATCGCCTTCGGCCTGATCTGGCTGCCGGCCAGCGCCGACCGGGGGATCCGCTCCGGGCGCTCGCGCAGCGATCGCCAGCAGATCCTCAGCCAGACCCTCGACGGCCGCCACGAGATCAAGGGGGTGGGTGCCGAGAGCGTCTGGTACGCCCGCTTCCGTGAATTCTCAGGCGAGGCGGTCACCGCCAACTACCACACCACCGTCTCCAACTCGGTGCTGCAATCCTTCGCCCAGGGCACCATGACCATCGCCGGCGTGGCGGTCATCGCCCTCGGCACCTACCGGGTGCTCGAAGGGGCGATGAGCATCGGCGCCCTGATCGCCACCATGGCCCTGATCTGGCGGGTGCTGGGGCCGATCCAGAATGCCTTTCTCAGCTACAGCAAGTTCGAACAGGTGGTGATGGCGATCCGTCAGATCAATCAGTTGATGAGCCTCGAAGCGGAGCCCCAGACCGGGCGCTCCGCCCTGATGCTCAACGAGGTCGAGGGCCGCATCAACATCGACCGGGTCAGCTTCCGCTACGGCCCCAACCAGGATCCCGCCCTGCTCGGCGTATCCTTCAGCGTGGAGCCCGGAGAGATGGTCGCCATCATGGGACAGACCGGCTCCGGCAAGTCGACCCTGATCAAACTGATCGCCGGCATGTACCGCGCCCAGGCGGGGGCGGTACTGCTGAACAAGTTTGACATCCGCCAGCTCAACGCCATGGACCTGCGCCGCTCCATCGCCTATGTCCCCCAGCAGGCGAAACTGTTCCACGGCACCATCGCCCAGAACCTGCGGCTGAACAACGTGATGGCGACCGACGAGGAGCTGCGCCAGGCGTGCGCCGAGGCGGGTGTGCTGGATGCAATCCTGAACATGCCCCAGGGTTTCGATACACGCATCGGCGACAAAAGCACCGAACGGCTGCCGCCGGGTTTTATCCGTGAGCTCTCCATGGCACGCGCCTTCCTGCGCCCGGCAAGGATCATCCTGCTGGACGAACCCGGCGCATCCCTGGACATGGAGAGTGACCAACGCTTTATGGAGAGGATACGGCGCCTCAAGGGCAAGAAGACCATCATCATGGTATCCCACCGTCCCAGCCACGCGCGGCTGGCGGACAAGGTGGTGATACTCGACCAGGGCGCCGTGGCCTTCACAAGAGTGTCGCTACCTCGTGAAAGATTTTGGGACATCCCAGTCCCCAAAATCGACTCGCCAACGCGACAGCCGTTACTGCCCCGACCGTCCTGCGCTCATCACGACTCCGTCCCGCACATTGCAGCAAAGCTGCTCGTGCGCAACTCCGTCATGATGACCACAATGACTCTACGGCGTGTCGGATGCGCTATTTGTATGCCCTACGTCACTCCCTATCGGTCGTAACTGCGGCCATACAACCGCGCCTACGCCTATCGGGGACTAACCGCCTTCGCTTCGCTCTCCATGGCGGTTAGCGTCGGCAAGCCCGATGAAGCGGTACAACTGATTCTGGAGAGTGCGGCATGAAACAGCAGAGCAGCGTTTTCGCCGAACAGAGCACCGCCGCCCTGCCAAAGGCGCGGGCACGCTATCTGGCCCAAGCGATTCAGCTTGAGGAGCGCTCGCCGAAGCGCGTCATCACCCTCGGCGTGCTGACCACCATCTTCCTGCTCGGCTCGCTCATCGCCTGGGGCGGGCTGACCCGGGTGAGCGAGGTGGCCATCGCCGACGGCGAGGTGATCCCCGCCGGGCTGATCGTCAACGTCCAGCACCTGGAGGGGGGGATCGTCAGCCGGCTCCACGTACGCAACGGCGACCGGGTGGGCGCGGGCGACCCGCTGGTCAGCTTCGCCACCTCGGCCGCCGAATCGGAGCTGCGCCAGATGCTGGTGCGCCAGGGCGGACTCAAGCTCCAGGGCGAGCGTCTGCAGGCGCTGATCGAGCAGCGCGAACCGGACTTCGGCCCCCTGGCCGCGGACCTCCCCGATCTGGCCGACAAACAGCGCACCATCTACCAGGCCCAGACCAACAGCCTCAAGAGCGAGCAGGCGATCATCGACAGCCAGATCGAACAGCGCCGCTCGGAGCTGGCCAGCAGGCAGAACCAGGTCGCCTCCCTGCGTCGGGAGCTGGCGATCTATCAGGAGCAGGTCGACATCCGCGAGGAGCTGGCGCGCAAGGGAACGGTATCACGCACCGAAATGCTGGCCTCGCGCTCGCGCCTGGCGGAATCCCAGAGCAGCCTGCGCAAGGCGATCGACGATGTGGCGGTGGCCAAGACCGCCTTCGAGGAGAGCAAGCAGCGCCGGCTCGAACTGTTCGCCCGCACCAATCAGGAGATCGAGCTGGAAGCGGGCACCGTGGCCAACGAACTGGCCGAGGTGGAGAGCAGCCTGATCCGCCTGCGCGACCGGGTCACACGCCTTCAGGTGACCGCCCCGGTGGGTGGCATCGTGCAGGGGCTGGCGATCAGCAACATCAACCAGGTGGTGGCCCCCGGCCAGCTGATCACCCAACTGGTGCCGGTCCAGGACGAACTGATCATCGAAGCCAAGATCAAGCCCCAGGACATCGGCCATGTACATGTCGGGCAGAGCGCCAAGGTCAAGTTCACCAGCTATGACGCCTCGCGCTTCGGCTTTCTGTTGGGCGAGGTGCGGCAACTCTCCGCCTCCACCTACCTGGACCCTGAAAACAACCCCTACTACCGGGCTGAGATCCGCCTTGAGAAGGACTTTCTCGGCAACGATCCGGGGCGCATGAAGATTCTCCCGGGGATGACCGTCACCGCCGACATCCGCACCGGAGAGAAGACCATCCTGGACTACCTGCTGCGACCGATCAGCCGCGGTTTCAGCAGCGCCTTTCGCGAGCGCTGAGCGGCCGCCTGAGGCAGATCAAAGGAATGCGCGACAGGACTTGCGACGGCGTGTGTTTCGTCAATACTTGCAGGGAGTCCGGTTACTTTCCGCGCGTTACGTGGGAAAACGCGCCAACGAGCGGAAAACACTGCGTAGAACGCGGCAACAGCGAAAGATGCCTCCGGTTTTTTAAACGACAACAGCGATACGTTCGAATCACTCATAACCACGGAGAGATCCAGGCCCGACACGATGCGCCTGAGTTTGTATACCACCACCAACATGGACGAGCGAAATGGCTTCGACACCCCAGGCCCATGAGGCGGTCACCCGGGATCAGCTGGCGCAATGGAGCCACGACCCCGCCAATCTGCTGCAGATCCTGATCGGCATCCAGCAGCGCTTCTCCCATATCCCCGCCCCTATCGTCACTGCCCTCGGTGATGCCCTCGGCCTGAGCCCGGCGCATATCGAAGGGGTGATCGGCTTCTACAGCTTTCTGCACAGCACCCCCCAGGGGCGCTTCCAGCTCCTGTTCAGCGATAACATCGTGGACCGGATGCTCGGCTCCAGGGCGCTGGCCGCCCGCCTCGCCGCGCGGCTCGGGGTCGAGATCGGCGCCCCCTCGGAGCGGGTCGGCATCGGCTTCACCTCCTGTACCGGGATGGGCGACCAGGGCCCGGCGGCACTGGTCAACGGCCTGGCCCTGACCCGCCTCGACGAAGGACGTATCGACCGGATCGCGCAACAGATCAGCGATGGGACAGCGCTGAGCGACTGGCCCGCCGAACTGTTCCGGGTGGAGGATAATGTCCGGCGCCGCGACCGCCTCCTCGACACCCCGTATGAACCTGGAGCCGCGTTGCGCGCCATGTCGCGCGCCGGGGCTGACGGAGTGCTCGACGAGCTGGCGCGCAGCGGCCTCAAAGGGCGCGGCGGCGCCGGTTTCGCCACCCACCTGAAATGGCGCCTGTGCCGCGATGCCCCGGGGGCTGAACACATCGTGGTGTGCAACGCCGACGAGGGCGAACCGGGCACCTTCAAGGATCGCCTGCTGCTCCAGCGCCACGCCGGACAGCTGATCGAGGGGATGACCCTGTGCGCCGCCGTCATCGGCGCCCGCCGCGGCCTCCTCTACCTGCGCGGCGAATACCGCTGCCTGCTCGACGGGCTGCGAGAGGCGCTGCACCGGCGGCGCGAGGCCGGACTGCTGGGCGGGACGATCCTCGGCCAGGCCGGATTCGACTTCGACATCCGCATACACCTGGGCGCCGGGGCCTATATCTGCGGCGAGGAGTCGGCCCTGATCGAGTCCCTGGAGGGCAAACGCGGTATCCCGCGCAGCCGCCCCCCGTTTCCGGTCAGCCACGGCTATCTCGGCCACCCGACCGTGGTCAACAACGTCGAGACCTTCGTGGCGGCAGCGATGATCGCACAGCAGGGGGCCGACTGGTTCCTGGAATCGGGCACCAAAGACTCCCCGGGCACCAAGCTGCTGAGCGTCTCCGGCGACTGCCCCCGCCCCGGCATCTACGAATACCCCTTCGGCACCCCTATTGAGCGCGTCCTGGCTGACTGCGGCGCCGAGGATACCCAGGCGGTGCAGGTGGCCGGCGCGGCCGGTACCTGCGTACCGCCGAGGGAGTTCGGACGCCGCATCGCCTTCGAGGAGATCCCCACCGGCGGCTCGTTCATGATCTTCAACCGCGGGCGCAACCTGCTCGACGCGATACACAACTTCAGCGGCTTCTTCGCCCACGAGAGCTGCGGCTTCTGCACCCCCTGCCGGGTCGGCACCACCCTGCTGCACAACCGCTTGGGCAAGGTCCTGGAGCGCAACGCCACCCGCGAGGACATCACGACCCTGCGCCGTCTCGCCGACCTGCTGCGCGGCACCAGTCACTGCGGCTTGGGACAGAGCGCTCCCAACGCCCTGCTCTCCCTGCTGGAGAAGTTTCCCGGCACCTTTATCGGCCACCTGCGCTCGACCAGCTTCGAGCCGGCATTCGACCTCGACGCCGCCCTGGAGGAGGCGCGGCAGCTGGCCCGGCGCGATGACCCAGGCGCCCATCTGGAAGGAGGCGGTGTATGAGCAACCGGCTGAAGATCGACGGCCTGGAGATCGGATTCGAGCCCGGCCAGAGTGTCATGGATGCGGCCCTGGCGGCCGGGGTCTACATCCCCCACCTCTGCCACAATCCCGAGTTCCGGCCCCACGGCAGTTGTCGGCTCTGCGTTGTCGAATGCAACGGACGCCCCCTCTCCGCCTGCACCACCCCGGCGATCGACGGCATGGAAGTGACCAACCTCACCGAGCCGCTTCAGGCCCAGCGCCGCATCCTGCTGCAACTGCTGTTCGTGGAGGGCAATCACGTCTGTCCCGGCTGCGAAAAGAGCGGCGCCTGTCAGCTACAGGCGGTGGCCTACTTCTGCGGCATGCTGGCCCCGGAGCTGACCCACTTCTACCCCCGGCGCCAGGTAGACGCGTCACACCCGCGGGTGGTCATCGACTTCAACCGCTGCATCCTCTGCGAACTGTGCGTCAGGGCCAGCCGCGACGTCGACGGCAAAGACGTCTTCGCGCTCAGTGGCCGGGGCCTGGGGGCGCACATCACCATCAACGCCCCCAGCGGCCGCCTCGGCGACAGCGCCTTCAGCACCGACGACAAGGCGGCGCACGTCTGTCCGGTGGGTGCGATCCTGCCCAAGCACCGGGGCTACGAGATACCCATCGGCGAACGCCTCTACGATCAACAGCCCATCAGCCAGGTCGGCGATGCGGCGGCGCACGAGGAGAAGGGCCATGAGTGACCGGATCAAGGTGGCCACCACCTCGCTGGCCGGCTGTTTCGGCTGCCACATGTCGCTGCTCGACATCGACGAACGACTGATCGACCTGCTGGAGCTGGTGGCGTTCGACCGCACCCCGCTCACCGACATCAAGGCCCTCGGCGAATGCGACCTGGGCATCATCGAGGGCGGCGTCTGCAACGCGGAGAACGTCGAGGTACTGAAGGCGTTCCGCCGCCACTGCCGGGTACTGGTGGCGATCGGCGCCTGCTCCATCAACGGCGGCATACCGGCGATGCGCAACCAGTACACCCTCACCGAATGTCTCGACGAATCCTACCTGCACGGGGTGGGCGTGGAGGACGCGCAGATCCCCAGTGACCCCGAGCTGCCGCTGCTGCTGAACAAGGTGCACCCGCTACACGAGGTGGTGAAGGTGGACTATTTCCTCCCCGGCTGCCCGCCCTCGGCCGACACCATCTGGACCTTCCTGAACGAGCTGCTCTCGGGACAACCGATCCACTTCGCATACCGGCAAATTCACTATGACTGACAGCATCGACAGACTGGAGACGGCCCCCAACCCCGAAGGGCTGCGCCGGGTCGCCATCGAACCCCTGACCCGGGTGGAGGGGCACGGCAAGGTGAGCCTGTTGCTGGACGAGCGCAACCGGGTGGCCCAGGCGCGCCTGCACATCGTCGAATTCCGGGGTTTCGAAAAATTCATCCAGGGACGCCCCTACTGGGAGCTTCCGGTGCTGGTGCAGCGCCTGTGCGGCATCTGCCCGGTCAGCCACCACCTGGCCGCCGCCAAGGCGGTGGATCAGCTGGTCGGCGTCACCGGGCTGAGCCCTACAGCCGAGAAGGTGCGCCGCCTGATGCACCATGGCCAGATCCTGCAATCCCACGCCCTGCACTTCTTCCACCTCGCCTCCCCCGACCTGCTGTTCGGCTACGACGCGGCGGTGGCCCGGCGCAACATCGTCGGCGTGCTGAACGAACATCCGGAGCTGGCGAAACAGGGGGTGCTGCTGCGCAAATACGGACAGGAGGTGATCCGCCTCACCGCCGGCAAACGGGTGCACGGCACCGGCGCCATCCCCGGAGGCGTCAACAAATCCCTCCGTAGAGAAGAGATCGATTATCTCAAGCGGGACATCGCCCGGATGGTCGAGTGGAGCCGGGGCGCGCTCGACCTGGCCAGGCGGCTGTTCATGGCGGATGTGGAGCACAGCCGCCGCTTCGCCCGTATCGAGACCAACCTGCTCAGCCTGTGCCGCGACGACGGCGCCCTCGAACTCTACCACGGCGGACTGCGGGCCAGGCGCCCCGACGGCGGCATCCACTTCGACCAGGTCGATTACCGCGACTACGAGACCCATATCCGGGAGCAGGTAAAGAGCTGGAGCTACATGAAGTTCCCCTACATCAGCGACCTGGGCCCCAACGAGGGGGCCTACCGGGTGGGTCCCCTGGCACGCATCAACAACTGCGACTTCATCGACACGCCGCTGGCCGAGGCCGGGCGGCAGGCATTTCGCGCCTTCGCCGGCGACACCCCGCTGCACTCCACCCTCGCCTACCACTGGGCGCGAATGATCGAAATGCTCTATTGCGCCGAATCGATCGCCCGGCTGCTCGACGACCCGGACCTGAGCGGCGACGAACGTGTGCGCCGCGGCCACATGCAGAATAAGGGGATCGGCGTGATCGAGGCGCCCCGGGGCACGCTGTTCCACCATTACGAGATCGACGATGAGGGGCTGGTAACCCGGGCCAACCTGATTGTATCCACCACCAACAACAACCGGGCGATGAACCAGTCGATCCGCCGGGTGGCCGCCGACCTGTTCGACGGCCGGGAGCTGACCGAGCCGATGCTCAATCAGATCGAAGTGGCGATCCGCGCCTACGACCCCTGCCTCTCCTGCGCCACCCACGCCCTGGGACGGATGCCCCTGGAGGTGGAGCTGATCGATACCGGAGGCAACCGCCTCGCCCGCCTCCGCCGGGATGGCAACGGCACAATCCGCGGCGGCGATGACTGAGCCGCGGCCGCTGCTGATCATCGGCTACGGCAACCCCTCCCGTGGCGACGACGCCCTGGGCCCCCGGCTGATCGACTGGCTGGAACGCGATACCAGCCTGCCGGACGGCTACGACACCCTGACCGACTTTCAGCTGCAGATCGAGCACGCCCTGGACCTGCGGGGACGCCGACGGGTGCTGTTCATCGACGCCAGCCTGAACGCCCCCGCACCCTGCCGGCTGACCCCCCTCGCGGCGCGCCGCGACCCAAGCTACACCAGCCACGCCCTGAGCCCGGAGGCGCTGCTCGATGTCTATCGCCAGGTCTGTCCCGAGCCGCCGCCCGCCTGCCAGCTGCTGGCGGTCAGGGGCTACCGCTTCGAACTGGGCGAGGCGCTGAGCCCCCAGGCGGAGGCCAACGCCGAGGCGGCGAAGACGCTGATCCGGCGGCTGTTGCGCGATGCGGACTAGGGGAGCGGCTCCAGGCGCGCCAGCCGGCCGTCGATGGCGTCACTCAGCAGATAGAGGTAACCATCCGGCCCCTCCCGCACATCGCGGATCCGACCCAGCACCCCCTGCAACAGGCGCTCCTCTGCAACCACCCGGTCACCTTCGAGTTCCAGGCGCACCAGTAGCTGAAATTTCAACGAACCGACGAACAGGTCGCCGCGCCACTGCGGAAAGCGCTCCCCCTGATAGAAGGCCATGCCCGAGGGGGCGATGGAGGGGACCCAGTAGTAGAGCGGCGGCTCGATGCCCGGTTTTTCGCTCCCCTCGCCCACCGGGATGCCGCTCCCGTACTCAGTGCCATGGGAGACCACCGGCCAGCCGTAGTTGGCGCCGGAGCGCAGCCGGTTGATCTCATCCCCGCCCTGGGGACCGTGCTCGTGTATCCATATCCGGCCGCTGCGCGGCTCCAGCGCCGCCCCCTGGGCGTTGCGGTGGCCATAGCTGAAGATCGCCCCGCGCGCGCCCGGCAGGTCAACGAACGGATTGTCGCGGGGAATGCGCCCATCGTCGTGCAGGCGGATCACCGATCCGGCATCATCCCCCAGATCCTGGGCGCGCCGCCGCTCGCCCCGGTCCCCGAGGGTGATGTAGAGGTCGCCCGCACGGTCAAACACCAGGCGCGAGCCGAAGTGCGCCCCCGTGCCGCTCTTCGGCAGCAGCCGGAACAGCCGCTGCCAGTCGACCAGGCGCCGCCCCTGGAGCCGCCCGCGCCCCACCTCGGTGCCCACCCCGTCGCGGCCGCCCGCCACGTAGGAGAGATAGATCCAGCCGTTCTCCCGGTAGGCGGGATGCAGGACCACATCGAGCAGCCCACCCTGACCGTAAGCGGCAATCTCGGGCAGCCCCCCCACCGGCTCGGCCAGCAGCCGTCCGTTTTCGATCAGGCGCAGGCGCCCCGGACGCTCCGTCACCAGCATTCGCCCATCGGGCAGAAACGCCATCCCCCAGGGGTGCGCCAACCCCTCTGCCAGGGTCACCACCCTGAACCCCTGGGCACCCGCCACGCCCGGCACCAGCAGCGCCAGGCTCAGCAGGGCCATCCAAAGCGATCGGCAACGTGTCGGCATCGCTCACCTCCTGTCACGGTAAATGGCCGGATTTGCCAGCCGATTGAGAATTCTTGATCCGTCCGGCCCCACCCCGGGACTATACTTCCAACTATCGGAAACGGCACCCGGCGAAGGGGGTTTGATCAATGAAGATTGCCATCGGCGAGGAGGTCCGCAAGCGTGCCAAGCTCCCCCACGACCTCTACATGACCAACATGTTTCTGCTCAACATCCCGATGGTCGCCGCCACCCTCGCCTACACCATCGGCGGCAACCCGGTGCTGGTATGGGCGGTACTGGGCGCGCTGCTCTGCTCCCTCGGGGTGATCGGCTACATCCGCTGGCGGGCCGGACGCATCGACCCCGCCGGCGACTGGTTCACCGCCGTGCACTGGCGCCTCTCGGCAAGGCGCGGAAATCTGCTGCTGATCGGCTATCTGGCGACGGGACTGATCATCGGGCTGGGGGTTCTGGTCGGCTCGGCCAGTGCCGATCCCAACATGCGGACCATCCTGCTCACCATCTTCACGCGCATCGGCATCGTCCCGGGACTGGTCCTGATCCTGGTCACCACCATCCTTGAGGGCCAGGCCATGCACCTGGTCAACAACGGCATCGTGCCACGCCGTCTCGCCGAACGCCACCCACCCCCGCCCGGCACCGAGATCCTCGACGAGGCGTCGGAGTAAAACCGCCCGGCAGGAGGTGCGGGCCAACAGCCCGGCGGGCTTATCCGTGCGAAGCGAAAATTCGCAGGGGCGAACCAAATCAGTTTATCGAGCGAGGTCAATAGCAGGGCTGTTTAACGGGCTTGATAAGCTGAGTAGATCGTCATCTGCGGATTTGCAGCCGAACAGCGTTAAGCCCGACAGGCTGCTAATCCTTCCACCCCTCCATCACCCCAAGGCAGAAGACGCTCAGCGCGTGCGCGCGCTCCACGCTGCCGGCCTCCGTGTAGCAGCGCAGTTCGGGGGCGTTGCCGGAGGGGCGCAGGTGTACGATCTCGTCGTTATCGAGGCGGAAACGAACCCCGTCGGTGTAGTCGATCGCCGCCACCGGGGCGAGTCCGGGAAAGGTGCGCGCGAAGGCCCGGGCATCGGTATCCGCCTGGCCGCTGCGCATGGCGCCGACCCGCTCCCGGCTCAGCGCCGCCGGAAACGCCTTTACCCGGCCACTGTGGGTGTGGCGCCCCGGCAGGGCCGCCACCAAGGCCGAGAGCGGCTGCCCCCGCTGCCGACTCAGGGCGAGGATGGCGAGAATCACGATCAGGGCGTCGCGGGTGGGCAGCGGGGTCAGCACCCGCCCGGCAGGCTCCAGGGGCGTCTGCTGAAGAAACCCGCCGTTCGCCTCGTAGCCGACCACCCTCTCCGCCCCCGCCGCCTGCAGCCGCTGCATCGCCTCGATGACGAACGGCGAACCGATGCGGGTGCGCTCGGTCCGCCCGAACAGGCCGCAGCGCTCGAGCGCGCTGTTGCTGCTGACCGGGGTCACCACCGTCCGGGCCCCCAGGTATTGCGCCGTCAGGATGCCGGCCACATCGCCCCGCAACCACACCCCGCGCTCGTCACCGACCAGCGGGCGGTCGCCATCGCCATCGGTGGAAACCAGGGCATCCAGGCGCCGTTCGCGCGTCCACTCCAGGGCCAGCGCCACATCCTCCGTCCGGATCGCCTCGGTATCCACCGGTATGAAACGCTCGGAGCGGCCCAGCCGCACCACCTCCGCGCCCAGACCGCCCAACAGCTCGCCCAACAGGTCACGGCAGACGCTGGAGTGCTCATAAACGCCGACCCGGAGTCCCGCCAGCAGCCCCGCCGGAAACAGCGCCATGTAGCGATCAAGGTAGGCGGCACGAGCCGCCCCGTCGATCACCGGAAGCGCCTGGGGGGCTCTCAGGTTGCCCCGCTCGTCGAACAGCGACGGATCGGAGGCCATGCGCTGGCGGCGGATCGCCTCTTCGTCCGGCTTGAGGATCTCGCCCGCGGGTGTGTTGAACTTGATGCCGTTGCGGTCATCCGGGATGTGGCTGCCGGTGACCATGACGGTGGCGATCGACTGCTCCAGGCCGAACAGCGCCACCGCCGGCGAGGGGATCAGCCCGCAGTAGACGGGCCGCAACCCCATGGCGCGGATGGCGGCGATGACGGCAGCGGCGATTCGCGGGGTGCTGGCGCGGCGATCACCGGCCACCGCCACCCGATCGCCCGCACCGATCACCCCCTGGCCCAGCAGATACTGGAGAAACGCCATGGTGTAGAGGTAGCAGACCCGGTCGCTCATGGCCGAGACCAGCCCGCGCACCCCACTGGTGCCGAAGCCGACACCGCTCCCGTCCATCAGTCCGGAGACCGTCATGCCGCCCATGGCCGCCCCGCCGCTCACCCTTCCCTGCCATAGAGGTCGTCGAGGCGCACGATGTCATCCTCGCCGAGGTAACTGCCGGTCTGCACCTCGATCAGCTCCAGCGGGATCAGGCCGGGGTTCTCCAGGGCGTGCACTTCGCCCACGTGGATGTAGGTGGACTCGTTCTCCGACAGGATCAGCGTCTCGCCGCCACGGGTCACCCGGGCGGTGCCGGAGACGACGATCCAGTGCTCGGCGCGGTGGTGGTGGCGCTGCACCGAGAGCCGCGCGCCCGGCTTCACGGTGATGCGCTTGACCTTGAAGTGACTCCCCTCCTCGACGCTGTCGAAGTGGCCCCAGGGGCGATAGACCACGCGGTGGTATTCGTCTTCCGGGCGGGTCGCCGCGCGCAGGCTGTCGACAATCTGCTTCACGTTCTGCGCCTGCTCCTTCCCCGCGACCAGCACCGCGTCCTTGGTCTCGATCACCACCAGGTCATCGACGCCGATGGTCGTCACCAGGCGACTCTCTGCACGCACCAGGCTGTTGCTGGTGTCGAACAACAGCACATCGCCGTGCATGGAGTTGCCGCGTTCATCCTTGGTGCCGATCTCCCACAGGGCCGACCAGCTGCCGATGTCGTTCCAGCCCGCGTCCAGCGGGACCATCGCCGCGTGCTCCGTCTTCTCCATCACCGCGTAATCAACCGAATCGGAGGGGCAGGCCTGAAAGGCGTCCCGGTCCAGGCGGTAGAAGTCGAGGTCCGCCCGACCCCGGGAGAGCGCCTCCCGGCAGGCCGCGAGGATGGCGGGCGAGAGGCGCTCCAGCTCCTCCAGATAGCGCCGCGCCTGAAACAGGAACATGCCGCTGTTCCAATAGTAGCCGCCGCTGGCGAGGTAGTGTTCGGCGCGCGCCCGGTCCGGCTTTTCGACGAACCGCTCCACTTCGAAGCCCCCCCCCACGGGGGCCCCGCAACGGATATAGCCGTAACCGGTCTCGGGGCGGTGGGCGACGATACCGAAGGTGACCAACCGTCCCTGCCCGGCCAGCTCCCGGGCTCGCGCGACCGCGTCGTGAAACGCGGCCGTGTCGGCGATCAGGTGATCGGCGGCCAGCACCAGCAGCAGCGCCTCGGGATCGGCCGCCAGGGCGCGCAGTGCCGCAACCGCGATCGCCGGGGCGGTGTTGCGCCCCACCGGTTCGAGCAGGATATCCCCCCCACCGGCCCCGATCTCGCGCAGCTGCTCAGCCGCCAGAAAGCGGTGATCCTCGTTGCACAGCACAATGGGGGTGGTGGTATCCAGCCCCTCCAGCCGCAACAACGTCTCCTGTAGCATGGAGCGGCTGTCGGCAAGCGGCAGAAACTGTTTCGGCAGCATGCGCCGCGACAGGGGCCACAGACGGGTGCCGTACCCGCCCGCCATAATCACCGGAATCAACATAGAACCACCCCGTCAGTACTGCTCGCAAAACCACTGGTAGGTGCGCCGCAGCCCCTCCTCCAGCCCCACGTTGTAGCACCAGCCCATGGCCGACAGGCGCGATACATCGATCAGCTTGCGCGGCGCGCCGTCCGGCTTGTCGTGGTCGAACCGCAGCTCTCCCTCGAAGCCGACCACCCGCCGCATCGTCTCCGCCATCTCGCGGATCGTGACATCGATCCCGGTCCCCACATTGATGTGCGACAGCATCGGCCGGGTATTGGCGCGGTAGATCTCCGGATCGAGTTCCAGCACGAAGAGACTGGCCGCGGCCATGTCGTCGACGTAGAGAAACTCGCGCATGGCGTTGCCGGTCCCCCAGACCACCACCTCGGGTTCCCGGTTGAGCTTCGCCTCGTGAAAGCGGCGCATCAGCGCCGGGATCACGTGGGAGTTTTCCGGATGAAAGTTGTCGTTGACGCCGTACAGGTTGGTCGGCATCACCGAGCGATAATCGGTCCCGTACTGCCGGTTGTAGGACTCACACAGCTTGATACCGGCGATCTTGGCCAGGGCATAGGGCTCGTTGGTCGGCTCCAGCACCCCCGTCAACAGGGCGTCCTCGTGCATCGGCTGGGCCACCGCCTTAGGATAGATGCAGGTACTACCGAGAAACAACAGCCGCCGCACGCCGTTACGCCAGGCCGCGTCGATGACGTTGGCCTCGATCATCATGTTCTGGTAGATGAACTCGGCCGGGTAGGTGTCGTTGGCGTGAATGCCGCCGACCTTAGCCGCCGCCAGGATGACATACTCCGGCCGCTGGTCGTGGAAGAAGGCCCGGGTCGCCGCCTGGTCGGTGAGATCCAGCTCCCCATGGGTGCGCGTCAGCAGGTTATGAAATCCGCGCCCGCGCAACTGCCTGACAATGGCCGACCCGACCAGCCCGCGATGACCGGCGATATAGATTTTTGCGTCACTTGGTATCATGGCATTGACCGTGTCCGCTTCCCGCGGGGCGGGGCGCGCCGTGGCTACTCGTTGTAATCGTAGGCGCGGTAACCGTGCGCCTTGACCAGGGCATCGCGCTTGGACAGATTGAGATCGTGCTCCATCATCTCATGGACCATCTCCTCCAGAGTGATCTTGGGCACCCAGCCCAGCTTCTCCTTGGCCTTGCTCGGATCACCCAACAGGGTCTCCACCTCGGTGGGGCGGAAATAGCGCGGATCCACGGCCACCAGCAGGCGTCCGTCCTCGGCGTCGTAGCCCTTCTCCTCCACCCCCGCGCCTTCCCAGCGGATGCGCCTGCCCAGGTGTCCCCAGGCGAAATCGACGAAGTCGCGAACCGAGTACTGAACGCCGGTGGCGATGCAGAAATCCTCCGGCTCGTCCTGCTGCAACATCAGCCACTGCATCTCGACATAGTCCTTCGCGTGCCCCCAGTCGCGCTTGGCGTCGAGGTTACCCAGGTAGAGGGTATCCTGCAGCCCCAGATGGATGCGGGCCAGCGCACGGGTGATCTTGCGGGTGACGAAGGTCTCGCCCCGCACCGGCGATTCGTGATTGAACAGAATCCCGTTGCAGGCGTACATCCCATAGGCCTCGCGATAGTTAACCGTGATCCAATAGGCGTAGAGCTTGGCCGCCGCATAGGGCGAGCGCGGGTAGAAGGGCGTCGTCTCCCGCTGCGGGGTCTCCTGCACCTTGCCGAACAGCTCGGAGGTGGAGGCCTGGTAGTAGCGGGTCGTCTTCTCCAGCCCGGAGATGCGGATCGCATCCAGGATCCGGAGCGCCCCCAGCCCGACCGTATCGGCGGTGTACTCGGGACTCTCGAAGGAGACCGCCACGTGGCTCTGGGCACCGAGGTTGTAGATCTCGTCCGGGCGGATCTGCTGGATGATGCGCACCAGGCTCATCGAGTCGGCCAGATCGCCATAATGGAGGATAAAGCGGCGGCGACTCTCGTGGGGATCCTGGTAGAGATGGTCGATACGCTCCGTGTTGAACGACGAGGAGCGGCGCTTGATGCCGTGCACCTCGTAGCCCTTATCCAAAAGAAACTCCGCCAGGTAGGCGCCGTCCTGACCTGTCACACCGGTTATCAACGCTACTTTACTCATCTTTATCCTCTTTTCCTCGAAAAACCCCGCCACTGCATAGCAGTGCGTCCACCCCACGCCGCGGCAATACCACCGCGCCATCGGAAGGAGTAGGCAGTCTAAAGAGAGTTGGGAATAAATACCAGCACAATTAGAGCGTTATATCCTCCAGCATGGCTGCTGTGACGGCTGATGCCGATACCCGGAAAATCGCTTGTAAATCAACGGGCAATCAGAAAATTGATCCCAACACACCACTGGCGCCCTGCTTGTTCTATTTCTGTTCTATAATATCACTACCCCAAAGCCACCGCACAGGAGACCCGCCGTGCCCCCCCATGAACACCACTGGAAGCGCGCCATCGCCCTCGCGGACATGAACGCCTTCTTCTGCAGCATCGAGCAGATGGACCACCCCGAATGGCAGGGAAAGCCGGTCGGGGTGACCAACGGCGCCACCGGCACCTGCATCATCACCTGCTCCTACGAAGCGCGCGCCTGGGGGGTGTGCACCGGCATGCGGGTCAACCGGGCCAGGGAGATCTGCCCCGGCTTCACCCAGATCGCCTCCCGGCCCGAACGCTACGCCGAGGTCTCGGCCAACATCATGGACGCCCTCCTCGCCATCACACCGGATCTGGAGGTCTTCTCCGTCGACGAGGCATTCCTAGCCCGAATTATTCATAAAAAAGGGCGCACCTCGTTCAACCAATTGATATAATTGGTATTTCGCCAAAAACGCTTCGGTGAAGCTAAACGAGGTCGCCCCATGTCCAAGTCTACCCAAGAACC
>PQCP01000030.1 GCA_003062205.1 Candidatus Sedimenticola endophacoides
GCGGGACGGAGTCGTGATGAGCGCAGGACGGTCGGGGCAGTAACGGCTGTCGCGTTGGCGAGTCGATTTTGGGGACTGGGATGTCCCAAAATCTTTCACGAGGTAGCGACACTCTTGATCGCCTCTTCGCCCGCCAGCAGCTCAAGGAGCTGGCTGAAGGTCCATCCCTCGATCACGGTCAGCGAGTAGCTCTTCACCCGGCCCGAGACCAGCAGTGCGATCAGCGTCTCCGGCGTGGTGCCGTGGGGGATATCGTATTCTCCGGCCTGAATGCGCCCGGCACGGCCATCCAGCCTGCCCAGCAGGCGCATATAGAGCGGATTCTCCAGCACACCACGTTCGCGCAGGGCCTCGACCACGCCGTCGTAGGAGGTGCCGGGCTCCAGGGTATAGCTCAATCCCGCCTCCGGGAGGTCGAGCGGCGTCTGTTTAAAGCGGTTGAAATCCATCATCAACCAGGCTGCGCCAAAGCTGGCGATGAGGATCACTCCCCCAATCATCCGGTGCATCATCAATCTTGGTCCCGGGCTCTCCTGCTGCTGGAGGAGTCGATTTTACCCGCTGTGGAAGCGCCGCTCCATCACATATTCCACCAGTCGCCGGTCGATGGCGCCGGGATCGAAGGGTTGGCCGTCGAGATCGGCCACGGGCCAGATCCCGATCAGGGAGTTGGTGAGAAACAGGGCCTCTGAGTCCCAGAGATCGCGCAGCGGGATGTCGCGTTCGAGCAGTGGTATCGCCAGGGCGCGGCAGGCCTCCAGCACCTGCTGGCGCATGACGCCGCTCACTCCGCAGCGGCTCAGGCAAGGGGTGAAGATACGTCCGTCGCGGACCAGGAACAGGTTGCTCATGGTCCCCTCGATCACCCGGCCCGCGGCATCGAGCATCAACCCCTCCGAAATATCGGGTTCCGACCACTCTCCCCGGGCCAGCACCTGTTCCAGACGATTGAGGTGTTTGATACCCGCTAGTGCCGGGTTCTGGCCGAGGCGGGTCCGGCACTGGCGCACGCGCACACCGGCGGCGCACTGCGCCTCGTCCCGCTCGGGCCAGGGGGTGAGCTGCACGATACGGGTCGCTGCCCGGGCGTGTTCGGAGGCGTAGCCCCGCCCTCCCCGCCCCCGGGTCAGGATCAGTTTGAGCACCGCCCGGTGGTGGCCCTCCGCCTCACGCCGCGCCTCTTCATCCAGCAAAACGGGGTCGGGCGGCGTCAGGCGCAGCCGTTCACAGCCGAATCGCAACCGCTCCAGGTGCTGCCGCCACAGGCACGGTTTGCCATCGGCGACGGCCAGGGTCTCGAACAGGCCGTCTCCATAGAGCAGCCCGCGGTCGAGGGCCGAGACGCGCTCTTCGGGCACTCCGTTGATCAGCATCGGTATCTCCCAGGGTGCGGGTAGTACACATTATGCAGCATGGCGTGCGAAAAGACAGGTGCGGGGCACCAAAGAGAAAGGCGGGTTGCCCCGCCTTCTCTTGGAACACCGGCCAGGGCCGGGCAATCAGTCGGTCAGGCGCCGGATGGCAAGGGTGCCGTTGGTGCCGCCGAAACCAAACGAGTTGGAGAGGGCCAAGTCGATCTTCATCTCCCGGGCGGTGTTGGGAACGAAGTCGAGATCACACTCCGGATCCTGATTCTCCAGATTGATGGTGGGCGGTGCCACCTGATCGCGTATTGCGAGGATGGTGAATACCGCCTCTGCGCTCCCCGCGGCACCCAGCATGTGCCCGGTCATCGACTTGGTGGAGCTGACGCAGAGCTTGTATGCGTGGCCGCCGAAGTGGCGCTTGATGCCCATGGTCTCGGCCACGTCACCGGCCGGTGTCGAGGTGCCATGGGCATTGATGTAGTCGACCCGCTCGGAGTCGAGCCGCCCGTCGGTCAGAGCCAGGCGCATGCATTCGGCAGCGCCCTCGCCACCCACGGAGGGGGCTGTCATGTGGTAGGCATCGGAGTTCATGCCGACACCGGCGATCTCGGCATAGATCGTCGCGCCACGGGCCTTGGCCGTCTCGTACTCCTCCAGTACCACCACGCCTGCGCCATCGCTGAGCACGAAGCCGTCGCGGTCCACATCCCAGGGACGGCTCGCCGCCTGGGGGTCGTCGTTGCGCGTGGAGAGGGCGCGGGCGGCGGCGAAGCCGCCCAGGCCGACCGGTGACGTGGCCATTTCGGCGCCACCGGCGACCATCACATCGACATAGCCGTGGCGGATCAGCCGCACCGCCTCACCGATGTTGTGAGTTCCGGTGCTACAGGCGGAGACAATCGAATAGTTGGGGCCCTTGAGACCGTATTTGATCGAGAGGTTGCCTGCCACCATGTTGACGATGTTGGCGGGCACGAAAAACGGTGAGATCTTGCGCGGACCGCCATCGACATAGGCCTGATAGCTGTTCTCGATCCCGGTGATGCCACCGATACCGGCACCGATGGCAACGCCGATGCGCCCGGCGTTCTCCTCGGTGACCTCCAGGCCCGCGTCCTCGATCGCCTGGCAGCCGGCGGCCAGCCCGTAATGGATGAACTTATCCATCTTACGGGCCTCTTTTTTGGAGATGTACTGGGTGATGTCGAAACCGTAGATGGGACCACCGAATCGGGTGCTGAACGGTTCGATATCGAAATGGGTGATGGGCTGAATACCACTCTTGCCAGCAAGAATGTTATCCCAGCACTCTTTGACGGTATGACCAACCGGTGTGACCAGGCCGAGACCTGTCACTACAACCCTGCGTGCAGACATGTAGGATCCACCCCCCTTTATTTGGGATCTGGTTGAGCGAGCCGTTATCGTCGCGGGCCACACGCGGCGGCCGGAAATCGATCGAAGACTCTTAAAACTAAAGGCCGCAAATACCGTCGCTTGCGGAATTTGCGGCCTTGCTTGATTCAGCGGAAAAGATTAGCTGCTGTGCGCGTTAACGTAATCAACGGCCTGCTGAACAGTGGTGATCTTCTCGGCGTCCTCATCGGGGATTTCGGTCTCGAACTCCTCTTCCAGCGCCATGACCAGCTCAACGGTATCCAGAGAGTCGGCACCCAGATCGTCAACGAAAGAGGCCTCTGCGGTCACCTCGTCTTCGGTAACACCCAGCTGTTCAACAACAATCTTTCTTACGCGTTCTTCGACAGAGCTCATCTTCTTTATTTCCTCCGAATTAAATAAGGCCCTTGTGGAACCTGCCCGGGTATTGTATTAACAAACCCGCAAAGGTACAAAGCAAATTGCCCACCTGAATCCTGACGGTGCAAAAAAACTTTTTTCTTTACAAATCAGTATATTTTATCTTTTTTATAAAGTGATTTCACGCCACCTTGGGCGGAAAAATCACGCCATGTGCATGCCGCCGTTTACATGAATCGTCTCGCCGGTGATGTACCCGGCGCCATCGGAGGCGAGAAATGCAACCGCCCGGGCTATCTCGCGAGGCTCGCCCAGGCGCCCTAGGGGAATGCTCCCGAGCAGCGCCTGGCGCTGCTCCTCCGGCAGTTCCCGGGTCATGTCGGTATCGATGAAGCCGGGGGCGACGGCGTTTACGGTGATGCCCCGTGAACCCACCTCGCGGGCCATGGATTTGGTGAAACCAATCAGACCCGCCTTGGCGGCGGCATAGTTGGTCTGACCGGCATTGCCGGTGGCGCCGACCACCGAGGAGATGTTGATAATGCGTCCCTTGCGGGCCTTCATCATATCGCGCAGCACCGCCTTGGAGAGACGGAATATCGATGTCAGGTTGGTATTGATGATGTCATCCCACTCCTGGTCCTTCATGCGCATCAGCAGGTTATCGCGGGTGATGCCAGCATTGTTGACCAGGATGGAGGGGGCGCCATAGGTCGCCTTGACCGCCTTGATAAGCGCTCCGATGGAGTCACCGTCGGTGACATTGAGGAGCATTCCGGCACCCTTGATACCGGCCTCCGCAAGATGCACGGAGATGGCCTCGGCACCACGCTCGCTGGTGGCCGTTCCGACAACGGTTGCGCCCTGGGCGCCGAGCTCCAGGGCGATGGCCTGGCCGATGCCACGGCTTGCGCCGGTTACAAGCGCCACTTGATTCTCAAGCATTACGGGTCTCCCGAGTTGGTTTCAGTTGATCAATATCGGTTGGAATCGGTGCGTGCCGTCAGTATTTCGCCAGTACCGATCCCCAGGTGAATCCACCGCCGAAGGCCTCCATCAGCAGGGTCTCTCCTCGCTTGATCCTGCCCTCGCGCACCGCCGCGTCGAATGCCAGGGGCACCGATGCCGCGGAGGTGTTGCCGTGATCCTGCACCGTAACCACCACATGGTCCAGCGACATGCGCAGCTTGCGCGCGGTGGCGTTGATGATACGGATGTTCGCCTGGTGCGGAATCAACCAGTCGATGTCGCTCTTGCGCAGGTTGTTCTTCTCCAGCGTCTCATCGACGATGCGTCCGAGGGTGTTGACCGCCATCTTGAATACCTCGTTGCCGCGCATCTCCACGAACGCCGCGTTCTCCTGCATCGCATCGTATCCCTGCGACACCCCGTGGGGAACCTGCAACAGCGAGGCGTAGTCGCCATCGGCGTGCAGATGGGTGGAGAGTATCCCCGGTTCGTCGCTGGCCTCCAGCACCACCGCTCCCGCGCCGTCGCCAAACAGCACGCAGGTGGTTCTGTCCTTCCAGTTGAGCAGGCGCGAAAAGGTCTCCGCACCCACCACCAGGGCGCAGCGGGCGCTGCCTGCCTTGATGGAGTTGTCGGCCACACCCATGGCGTAGACGAAGCCGGTACAGACCGCCTGCACGTCAAAGGCGGCGCAGCCGTGGATATCGAGTCGGCTCTGCAACAGGCAGGCGGTACTGGGAAAGACCTGGTCGGGGGTGGTGGTTGCGACCACGATCAGGTCGATCTCCCCAGGCTGCCTGCCGGCGGCCTCGATCGCCCTGCGCGAGGCCTGCTCGGCCAGGTCACAGGTGGTCTCGCCCGCGGCGGCGATATGACGCCTGAGGATACCGGTCCGCTCCCTGATCCACTGATCCGAGGTGTCGACGATCTTCTCAAGGTCCTTGTTGGTCAGGACCTTCTCCGGCAGATAGCCGCCGGTGCCTGCAATTCGGGAATATGTCACGCGCTAGCCCTGTCTTCTATTTCTAATTGAGCTTCGAGTCCGTGAGCGATGCGCTCGGGGACATTTGTGATTACAGCCTTTTTGGCGATCCGGATGGCATTCTCGAAGGCCAGCACATCGGCGCCGCCATGGCTCTTGATTACGATCCCGCGCAGCCCCACCAGACTGGCGCCGTTGTAGCGCCGGGGGTCGATGGTCTGGCGAAAACTGCGCATCACCGGCAGCGCGACCAGGGCCACCAACCGGGTCAGGAGGTTGCGCCGGAAGGCCTCGCGCATGGTGTGGGAGATCATCTTCGCCACCCCTTCCGCGGTTTTCAGGGCGACATTGCCGATGAAACCGTCGGTGACCACCACATCGGCGCCCCCACGATAGACATCGTCGCCCTCGACATAGCCGATGTAGTTGAGGGAGCTGGCACTGAGCAGCTCATGCGCCCCCTTGACCTGTTCGTTGCCCTTGATCTCTTCCTGGCCGATATTCAGCAGACCGATGCGCGGCGTCGGGATCTCATCATCGATCGACGCCACCAACTCGCTGCCCATGACCGCGAACTGGAACAGGTGCTCCGCCGTGCAGTCGACATTCGCGCCGAGATCGAGCATCCAGGTATGCCCCTCGATCGAGGGCAGCGCCGTGGCGATCGCCGGGCGGTCGATGTTCGGCAGCATCTTGAGGACGAACCGGGAGGTCGCCATCAGAGCCCCGGTGTTGCCCGCGCTGACGCAGGCCTGGGCCTGCCCCGACTTGACCAGATCGATGGCCACCCGCATGGAGGAGTCTTTCTTGCCGCGCAGGGCCCTGGAGGGGAGCTCATCCATGGCCACCACCTGGGTGGCGTGGTGAATGCGGATACGGGAGCCGACCGCGGCGTTGCCGAGATGCTCGCGGATCGTCTCCTCGTGGCCGACCAGGATCAGATCCACCTCGCTATCGCGCCGGATGAAATCCAGGGCGGCGGGTACCACGACCCGCGCGCCGAAATCGCCGCTCATCGCATCGAGGGCGATGGTGATCTTCTCAGGCATTTGATCCGTCCTGTGGGCGTGGGCGCCGCGCCATGCCACGGCACGACAAAACACGACCGCCCCGAAGGGGGCGGTCGTGTCCAGCTGTGGGCGTGTGACGACCCACCGTGGCGGTTTATTCTTCGCCCTTGACGCTGACCACCTTGCGCCCGCGGTAGAAACCATCGGGGCTGACGTGGTGACGCAGGTGGGTCTCACCCGAGGTCGGATCGATGGAGAGGGTCTGTGCCTTCAGTCCATCGTGGGAACGACGCATGCCACGTTTGGAAGGGGTTTTTCTGTTTTGCTGGACCGCCATGGTTCTAGCTCCTGATTAACAATAAAAAATCAACTGGTTGTATCTTTCTTGAGCTGGCTCAGCACCGCAAACGGGTGCCGCTCCTGCCCACGCCTTTCTGTTTCGCCCGCTGGCTGCCGGGGTTGCCCCCGCGCCGTGTCGCCTCTCTCCCGGGCGGGGCACGCCTCCAGCGCGTGCATCGGCACCTGGGGGATCGACAGCAGCAGTTCCTCCTCGACCAGATCGAGCAGCCGGAGCATGCCCGCCTCGGCCAGCACCGGATCGATCGCCTCGGGAAGCAGTTCGGCCTCCGCCGAGCCCTCGACCACCGCCAGATCCAGGGTGGTGTCGACCAGCAGATCGAACGCCTCCAGACAGCGCTGACACTCCAGCGTCAGGGTCGCGCCGACGCCTCCCCTGATCCTGACGCGTCGCTTCTCGTCCCGTTCGAAGCCCAACTCGTAGGTCGCCTCGCCAGCGGCGCGTGCCAGCACCCCGGCCAGACGCGGCAGTTGGTCGAGCGCGATCCGTCCTGAAAATACCCTTTTCTGATCGGCCGATCGCCAGGGATCGACGAATTCTGGCAAGCGCTTCAACATAAGCGCGCAATAATAGTACGGCGCCCCGGAAAGGTCAAAAAATATTGAGGGGTTTCA
>PQCP01000029.1 GCA_003062205.1 Candidatus Sedimenticola endophacoides
GGCAGAAGCACGTAACCGACGTGCAGAAAATAGGCAGTTACAATCGGTACATCTGCCCACGGGCAGCCGTGAGGTTGTCTCTTAAATGTGAACCGGAAAACTCCGGTTCAGGCTGAACCAGGACAATTATGGCGTTCGAAAAACGCATTGCCGGGTCGGATTACGCGCATGAATAATGTCGTGTTCCTGGTTCTGCGGCGCATGCGCCGGCCGCTGCTTACCCTGGTCCTGACCTATGCGGTGGCGGTGCTCGGGCTGACCCTCATTCCGGGGCAGGACGCCGAGGGCAATCGCTGGTACATGGATTTTTTCCATGCCTTCTATTTTGTCAGCTTCATGGCCACCACCATCGGCTTTGGCGAGATCCCCTATGCCTTCAGTGACGCCCAGCGCCTGTGGGTCATCTTCTCCCTCTACGCGACGGTGATCGTCTGGCTCTACGCGATCGGCACCCTGCTCGCCCTGATTCAGGACCACACCTTCCGCCACTCTCTGACCGAGCGGAGATTTTCTAAACGCGTGCGCGCGATACGCGAACCGTTTGTGCTGGTGTGCGGCTATGGAGAGACCGGAAGCGTACTGGTCCACGCCCTTACCGCGCGCGACCAGCGGGTGGTGGTACTCGACCGGGAGCGGGATCGGGTGAGCCTGCTGCGCCTGGAGAATCTGCGTCAGTACGTGCCGGCCCTGGACGGCGACGCGGGCCGCCCGGCGCATCTGCTGGAGGCGGGGCTTGGCCACCCCCAGTGCAGGGCGGTGGTGGCCCTGACCGACAACAACGAGATCAATCTCAAGATCGCCCTGACCGGAAAACTGCTGCACCCCGAGGTGAAAGTGATCTGCCGGGCCGACTCTCATGACGTGGAGGCGAACATGGCCTCCTTCGGCACCGACTACATCATCGACCCCTACGACACCTTTTCCAATCACCTAGCCACCGCCATGCAGGCTCCAGGGCTCTACCTGCTCCACGAATGGCTCACCTCGCTCTGTCATCAGCCCCTGATCGATCCGGTCTATCCGCCGACCGAGGGGGTGTGGCTGATCTGCGGTTACGGACGCTTCGGCAAGGCGGTCTATCGCCGTCTCAAGGCCGAGGGGGTGGAGCCGGTGGTGATCGAGCGCCGACCCGAACAGACCGGGGTCCCGGAGGGACACTTTGTGGTCGGACGTGGAACCGAGGCGGTGACCCTGGAAGAGGCCAATGTCGCCCGGGCCGTGGGCATCGTGGCCGGGACCGATGACGACACCAACAACCTCTCGATCATCATGACCGCCCGCGAACTCAATCCCGACCTGTTCACGGTGGTGCGTCAAAACGAGCAGGAAAACCAGAGCATCTTCCAGGCCCTTGGGGCGGATATGGTGATGCACCCCAGCACCATCGTCGCCAACAAGGTGCGGGTGCTGCTCGCCACCCCCCTGCTCTACGAGTTCATGAGCCTGGCCCTGCATGAGAGCGACGCATGGGCCTGTGAGCTGGTCAGCCGGGTCGGCTCCCTGGAGAGTGACCGGGTGCCGGCGGTGTGGGAGGTGCGGGTGGACGCGGAGCAGTGCCCGGCCATGGTCGAGGCGATCGCGGCGGGGAAACGGGTGCGCCTGGCGCGGATGATCGCCGATCCGCGCAACCGTAAGCGCACCCTGCAGGCGATACCGCTGCTGCTGCGCCGGGGCAACGAGCGGCAGATGCTGCCGGACCTCGACAGCGCCCTTAAGAGCGGTGACAGTCTGCTCTTCTGTGGCCGCGAGAGCGCCCGTTCCGCCATGGCCTGGATACAGCGCAATGCCGCTTCACTCGATTATGTAACGACCGGCGACACCCGGCCACAGGGCTGGGTCTGGCGCGCCTTCAGCCGCCGCCCGCGCCGCCCCAGGGACGGGGAGGTGTGAACCCGGCCCGCGCCGACAGGGCGAAGGATTCGCAACGCCCTGACCGATACTTACAATGGAACCGGCCGCGCCCCGCCCATGCGGGTGCCGGGACCGCAACCAAGGAGAACGCACCATGCATGAGATGCTGGAGAAACTCCAACGGGATCACGCCAATCTCAAGCGGGTCCTGGAGATCCTGTCGCACCAGATCGACCTCTTCTGCGAAGGGCACGAATCGAATACCGATCTGCTGATTGAGTTGATCGAGTACCTCGAAAGCTACGCCGATCATGGGCACCATCCGCTGGAGGATGAGATCTTCAGGGTCGGTCTGAAGGAGCGGCCCGAACAGCTGGCTATCCTGTATGACCAGCACGCGGGCCTGAGCCGCATGACCCGGCGCTTTCGAAACTCCCTGGAAGGGGTACTGCAGGGGGAGGTGATGCTGCGCGAGGAGATCGGCATCCAGGGGCGGGAGTATGTGGCGCTACAGAGTCAGCACCTCGATCTGGAGGAGGGAGAGGTGTTTCCTTACCTGGAGCGGCAGATGACGCCGGGAAAGTGGGGGCATGTGGGCGCCCACCTACCACGTTACGACGACCCGGTATTCGATGCGCCAGACCGGGTGCGTTTTCACAACCTGCTCGCCTACCTGGAGCGCGATACGGCGGCCGTGACCTGAGCCGCACCGCCGCGGCGGTTCACTCCTCCCAGAATTTCCACCACTTCCGGCGCTGCTCCTCGCGGCGGGTCTGCCCCTGCTCCGAGCCCCGATCGAGCTCCTTCTGCTCCTGCTGCGCCTTCTTCTCGCGCTGCTTGTCGAGCCCGCCCCCCTTCCGGTCGTCGCCATCGGTCTCCTGGCCCGATTTTGATCGCGCCTTCTCCTCGCGTTTCTCCAGGTGCCGCTGTTGCTTCGCCTCCTTGCGCTGCATTTTCATTTCACTCTTCGCCTCCTTGCCTCCCGCCTTGTCGGGCTTGGCCGCGAGCGCAGCGTTACCTGCCAGGGCCAGGGCGGCCAGCAGGGCGATCGGCAGGGCGGGTACTCGATTGCGCCGGGTACTCATGGGTGGTTCCTCCTGTCAGTGGCTGAGCGCTTGTGCCTATTCTAGCCCGCTTTGCGTGCCGGATCGAACAGCATTTTATTTTATCGAGGTTTGGGTGTGGAAATTAACTTATTGAATAAGAAAGAAATTCGTTGCGGGGTGCTTCTGCTGGTGAGTGATGTGTGTCTCGAATCGGGCGGAAGGATGTTATTTATCCAGGCGGTTAATGGAGACCGGGGGAGTGTCGCTGACGGTAGAACGGTTGCGGCCCTGCTGCTTGGATCGGTAGAGTGCCTGGTCGGCCCGGCTAACCAGGGTTTTGATGGTGTCGCCAGGCATCCAGCTTGTCACTCCCAGGCTGATGGTTACCCGTTGGGGGATGGCATCGAAGTGATGTTGTTCGATGGCGCGGCGCAGGTGTTCCGCCGCTTTCGAGGTTTCATCGAGTCCGCTTCTGGGCAGCAGTACCATGAATTCTTCCCCTCCCCAACGGGAGAACAGGTCGTAGCCTCGAATCTGTCGTTGAATGACGGAGACCACTTCGATCAGGGTCCGGTCACCGCTCTGGTGTCCGTGGCGGTCGTTGATCTTTTTGAAATGATCCAGGTCGAACATGATCAGTCCGAGGCTGCCCCCATTCTCCCGGAGTTTTTTTGTCTCCTGCTCCAGGAGACGCTCGAAGGCAGTCCGGTTGGCGATTCCGGTCAGGCCGTCGGTGAATGCCTGCTGTTGCAGGGCCTCCTGATTCCTTATGTGCTTGGTGATGTCACGGTGAGACTCCAGTATCTGGATGACACGGCCCTGGTCGTCGAACAGAGGGCTGGCATGGATTTCCACATAGAAGGGGAGGCCTCGTGCGTCGTAGTGCTTGTGGACGATGTTGGTCGCCTTTTTCGAGTGGGTGATCGCATCGATGGGGCAGGGCTCGTCGCGTCCGCTACAGGGTCGGTCGCGTTTGTGGGCGAGTTGGTAGCAGCAGATCGCTTCGTTCGGTTGCAGGCCCTGAGGAAGATATGTACGGTACGCTGCCTGGTTGGCGGAGGCGATGTGGTGGGTGTTGCTGTCGATGACCAGCGTAGGGTCGGGAATGGTGTCGAGCAGGTGCTGAATATAGGCCCGGGAGTGTTCCAGCTCCTCCTCAGCCTTTTTTACGGCATCAATGTCCATCAGGTAGGCATAGAGTTCAACTACCTCTCCGGCGTTGTTTTTTACCACCCGGATGGCGTCACGCACCCAGCGCTGACGCCCCTCCGCGTCGATGATTCGATAGGGAGCGCGGAAAAAATTATCCAGATTCCCGCGCAGCGCGGTGGATAGCTCTTCGGTGATGCGCGGCAGGTCATCTGGAAGTACGATGCTGGCGAAGCCGAGCGTGCCGTTCAGGAACGTTGTTTTCTCGTAGCCGAGCACCGCCTTGAGATTGTTGGATACATGCTCCACCGGCCAGCCGAATTCGTTACGCCAGCGAAACAGTACCGCCGGGCCGTCGGCAAACAGGTCGCGCTCATGGGCGACGTTACGAATCAGGCGGCGGGTTGTTTCACCCGACCGCTGGCTGGTGCGCAGCCGCCAGTGGATCACGAGCGTAATGGTAAGGAATATGGCGTAGGTGATTGCGATCGTCCATGGGGTGATGTGAAGCGTTTTGTCCGCGAGTTGGCGCAGCTGCTGCCCTGTCAGGCGGTTGATGATGTATAGGTAGCAGTTGCCGCAGGAGTCGGATGCGTGGTGTGAGGCGATGGTTACCTTGCCGAAGGTGAATATGTCCCCCTCCGGGGTGTTTTCCTGGCCCAGTTGTTGTTTGCGCACCACTTTCCATACGGCCGGATACTCGGTGCGAAACTGCTGCTGTTTGCGGTCCGGGAACATGAAACCCCACGCCTTGTCTGCCTCAAAGGCGGTGAGATAGTCACCGTTGGCGTTGATCAGTATCGTTTGCCCGGGAAATTCCGGATCTGGTTTGGGAAGTCGGTCGATAAGTCGTTTTCCCAGGTAGTTTAGGATGACTATTCCATTGTTTTTTTCGTCTCTGTCAACCACCGGAGTGGCGAACCGGATCATCGGTTTGAAGGGGAGCTCGATTGCGTGCTGCTCTATGTTGAGATCGAATGGGGAGATGTAGATTGACCCATGGGGCAGGTCGATGCTGTCGCGGAAGTAGTAGCGATGGCGTTTGTTCTGTAGCTGCGCCTCAGGGATAAAGAGGGCTTGTTCACCACTGAGGTTGATTCGAAAGCGCTCCTCTCCCTGGTCGTCGATATAGCGTATTTGATCGTAGAACTGTTGTTGGGCGCTGAAGCCGAGCAGCATCTCTTGAATACGCTGCAACTCCGTGGCGGAGAGTCGTTCGCGGCGGTCGAACAGGTTGGCGATGAAGCGCAGGTCCTTGATTACATGGCTGAGCCGGTCTTCGAGTTCCATCGCCTGGCGATAGGTGATCAACTGTGCCTGGCGGGCCAGTCGAGTAGCCACTTTCTCTCTCTCCCACTCCACGAAGAGTGCGAGCAGGCCACCCGCCAGGGCGGCGGTCAGCAGGACCAGCAGCAGGGGCGCACGCCAGGTGTTCATGGCGGTGGTGGCGTCAGGCCGTTGTTCTGATGCAGACCGTTCGGATCGCTTTCCCTGAAGATCAATACGGCGCCGGTTACTTCATCGCCTTCGCGTATCGGGGTACTGATGTATTCCGCAGCGAAGCTGGTTCCATCCTTGCGCCAGAAAATCTCATCGACCCCACGGTGTACGATGCCGTCTTTGAGCACCGCCGTGATCGGACACGCTTCGGCCGGGAACGGACTGCCATCCTTGTGGGTGTGATGCCAGCAGGCGTGACTGTCGCGCCCCATCAACTCCTGCTCCTGGTATCCCAGAAGCCTGGCCGCCGCCGGATTGATGAAGGTGTGCCGGCCCTCCTTGTCCAGGCCAAGAATGCCGTCACCCGCAATGTTGAGTATCACCGATTTCATGCGTTGTTCGTTGTCAAGGGCGTGTTCCAGGTTCTTCAGTTCGGTGATGTCGTTGAACACGCCGATGAGGTACTTCATCTTCCCGATCTGGTCGCGCACCGCGGAGAGTGTGAACAGTGTCCATACGGTCCGGTTGTCGTTACCGATGCGTGTCTGCATGCTGAACTGGCCGATTTCACCGCGCCGCATCGCTTCGAAGCTGGCATTTGCGAGAGAGAAGTCGCTGCTATCGATCAGGTCTGTGATGTTCAGGCGCTGTAGTTGTACCTCGGTTTGGTTGGTTAATTCCGCCAGGCGCTGATTGGCCCGGTGTATCGTACCGGTCGGCGAGGCGTAGGCGAAGCCAACGGCCGCCTGCTGAAACAGGGAACGAAATTGTTCCTGGTTTTGCAACACCACCTCCTGTTGGTGGCGCAGGCGTCGGTTGAGGCGCACCACGTTCAGGGTCAGGGCGAGTTGAACCAGGATCACCAGGAGGGCGAGTACGGCCCAGTGCCAGTACGCATCCAGCAGGGAGAGCAGTTGCTGTCCGGTGGTGCTGTTGTAGGGCGGCAGGCGCAGGGTTTGCAGGATGTCGTGGACGATCTGGTAGTTTTCGGGGATGGTCCAACCGACAATGCGCGCGTCGATGGCGGCCTGGTCACCGGGCGACATATCCAGCAGGGCCGAGGCCACATCCTTGGCCAGTGCTTCAGAGACATGCTCAAGCTTCGATATCGGCCATTCGGGTACCAGCCGGGAGCTGAGCAGCAGGGGAAATTCGGGGTGGCTCCCGGGGTGAATGGCCTTGACCATGGAAAAGTCGAGCTTGTGCCCTCTTTGGTCATGCGTTCGAGGGTGTCGGTACGTACCACCCCAACGTCCGCGCGGCCGCTGAGTACATCGTTCACGACCTGGTCGTGGGTGCCGGAGAATATGACCCTGGGTGGATTGAGCCCCTGGAGTTTCAGTTCATACTAACCGCCATGGAGAGCGAAGCGAAGGCGGTTAGTCCCCGATAGGCGTAGGCGCGGTTGTATGGCCGCAGTTACGACCGATAGGGAGTGACGTAGGGCATACAAATAGCGCATCCGACACGCCG
>PQCP01000116.1 GCA_003062205.1 Candidatus Sedimenticola endophacoides
ACAACCCCGAAAAAATGATCGTCGCCCCGCTAACAGTTACCGGCCTGCCTAGTTCTCGGCTAATACCCTAGTCTGGTTGTACGGTATTTGTGGTCACCTAATGGTTTATGAAACATTCGGGCTAAATGAAATTGCTGAATATATAGCACTAGACAAACCAAGCGCAGCCAAAACGTTAGTACGTAGCGTTTTTAAAACTGTTCAGAGGCTTAAAGACTTTCCAAAGTCTGGAAGGAAACCAGAAGAGCTTCCTAAAACTGAATACAGGGAGGTCATTGTAGGGCCTTGCAGAGTTTTCTATCGAGTTAATGGAGAAAGTGTGTACATTTTATATGTTATGCGTGGAGAAAGAGAGCTTAGGCGTTTTATCTTGTCTGATCGAAACGACGAAATCACTTAACAAGGCAATACACTCGCCCTGCGCTGACCGAGCAAAGACAAAGACAAAAGACATGGACATCCACCCATCAAAGACATGGACATCCACCCATTGAAGGCTCCAATGAGCTTCCCTGTGGATGATTTTTTCATCCATCCAAGAGTGTCGCTACCTCGTGAAAGATTTTGGGACATCCCAGTCCCCAAAATCGACTCGCCAACGCGACAGCCGTTACTGCCCCGACCGTCCTGCGCTCATCACGACTCCGTCCCGCACATTGCAGCAAAGCTGCTCGTGCGCAACTCCGTCATGATGACCACAATGACTCTACGGCGTGTCGGATGCGCTATTTGTACGCCCTACGTCACTCCCTATCGGTCGTAACTGCGGCCATACAACCGCGCCTACGCCTATCGGGGACTAACCGCCTTCGCTTCGCTCTCCATGGCGGTTAGCGAATGTCAATGTGTGGGTGTCCCAAAAAGATACCTCACCAGGGCCATCACCTCGCACCCACCGCCCCTTCTCGGATACAATAAACGCAGCCTGTAACTGCTTCTGGACTCATCCATGACCACCACCACCGATTCCCATTTGGCCGTCGATTTCTGCGGCATGACCTTCAACACGCCGCTGGTACTGCTCTCCGGCTGCGTCGGCTTCGGTGAGGAGTACACCCGGGTCCGAGGCTTCTCCAACCGTGACGCCGGCGCCGTCTGCCTCAAGGGGACCACGGGCCAGGCGCGGCCTGGCAACCCCCCGCATCGGGTCTATGAGACGCCCAACGGGATGCTCAACGCCATCGGCCTGCAGAACCCTGGGGTGGATTGGGTGGTTGACGAGATCCTGCCGACACTGGATTTCGGAGAGACCCGCTTTATCGCCAATGTCTCCGGCTCCAGCATCGAGGAGTACCAAGCGGTGACCCGCCGCTTCAATGACTCCCCCATCGATGCCATCGAGATCAATATCTCCTGCCCCAACGTCAAGGAGGGTGGCGTGGCCTTCGGCAACGACCCCGATATGTCGGCCCGGGTGGTGGAGGCCTGTCGCAGGGCCACCGACAAACCGCTGATCACCAAGCTCTCACCCAACCAGACCGATATCGCGGAGAACGCCCGCCGCTGTATCGAGGCTGGCAGTGACGCCTTTGCCGTGATCAATACCCTGATGGGCATGGCGATCGACATCGAGAGCCGCTCCCCGGTGATCGGCAACAACCAGGGTGGACTCTCCGGCCCTGCCATCAAGCCTGTGGCCCTGCTCAAGGTGCATCAGGTACATCAGGTCTGCAAACCACACGCCATTCCCATCATCGGCCAGGGCGGCGTCACCTGCGCCGAGGATGCGCTGGAATTTCTGATCGCCGGGGCCAGTGCCGTGGGTATCGGCACCGCGCTGTTCTACGATCCCCTGGTGCTGCCCAAGATCAACCTGGGAATCCGCGACTATCTCGAACGCCACGGCATGCAATCGGTGATGCAGTTGACCGGTACCCTGCAACTCAATACCCCCGCCCAGCAACGCTGCGCCTGCTGATCCGTTTCGCTCCATAGACGAGCCGTACCCGCACGTTCAGCCGGTGCTAGAATTAGAGAGCGGACGACACCCAGGGACCGAACCACGCATGATGGATCTCAGCTTTCATCCGGACATTGAGCCGTTGCGCAATTTCACCCTGCTCAGGGGACTGCGCCGGGAGCAGCTCCATCTGCTCGCTGAATCGATCGAGATCGAGGAGGCCCCCCAGGGCGCTCTTCTCGTCGAGTACGGCAGCACCGATGATTGCGCCTACTTCCTGGTCCAGGGGGAGGTTGAGCTGACGGCGGCCGATGGCAAGCACACCCGTTTCAGCGACCGCGACCATGCCGCCCGCGACCCCATCTCCCGCCTGCTGCCGCACCGCTACCAGGTGATTGCCCTGAGCGATATCCGCTATATCAAGGTCGACAATCCGCTGCTCAGGAGCATCATCTCGATGATTCGCCACAGCCCGGCCAGCGGCAATATCAGCGGCTACACTGTGGAGAGCGGCGACCAGCGCCATGAAACCCTTAATGCCGAGAACCGCATCTCGATCGATTTTCTGCGTGATCTGGACGGCGGCAGTCTGGGCCTGCCCAGTTTGCCGGATGTGGCGGTACGTATCGGCCGGGTGATCAACGACCGCGAGTCCAGCGCCACCGACATCGCCGACATCATACTCACCGACCCGGCGATTGCCGCCAAGGTGATCAAGGCGGCCAATAGCGCCCTCTACGGTCAAAGCGCGCCGGTAACCACCTGCACCAAGGCGGTGGTGCGCCTGGGCAACGACGTGACGCAGAAGCTGGTGCTCAGCTATGCGGTACGGGAGCTGTTTCAGGTCCACTCCCGGCTACTGCGCGAGCGTATGAACGCCCTCTGGCGCCACAGTGTGCGGGTCGCCGCCATCTGTCATGTACTGGCCCAGGGCTATCGCCGGTTCGACCCCGAACAGGCGATGCTGGCGGGTCTGCTGCACGATATCGGGGAGGTTGCCCTGCTCAACTACATCGCCGGGCTTACACGGGAGCAACAGCAGCCGGAGCTGATTGAGCGCGCCCTCGACGACCTGCGCGGTCCGGTCGGCAGCCTGATCCTGCGCCACTGGGGGTTTGACAGGGAGTTGGTTATCACCGCCCTCGACGCCGATCGGTGGATGCGTGACACCCTGCGCCACGCCGACTACTGCGACTTGGTGATCATCGCTCAACTGCATAGCCACATCGGCACCGGGCAGTCCCCCGCGCTGCCAGCCATCGACCAGGTCCCCGCTCACCGCCGCCTGGGTCTCGGCGAACTGACCCCGAAGATGAGTCTCAAGATCATCGAGGAGGCCTCGCAGCAGGTAGCCCAGGCCGAACAGCTGTTGAACCTTTGATACGCATCCACCACGCGCACCCCTGAGATCTCCCTGGCACGTAAACGCGGGCCATCCAGCAGCGCTCGCGCGCCCTGCCGAAAACCACCCGCACCGCCCACCGGCTCGCTTCGGGGTAAGTGCTTGCTTCGGTGCCGTTTCAGGGACCGCGCCGCTCGAACACCCGGCCGGTGATCTGAGCCCAGTGGGACTGCTCCCGGTCTCCCAGACCGGCCAGATCGGGGAAGGCCCGGGCCGCCTTCAGGTCGACAAGAGTGTCGCTACCTCGTGAAAGATTTTGGGACATCCCAGTCCCCAAAATCGACTCGCCAACGCGACAGCCGTTACTGCCCCGACCGTCCTGCGCTCATCACGACTCCGTCCCGCACATTGCAGCAAAGCTGCTCGTGCGCAACTCCGTCATGATGACCACAATGACTCTACGGCGTGTCGGATGCGCTATTTGTATGCCCTACGTCACTCCCTATCGGTCGTAACTGCGGCCATACAACCGCGCCTACGCCTATCGGGGACTAACCGCCTTCGCTTCGCTCTCCATGGCGGTTAGCGAACGCCAGCGGGGAAAGGGCAGCCCGCCGAGTACCCGGTTGAAAAAATAGGCCTGGACCAGCAGCAGGGCAATCGCCAGTGGCAGCGCCACGACCGGCAACCAGCTGTCGAAATAGCCCATGGCGGCGATCAGGGCGGTGGCCGCCGCCGGGGGGTGGGCGCAGTCGAACACGATCATGCCGAGACTGGTCAGCCCCATCGCCAGGGAAAGGGCGCAGATGCGCGGCCAGTTCAGGGCCTCACCCCGGTGCAGCTCGGCCTCCGGGAAGAGCAGCGCGAACAGGTGCAGCATGGCGATGCCGACCAGCATCCCCAGCAGGTGGGCGTAGAGCACCGCGCGAGGCGCCGCGGCGCGTGCCAGCGGGGTGCGGAACAGAATAAAACAAGAGTGTCGCTACCTCGTGAAAGATTTTGGGACATCCCAGTCCCCAAAATCGACTCGCCAACGCGACAGCCGTTACTGCCCCGACCGTCCTGCGCTCATCACGACTCCGTCCCGCACATTGCAGCAAAGCTGCTCGTGCGCAACTCCGTCATGATGACCACAATGACTCTACGGCGTGTCGGATGCGCTATTTGTATGCCCTACGTCACTCCCTATCGGTCGTAACTGCGGCCATACAACCGCGCCTACGCCTATCGGGGACTAACCGCCTTCGCTTCGCTCTCCATGGCGGTTAGCGGCTGACGGTCCGAGAGGCGGAAACAGCAGTGGCAGCTTGGCCAGGAAGGCCGCCGTGGCGATGATCGCCAGGGCGCTCAATCCCTCGATGAAGACGAAGATCCGTACCGCGCGCCGTGAATGGCGGCTGTCTTTCAGCAGGTATCCGAGTTGCAGGCGCGACACAAACGCCACCAGCCGGTAGAGCAGGCTGCCCTGGGGCGCCGCGCCGGGCGCTTGTGCCTGGCGCTTCGCCAACGCCTCCATCCGTTTCTTGTCCATCACCCCTCCTCTGCGGGCGGCGGCAACTGCTCCGCGACCAGGGCCAGCACCCGCTCTCCATCACCCGGGGCCAGGGCAAACAGGTGGCAGAGTTCACGGTACTCGTTGCCAACTCGCTCCATCAGGGCTCCCTGGGCCTCCGCCTCCAGCCCCAGACCCTGGTTGATCGCCTCGATCATCTGCGTGGCCCGCCGCGCATCGGCCTTCTGACAGCTCGGCAAGCGTGCGGCGTGGATTACCGCCAGGGCGACGGTCTGCTCCAGCTCCAACTCCCGCAACTGACCCAGGTCGCTGGTATGTAGGCCGACGAAGCAGACCAGTTCCGCCGGAAACTCCCAGTTTTGCAGGATCCAGGCACCCGCCTGGGCGTGATCCCACTGGAAGCTCGCCCGCTCCGCCAGGGAGAGTCGTTCCGGGGCGTCCCGCCACTGCTCGATCAGCGGCCGGTAATACTCGCCCCAGGAGCCGAGCAGCACCGGCAGTGCGATATCCGACAGCAGCATTGCGGTGAAGGCCTCTTCGCGTTCCGCAGGGCAGCAGTGATCGGCGAGGGCGCGGGCGAGCAGCGCCTTGAGCAGGGAGTCGCTCCAGAAGCGGGTGGCATCGAACAAACTGCCGGGAGGGGCTGGCAGGGCGCTGCGCATGGCAAACGAAAGCACCAGGGAGCGGATCCGCTTCATGCCCAGCAGGTTGAGGCCGTGGCTGATGCTGCTGACCTGGTTGGGGAGGGCGAAATAGGCGGAGTTGACGGTACTCAACACCTTGCCGCCGATCTCCGGCATGGCGCCGACCATCTTCGCCAGCCGCGTCTGGTCGGGCTCATCGCGATTGACCTCGGCCACCAGACGCGCGATAGCGGTGGGCAGGGGCGGGATCTCCACCCCCGCGAACAGTCGTTCGAAGTTCCCCGTGGCGATCGAGGCGTGCCGCCTCACCCGGTCCAGCAGTTCAAACACCCGGCCTCCCGCATGAATCAGCTTCTTACGCTAAGCATATACCATACACAGCACAGTGTAGGGCCCGCGGGCTCGGCCGATTGATGGCTGTCCATGATCACTGCGGGTGATGATTGAAATTGGTGGCTGTCCATGATCACTCAGATGAATTGGTCCATGAATTGCCGATTGATGGCTGTCCATGATCACTGGCGGTGGGCAGGGGCGGGATCTCCACCCCCGCGAACAGTCGTTCGAAGTTCCCCGTGGCGATCGAGGCGTGCCGCCTCACCCGGTCCAGCAGTTCAAACACCCGGCCTCCCGCATGAATCCGCTTCTTACGCTAAGCATATACCATACACAACACAGTGTAGGGCCCGCGGGCTCGGCCGATTGATGGCTGTCCATGATCACTGCGGTCCATGATCACTGCGGGTGATGATTGAAATTGGTGGCTATCCATGATCACTCAGTCCATGATCACTCAGATGAATTGGTCCATGAATTGCCGATTGATGGCTGTCCATGATCACTGCATGATCACTGATGATCAAATTGGTCAGGCGCGGATGTGCTCGATGTAGTGTTCCCGGTCGTCCATGGTCAGGCTCACCTCCTCGGCCCGCACCACCAGGCGCCGCTCGGTATCCCGGAAACGCAGGTTGCAGTGGGCCGGTCCCTTACCCATCATCGGCAGCGGGAGCATGTCCCGGTAGGTGTAGACGTTTTCACTGACATCGCCCCCGTCGCACACCGCCGGTGCCTCCGGCAGCGCCTCCAGCACCTCGGCGCCGTCGAAGATGAGGGTGCCGCTCTGCCACCAGCGGGTGCGCTCACGCGAGCCGGTCATGGTCTTTTCGATATAGGCGCGGGAGAAGCGCAGGCTGACCCTGGCGCCCTCCACTCGGATGCTCTCGACCTCGGAACCAAACAGATTGATGCTGCTGCTATCCACTGGGAAACTCCTATAGAATCGGCTTTTGATGAGCGATTATACCGCCACCGCCGGGCAGTTTTCCCTGCAAACAACGCGCTTGGGACGCCCATGGCCGAATTGCTGATTCTGGCCCTGCTGGTCGCGGGGGTCATTCTGTTTCTACAGCCTTGGCGCTGGTGAAGATCTGCGCGATTGCATCGCTCGCCGCGACAACCCCCGTCGGCACACCACCCATTGCGGCCGTCCTGCCCCCAACAGGCGGGCCGGATGATCGACAACGGCGACGCCTGATCACTCGGCCCGGTATGGCTAACCGCCGTCGATGCCCAGCTCGCGGATCTTGCGGGTGAGGGTGTTGCGCCCCCAGCCGAGCAGCCGCGCGGCATCCTGTCGCCGCCCCCCGGTGTGTTCCAGGGCCGCCTCGATGAGGATCGTCTCGTAGGCCGGGGTGGCCTCGTCGAGCAGTCCCGTGCACCCCTGGCGCAGCCTCCGCCGCGCCCAGCCGCGCAGACTGCCGCGCCAATCCTCGGCCGTGTCCCGCTCCGCATCCGCCTCCAGCAGTTCCGGCGGCAGGTCCTCTACGTGCACCTCCCGGCTGGAGGCCATCACCGTGATCCAGCGCGCAGTGTTCTCCAGCTGCCGGACGTTGCCCGGCCACGGCAGCGATTCCAGCCGCTCTCCGGCCTCGGGCAGCAGCACCTTGGGTTCGACCCTCAGCTCCGCCGCCGCCCGCCCCAGGAAATGCTGCATCAGCAGGCCGATATCCTCGCGGCGCTGGCGCAGGGAGGGGATGTGGATGCGGATCACGTTGAGACGGTGGAACAGATCCTCGCGAAACCGCCCCTCCTTGACCAGCCGCTCCAGGTCCTGGTGGGTGGCGGCGATGATGCGCACATCCACCTTCACCGGTTCGTGGCCGCCAACGCGATAGAACTCGCCGTCGGCCAGCACCCGCAGCAGGCGGGTCTGCAGCTCCGCCGGCATGTCACCGATCTCATCCAGAAACAGGGTGCCCTCGTCCGCCTGCTCGAAGCGGCCGGTGCGCCGGTTCTGCGCCCCGGTGAAGGCGCCGCGTTCGTGGCCGAACAGCTCCGACTCCATCAGATCCCTGGGGATCGCCGCCATGTTCAAGGCGATAAACGGCGCCCTCTCGCGCGGGCTGTGCCGGTGCAGGGCCTGGGCCACCAGCTCCTTGCCGGTGCCCGATTCGCCGTTGATCAGCACCGTGATGTTGGAGCGGGCGAGACGGCCGATGGCGCGGAACACCTCCTGCATCGCAGGTGCCTCGCCGATGATCTCCGGCGCCCGGCGCACCACCTCGTCCTCCTCCACCCGGGCGGCGCGGCTGCTCTTGCGGCAGGCGCGGTTGACCTGTTCCACCGCCTCGTCCAGGTCGAAGGGCTTGGGCAGGTACTCGAAGGCCCCGCCATGATAGGCCGCCACGGCGCTGTCGAGGTCCGAATGGGCGGTCATGATGATCACCGGCAGTTCTGGGTGGGCCTGATGTACGTGGCTAAGCAGCGACAGCCCGTCCATTCCGGGCATGCGCACATCGGAGATCATCACATCGGGCTGCTCACGGGCCAGGGCCTCCATCACCGCAGTGGCGCTGTCAAAGGTGGTCACCTCCATCCCGGCCTTCTGCAGGGCCCGCTCCAGCACCCAGCGGATGGAGCGGTCGTCATCAATGACCCAGACCCGGTTAGCTCGTGACATCGTGGTTCTCCAGAGGCAGCAGTACATTGAACAGGGTGCGCCCGGGTTCGCTCTCGCACTCGATGAGCCCGCCGTGCTGATTGATCAGGGATTGGGCGATGGAGAGGCCCAGCCCCACGCCGCCCGCGCTGGCGGTCACCATGGGGTAGAACAGTTTTTCGCGGATCGTCTCCGGGATACCCGGTCCGTTGTCCTCGATCCCCACCTCGACCACCAGGCGGTGGCGCCGTGTGCCGATGGTGAACTGGCGCAGGATGCGGGTCCGCAGCACCACCCGCCCCGCCTCCTGCTCTCCCACCGCCCGGGCGGCGTTGCGCAGGATGTTGAGCAGTGCCTGGATCAGGCGGTCACTGTCGGCGTGCAGCTCCGGTATGCTCGGGTCGTAGTCGCGTACCAGGCACAGGCGCGTGCCGAACTCGGCGGCCACCAGGCTGCGCACCCGTTCCAGCAGCACATGGATATTCACCTCGCGCGGCTCCAGCAGCTTGTTGGGGCCGAGCATGCGATTGACCAGCTCCTGCAGGCGGTCCGCCTCGTCGATGATCACCCGGGTGTATTCGGTCAACGCCGGATCGGGCAGCTCCGACTCCAGCAGCTGGGCGGCGCCACGCAACCCACCCAGGGGGTTCTTGATCTCGTGGGCCAGACCGCGGATCAGCTCCCGTGCCGCCTGGTGCTGGGAGAGCAGGTGCTCCTCCCGGCTGATGCGCAGCTGGCGGTCGATCTGTTGCAGCTCCACCAGCAGTCCGCCCTCCCCCTCACGGTCGGTAAGGGGGATCAGGGTGCAGTCCACCGTCACCTGGGTGGCATCGGCCCGGGGCAGGCTCACCTCCCGCTCGGTGAACGGGTGGCCCGAGGCCAGGGCCCGATTCAGGTTGTGGTTGCCGCTGCCCGCCGGGCACTGCAACAACCGCTCCGCGGGCAGGCCGATCATGTGTTTGGCACTGACCGCGAACAGCATCTCCGCCGCCGGATTCATGTAGCGCAGGTTCAGGTCGGCATCGAACAGCAGGGCGGCGGTGTTGAGGTTCTCCAGCACCCGGCGGGCGTCGCTGTCCAGTATGGTGTCGCTGGTGGTCATGGGTCACCGAGTTGCAAAAAGCGCTCCATCGGGCAGCGCATGGGACAACCCCCGCAAAACGCCGCTTTGCGGCGGTCAGGCGGGGGACTCACGGAGTCTCACGCACTATTTTAGTGCATATTCGGGAGCCAGGCCGCCCCCTTTGCCGGGATCCGCGACCTTGCGCCGTGGTGGGCTCACGCAGCGGGCCCGGTTATTTCTGTTTGAAATTGGGGGTGTAGGCGGGGGGGAAGGCTCCGGAATTGCGGCCCAGGCCCGGATACTGGCCGCTGCCGCTGGAGCGGTCGGGATAGAGGTTGTCGCCACCGCTGGCGTCGGGGTACTCCGCCGCCGCCCCGCCATCGCGGTAGCCGTCATCGCGGGCACTCTGATCGCGGTAGTCCGGGGTGAACGATTCGCTGTTGTCCTCGGGAACGCGCAGGTGATCCTGCTCCGTCTCCTGCTTGCGCTTGAGGTGAAAGGTGACGCGCTCGGAGCCGATGCGCAGCTGCTTGTTGGCATCGTAGACCCGGGCCTGGAGCTGATGGGTGCCGCGATCCACATCCTTCAGGGTGATCCTGGTACTCTCGAAGCCCGCGCCCACCTCCCCGCCGTCGAGGTAGAGGCGCAGGGTGTGGCTCGGCACCAGGGTCGGCAGCACCTCCACCTGCACCGTCACCCGGCCATCGTTGGCGTACAGGGTCGCGTTGTGTTTTGGGGTGGTGATGCGCAGGCCGCGGTAGAGCGGGTCGGCGGGTGCCGCCCGGGTGGGCCGGGACGGGTCGCCCCGGGTACTGCCCGGGCTGTAGAGCGTGGGCTCGGGGAGGCGGATCTGCTCGGCCCCCTCCTCGGGAACATCGCTGTAGTGGACATTGCCCTGGGCGTCCACCCAGCGGTAGACCTCCGCCTGTGTGACGAGGGCGGTCAACAGCAACAGCAGGGTGGCGAGTGCGCGCATAGCCAGAGCATAGTGCACAAGAGTGTCGCTACCTCGTGAAAGATTTTGGGACATCCCAGTCCCCAAAATCGACTCGCCAACGCGACAGCCGTTACTGCCCCGACCGTCCTGCGCTCATCACGACTCCGTCCCGCACATTGCAGCAAAGCTGCTCGTGCGCAACTCCGTCATGATGACCACAATGACTCTACGGCGTGTCGGATGCGCTATTTGTATGCCCTACGTCACTCCCTATCGGTCGTAACTGCGGCCATACAACCGCGCCTACGCCTATCGGGGACTAACCGCCTTCGCTTCGCTCTCCATGGCGGTTAGCGGGAGTGCCCGGCAAACAACCGGGAAAGGTATCCCGGGCGGCAAATAAAAACGCCCCCTTGCGAGGGCGTCTGGTCACGCGTTCGGACTACCGCTCAGAGGCTGTAGTACATATCGAACTCGACCGGGTGCGTGGTCATGCGCAGGGTGGTCACCTCTTCCATCTTCAGCTTGATGAAGCCGTCGATCAGGTCGTCGGTGAAGACACCACCGGCGGTGAGGAACTCGCGATCCGCATCCAGCGCCTCCAGGGCCTGATCCAGGCTGTGGCAGACGGTGGGGATGGCCAGGGCCTCTTCGGCGGGCAGATCGTAGAGATCCTTGTCCATCGCCTCGCCGGGGTGGATCTTGTTCTGGATGCCGTCCAGGCCGGCCATCAGCATGGCGGCGAAGGCCAGGTAGGGGTTGGCGGTCGGATCGGGGAAACGCACCTCTACGCGGCGACCCTTGGGGTTGGTCACGTAGGGGATGCGGATGGAGGCGGAGCGGTTGCGGGCCGAATAGGCCAGCATCACCGGGGCCTCGAAGCCGGGCACCAGACGCTTGTAGGAGTTGGTGGAGGAGTTGGTGAAGGCGTTCAGGGCACGGGCGTGCTTGATGATGCCGCCGATATAGTATAGGGCGGTCTCGGAGAGGCCGCCGTACTGGTTGCCGGCGAACAGGTTGACGCCATCTTTGGCCAGGGATTGGTGCACGTGCATGCCGGAACCGTTGTCACCGACGATCGGCTTGGGCATGAAGGTGGCGGTCTTGCCGTAGGCGTGGGCCACGTTCCAGGTCACATACTTCTGAATCTGGACCCAGTCGGCGCGCTCCACCAGGGTGCTGAACTTGGTGCCGATCTCGCACTGGCCGGCGGTGGCCACCTCGTGGTGGTGCACCTCGACCGGCACACCCATCTCTTCCATGGCCAGGCACATGGAGGAGCGGATGTCATGCAGGGAGTCGACCGGGGGAACCGGGAAGTAGCCGCCCTTGACGCCGGGGCGGTGGCCGATGTTGCCATCGTCATAGACCCGCTCGGAGTTCCACTCGGCCTCTTCGGAGTCGATCTTCACCATGGAGCCGCTCATGTCGACGCTCCAGCGGACATCGTCCAGGATGAAGAACTCGGGCTCGGGGCCGAAGAAGGCCTGGTCGGCGATGCCGGTGGACTGCAGATAGGCCTCGGCGCGCTTGGCCACGGAGCGGGGATCGCGCTCGTAGCCTTCCATGGTGGAGGGCTCGAGGATATCGCAACGGATGTTCAGGGTCACCTCGTCGGTGAACGGGTCGAGCACGGCGGAGGAGGGGTCGGGCATGAGGATCATGTCGGACTCGTTGATCCCCTTCCAGCCGGCGATGGAGGAGCCATCGAACATCTTGCCTTCGGTGAAGTCGTCTTCGCTGATCATGGTAGAGGGGACCGAGACGTGCTGCTCTTTGCCGCGCGTATCGGTGAAACGGAAATCAACAAACTTCACTTCGTTGTCTTTAATCATGTTCAAGACATCAGAGGCCATAATGTTCTCCAGCGATTGAGTTCAAAAATTCAGGCCGTAGCGGCCGTTAAATAGGGAAACGCGTCCACCCCGCCGCCGTTCGGGACGGCAGCGGGGAAAATTCGGTCACCTGAACATTGCAGAAACCATGCCATAAGATCATCGGCTTCCGCCAGGGGTGCCGCGTATTCTCCTACGTTTATCGGGAGAAAGCGAGCGGCCAAAATACCCTTTGCATTACAGCGGGATAGCCATCATCCCCGGACACCGCAGGGAGCCCCCCGGGAGCGCACTCCGAACAGGGCGCGCAAGGCCCCCGCCACCGCCCCGGATCATATGCACCAAATGAGATCACCGGCAACCATAAATGCACGCATTTGGTGCACGCACCCACTCTGTCTGCTGCCCGGGGGCGTCTCAACGGCGTCTGGGGAAGTGGGATAAGAGGGGGCCGTTGCCATTTTCGATCCCGCCCAGATCGCGCGCCCCGCAAGCGGGCGATGCCTACTCCCCGGCGCATTCTCCGAAAAACAGCCGCAGTCGGCGAAACTCCGGGTGCGGATCAAGACGCGCCTGCAACCGCTCCCGGAGCGAGGCGGCGGCATCAGCCCCGGTATAGCGCTCCAGGGGCAGGTGGAGATCGACATCGATGCACCCCTCCAGGTAGTGCAGCAGCAGACACCGGGGGGCGGGGGTCTCCAGCAGGCCGTGCCAGCACTCGCGCAGCCGCGCCGTCGCCTCATCACGCAGGGGCAGGCCGCTGGTGGGAGGGGCGATGTCGTCATCCTCGGGATCGATGTGCACCGTCACGTCGTTGACCTCGTCGACCCCCGCCCGCAGCCGTTCGATCACCGTCTGACCGATCACGTGCCCCTCGGAGACACTGACCCAGGGGGCCACCAGCAGATGCACATCCACCGACGCCGCCCCGCCCATGCGCCGGGTGCGCAGCATGTGCAGCGCCTCGACCCCGCCGATGGAGTGGATGATGTCGCGGATCCGCTCCAGCTGCTCCTGCTCCAGGCCGGCATCGACCAGCTCCTGGAAGGCGGGTTCGCTGATCTCCCAGGCCACGTGGATGATCATCAGGCCGACGCCGATGGCGGCGATGGCGTCCAGGTAGGAGAGACCGGCCAGGGTCCCGGCCACGCCCACCAGCACCACGATGGAGGAGACGGCATCCGAGCGGTGGTGCCAGGCGTTGGCCCGCAGCATGTCGGAACCGACCGCTTTGGCCACCCGCATGGTGAAGTGGTACAGCCACTCCTTGGCCAGCACCGAGGCGAGGGCCACATAGATGGCCAGCACGCTGGGGCGCATCAGCTCCCGGGGTTCGAACAGGCGCTGCCCCGCGTCCCAGATGATCCCCAGGGCCACCAGCAGCAGCAGGACTCCGAGCCCCAGGGTGGCGGCGGTCTCGAAACGGCCATGGCCGTACGGGTGGTCGGGGTCGGGGGCGTGGTGCCCGTGTTTCGCCGCGACATAGACCAGGGCGTCCGAGAGCAGGTCGGAGAGGGAGTGAAACCCGTCGGCGATCAGCGCCTGGGACTGGGCCACGAAGCCCAGGGCGATCTTGGCCGCGGAGAGTAGCAGATTGACGACGGCCCCCACCAGGGTCACCCGCTGCACCTCCCGGGCCCGGGCCGCACCGGTCCCCTGTTTCAGCGCTTGTTGTTGCATGCCCCCGCCTCCGCAGTGCCTACTCCGCCTCGCCCACCTCGACCACCACGATGTATTCGTCATCCGCCGTGGTGCGGGTGGCAAGCACCCGGTGTCCGTTGATCCTGCACCAGGCCGGGATATCGTGCAAGGCACCGGGATCGCTGCAGCGCGCCTCGACGAGACTGCCCGGCGCCAGCGTCCGGACCACATCCTGCACCCGGATCACCGGCATGGGGCAGAGCAGGCGCTGGCAATCGACAATTACCCGCCCGCTCACAGGTGCCACGCCTCCAACACCTCGGACGGGGCCATGGGACGGACCCGGAGCGCGCGGCGGTTGCCCTCGCGATCACTCACCTCCAGCTCCACCGTCTCCTCCTGCTTGCCCTGGCTGTAGCGGGCGACCAGACGCGCCACCAGCATCAGGTCCTCCTCGCTCACCTCGCCGTCGATCAGGGCCAGCGGCCCGGCACAGCTGGTGGTCGTGAGGCTGATGAACGAGCGTTTGTAGCCCTTGAGGAAATTGCCCTCCCCCTCCTCGCGGGAGATGATCACCTTGAAGTGGGGGCGCGGGCGCAGGTGGCGGCCCACCTTCAGCAGCATGATATCGTCCATCTCATAACGCTTCTCTCCGCGCGCCCGCCACAGGTCGGCCAGCTTGGCCGAGTATTGCGCATCGGTGAGAAAGCAGCAGCCCCCGGCGGGCTGGGCGTAGTCGTGCAATCCCAGGCGGGCAGCCAGCGCCATCTGCGGCTTGCGGCCGCGGCCGCTGAAGTCGAACAGGCGTTCGCGCTCGATCCACCCCTCACGCTCGGGGCGGGTCGGCGGGAGGTTTCTGGCGCACAGCGGGCGCAGCAGCAGATCGTCCGCCCCGGAGTCTCGCGCCACCACCGGCATCGTATCCTTGCGCTGAGACATGGGCCGCTGACCGATCACCTCCCCGGTGATGATAAAGTCGAAACCGTGTTCGGCGATCCACTCCCTGGCCTTGCGCACCATGAAAATCTTGCAGTCCAGGCAGGGATTGAGATTGGCCCCGTAGCCGTGTGGCGGGTTGAAGACGACCTCCTTGTACTCCTCGACGATATCCACGATGTGCAGCCGGATGCCCAGCTGCTCGGCCACCCACAGGGCATTGTTGCGCTTGGGCTTGGCGCGATCCTTCTTGCGGATGGCGTGGGTGTGGCCCTCGACGCAGAAGCCGGTGAAGAAATTGATCCCCTCGACATGGATCCCCTGATCCTGGATCACCCGCGCCGCCAGCAGCGAATCGAGTCCGCCGGAGATCAGGGCCACCGCCTTTCGTTGTTCAGTCATCACGCTCCATCTTGCCCGGCATCAGAGTAGGCGGGCCATTATACGCCATGCCCGCGCGCGGTAGAAATTGCCCCGCCCGCCCAGGGCGGGCACGCGTTATACTCCGGAGGTATTGGCCCATGACGGGCCTGACAATAAGGAAACGGCATCAAGAGTGTCGCTACCTCGTGAAAGATTTTGGGACATCCCAGTCCCCAAAATCGACTCGCCAACGCGACAGCCGTTACTGCCCCGACCGTCCTGCGCTCATCACGACTCCGTCCCGCACATTGCAGCAAAGCTGCTCGTGCGCAACTCCGTCATGATGACCACAATGACTCTACGGCGTGTCGGATGCGCTATTTGTATGCCCTACGTCACTCCCTATCGGTCGTAACTGCGGCCATACAACCGCGCCTACGCCTATCGGGGACTAACCGCCTTCGCTTCGCTCTCCATGGCGGTTAGCGGACGAAAGCGCGGGGCGGAGGACAGATCCACGCCAACTACGCGGCACTCGACCAGCGGCGCGTCTTTCAGGCGCGCATCACCTGGCGCGCCGGGGTCATCCAGTCAATCACCGAGTGCGGACCCGAAGCAGCGGACCTCGGTTATCTGATCCCCGGCTTCATAGACGCCCATGTGCACATCGAGAGCGCCATGCTGCCACCCGCCGAGTTCGGCCGTCTGGCGCTTTGCCACGGCACCATCGCCTGCGTCGGCGATCCCCACGAGATCGCCAACGTACTCGGGGCCGGGGGGGTGGAATACATGCTGGAGAACGCCCGCCGTTCCCCGTTCAAGGCCTTCTTCGGCGCCCCCTCCTGCGTCCCCGCCACCCCCTACGAGAGCACCGGTGGGCGGCTCGACGGTCCGCAGATAGAGGCCCTGTTCGACCACCCCGAGATCCGCTGTCTGTCGGAGATGATGAACTTTCCCGGGGTGCTGGCCAAGGACCCCGGGGTGATGGCCAAACTGGCACTGGCCAGCGAGCGGGGCTACCCGATCGATGGTCACGCCCCCGGCCTGCGCGGGGAGCAGGCGGCCGCCTACGCCGCCGCTGGCATCACCACCGACCATGAATGCACCACCCTGGATGAGGCGCGCGACAAGCTTGCCGCCGGCATGTCGATCCTGATCCGTGAAGGCTCGGCGGCCCGCGACTTCGACGCCCTGCATCCCCTGATCACCGAGGCCACCGGCCGGGTCATGCTGTGCAGCGACGACAAACACCCGGATGACCTGCTGAGCGGCCACATCAACCGCCTCGCGGCGCGCGCCGTGGCCCTCGGTCATTCACCGTTCGACCTGCTGCGGGTCGCCTGCCTCAACCCCATCGACCACTACCGCCTGCCCCTCGGCCGGCTGCGGGTGGGCGATCCGATGGATGCCCAGCTGGTGAGCGACCTGCGCCAATTCACCCCCCTGCGCGTCTGGATCGACGGCGAGCTGGTGGCGGAGGCCGGAAAATCCCTGCTGCCCCTGCTCACCGGCCCCCGGCCCAACCAATTCGCCGCGCGCCCCCTCTCCCCACGGCAGTTGCAGATCGCCCACCCCGGCGGCGCGGTGCGCGTCATCCAGGCGCGCGACGGCTCCCTGCTCACCGGCGAGCGGATCACCAGCCCCCTGACACACGACGCTCAGGTGGTGGCCGATACCGGACGCGATATCCTGCCGCTGGCGGTGATCAACCGCTACCGCCCGGCCCCCCCGGCCCTCGCCCTGGTCAACGGATTCGGCATCCGCCGCGGCGCAATCGCCTCCAGCGTTGCCCACGACTCCCATAACATCATCGCCGTGGGCGCCGACCCGGACGACCTGTGCGCCGCGATCAACGCGGTGATCCGGGCCCGGGGCGGCGTGGCGGTGGCCGAGGCGGGGAGCGTCGACATCCTGCCCCTGCCCATCGCGGGCATCATGAGCGACGCCGACGGCGCCACGGTGGGACGCCACTACGCGGCGCTGTCGGATAAGGCCCGCGCCTTGGGCTCCCCCCTGGCCGCGCCGTTCATGACCCTCTCCTTCATGGCCTTGCTGGTGATCCCGGAGCTCAAGCTCAGTGACCAGGGGCTGTTCGACGGGCGCACATTCCGCTTCACCACCCTGGCCTGCGACGCTGCGCCGGTCAGCGGCTGACAGCCCACAGTCGTGGCCCGTGCCGGGGCAGCGGGTACCCGGCATTTTTCCCCGCCCCAGCGCACGAACTCCCGCGGGCAGTACCGGATCAGTGCCAATCCATCGTCCGAGTGCTTGAAATGGCGCTGAAAATAGGGGATTCTCCTCCGCAGCGTTATTGAAAAGGGGTGTTTGCGGGCGATATGACACGTGTGACGGGGCTCGGACGAGCCTGGACATTCGCGGAAGATCGCACCTCGGCCACCGATAATGATCCTACCAAACGAGGAGTTCGCGTTATGTCCAACCTGCCGTTCGAGATCTACATGGTAGCCGCCGGGGCCGGCGGACTGTTTTGCCTGATGGTACTGCCGATCTATATCGGCTACCGGGTATTGCGCTGATTTTCCGCCTCCGCACCCATGGGGTGGGTGCGGACCCCGGAGTCCCTTCCGCCTCAACCCCGGGGTCTGCGATCCGGGGGGCGTTCGTATGCCGCCCCTCCCTCCCGCTGCCACCACCGGGAACCGTCCCGAAGTCTTTGATTCAAAACAGCCTCAAGCATCCCTGAGCCTGACAATATGGCGCTCATTTGGTGCTGAAAACCGTCCTGCAAAACGCTATACTGGTGCGATTTCTTTCCCTCTGAAGACAACAGCACAGGTTCAACCGTGAGTATCTCAATCAGCAACAGCGCCCCGGATGTCTCCACCTTCCAGGGGCTGATCTTCGCCCTCCAGCAGTTCTGGGCCGAGCAGGGCTGCGTCATCCTCCAGCCCTACGACATGGAGATGGGCGCCGGCACCTTCCACACCGCCACCTTTCTTCGCTCCATCGGCCCCGAGCCTTGGAACGCGGCCTATGTGCAGCCCTCGCGCCGCCCCACCGATGGCCGCTATGGCGAGAACCCCAACCGCCTGCAGCACTACTACCAGTTCCAGGTGGTGATGAAGCCCTCGCCGCTAAACATTCAGGAGCTCTACCTGCAGTCGCTGGAGCTGTTGGGGATCGATCCCAGGGTGCATGACATCCGCTTTGTCGAGGATAACTGGGAGTCCCCCACCCTCGGCGCCTGGGGACTCGGCTGGGAGGTGTGGCTCAACGGCATGGAGGTGACCCAGTTCACCTACTTCCAGCAGGTGGGCGGTCTCGACTGCCGGCCGGTGACCGGCGAGATCACCTACGGCATTGAGCGCATCGCCATGTATCTGCAGGGAGTCAAGAGCGTCTATGACCTGGTCTGGACCCATGGCCCCCAGGGGCCTGTCACCTATGGCGACGTCTTTCACCAGAACGAGGTGGAGCAGTCGGCCTACAACTTCGAGCACGCCGACGTCGATTTCATGTTCAGCCTATTCGACCAGTGCGAGAAGGAGAGCAACAAGCTGATCGGGCTTGGCCTGCCGCTGCCCGCCTACGAACAGGTGCTCCAGGCCTCACACGCCTTTAACCTGCTCGACGCGCGCCACGCCATCTCCGTTACCGAGCGCCAGCGCTATATCCTGCGCGTGCGCGCCCTGGCCCGGGCCGTCGCCCAGGCCTACCACGACGCCCGTGAGAAGCTGGGCTTTCCCATGCTGCATCAGGAGAAGGAGGTGGCCAATGGCTGATTGCGCCGATCTGCTGTTCGAACTCGGCACCGAGGAGCTGCCCCCGGTTGCGCTCAAGCGCCTCTCCAACGCCCTGACCGAAGAGTTCACCGCCGGGCTGGCACGTGAAAACCTCACCCACGGCGAAGTGACCGCCTATGCCGCCCCGCGCCGCCTGGCCCTGCTGGTGCGCGACTGCGCCGCCGCACAGCCCGACCGCGAGATCGAGCGCCGCGGTCCCGCGGTACAGGCCGCCTTCGACGACGCCGGTAATCCGAGCAAGGCGGCCGAGGGTTTCGCCCGCTCCTGCGGCACCAGCGTCGATCGCCTGGAGCGCATGCGCACCGACAAGGGGGAGTGGCTGGTATACAAGGTCCAGGAGACCGGCAAACCCGCCGCCGAGCTGCTGCCGTCGATCGCCGAGACCGCCCTCAACCGGCTGCCGATACCCAAGCGCATGCGCTGGGGCGCCTCCGAGGCGCAGTTCGTGCGGCCGGTGCACTGGCTGCTGTTCCTCCACGGCGACCAGGTGGTCGACTGCACCCTGCTCGATGCCCGCGCCGGGCGCACCACCCTGGGCCACCGTTTCCACCACCCCGGGGTGATCGAGATCGCCAACCCAGCGGACTATGCCGGGACCCTGGAGGAGACCGGTTATGTGCTGGCCGGATTCGATGCGCGCCGGGAGAAGATCCGCGCCCAGGTCGAGACCACCGCCGAGACCCTTGGCGGCCATGCGGTGATCGACGAGGCCCTGCTCGATGAGGTCACCGCCCTCAACGAATGGCCGGTGCCGATCGCCGGCGCCTTCGAGGAGAAGTATCTCGCGGTGCCCCACGAGGCGCTGATCCTGACCATGAAGAAGAACCAGAAATACTTCCATATGGTCAACGCCGAGGGCGGTCTGATGAACCACTTCATCACCATCGCCAACATCGACAGTCCCAAACCCGAGCTGATTAAGGAGGGCAACGAGCGGGTGGTACGCCCGCGCCTGGCAGACGCCATGTTCTTCTGGCAGCAGGACGGTAAGCGCCGCCTGGAAGATCACATCCCCTCCCTCTCCGGGGTGGTGTTTCAGCAGAAGCTCGGCAGCATGCAGGAGAAGTCCGAACGGGTGGCCGAACTGGCCGCCGGGATCGCGGCCGCCATCGGAGGTGATGAGCAGTTGGCGCGCCGGGCCGGCCACCTCAGCCGCTGCGATCTGATGACCGAGATGGTGGGCGAATTCGGTGACATGCAGGGCATCATGGGACGCTACCAGGCCCGGCGCGACGGGGAGAACGATGAACTGGCCCTGGCCCTGGAGGAGTTCTACCTGCCGCGCTTTTCCGGTGACCGCCTGCCCGAAACCCGCATCGGGATCGCCCTTTCCCTGGCCGAGCGTATCGACACCCTGGTCGGTATCTTCGGCATCGGCATGAAACCGACCGGCGACAAGGACCCCTTTGCCCTGCGCCGCTCCGCCCTTGGCGCACTGCGCATCATGCGCGAGCACCAACTGCCCCTGAACCTGCTCCAGCTACTGGAGTCGGCCCGCCAGGGTTTGGCCACGAAGATAGACAACAGCGGTGTGACCGGAGAGGTCTACGATTTCATGATCGACCGCCTCAAAGGGATCTACCATGACCGGGGCGTTCCCGTGAATGTGTTCGAGGCGGTGGCCGCCATCAAGCCCGAGAGCAGCGCCGACTTCGAACGCCGCATCAGTGCCGTGATCGCCTTCGGCAAACTGCCCGAGGCCGACTCCCTGGCAGCCGCCAACAAACGCATTCGCAACATCCTGCGCAAGGCCGGCACCGAGATCCTCGCCACGGCCGATCCCACCCTGTTCGAAAACGATCAGGAGCGCGCGCTCCACGAGCGCATCGCCGCCAAGGGCGCCGAGGTCGAGCCCCTGCTGAGCGGCTACGACTACGAAACGGCCCTGCGTACCCTGGCCGAGCTCAAGGAGCCGGTCGATCACTTCTTCGATCAGGTGATGGTGATGGCGGAGGATCCGGCGGTACGTGACAACCGCCTCGCCCTGCTCAACTCCCTGAGCAGGCTGTTCCTGGGCGTGGCCGACATCGCGCGGCTGCAAAACGGATGAGCGGGCAGTCAGGCCGGGACTCCTGGCAGGCGATGATGGAGTGCGTGCAGGCGTTCCATCACAAACACGGTTTTCGCGAAAACGGCGGCGAGGAGATGAACTACCGTATCGCCCTGATGGCCGAGGAGCTGGGCGAGATCGCCGCCTGCGTCACCAAGGGAAAGCGCCCGGAGGCACTCGCCGAGGAGGTTGCGGACCTGCTGATCCTGGTCATGGGCACCGCTATCGCCCGGGAGTTCGATCTTAATCACGCCTTCTGGAGCAAGATGGACAAGTTGATGCAGCGCCAGTCGCGGATGATCGACGGACGCATCCGTGTCTCCGAATTCCGCGATATGGAGTAGGAGCGGCGTGCCGACAGCCCCCGCCCGATTCCGGGGTATCGGCACTGGCGGGTGGATGTGCCATCGCGGTATAACCCACGCGCAACCGCCAGCCACCGCTGGCACATCCACATCACGGATTGCCGGCACCCCCGGTAATTGATTATCAACCCAAGCCCGGCCCCGGCCGGGCCGGATACGGCCATGGTACTGTTCAGATCGATCGTTTTTTTCCTGTTCCTGATGCTCAGCACGCTCTTCTTCGGGGTTCTGCTCGCCACCGTCGGCTGGCTCCTCCCGTATCGCTGGCGCTGCCTGATCGCCAACGCCTGGGGCCGCAGCAATACCTTCATGCTGGGCCTGATCTGTGGTCTGCGCTATACCCTCGAAGGTGCCGGTAACCTGCCCCCGGAGGAGAGCGTGATCATTCTCTCCAAGCACCAGTCGGCCTGGGAGACCATCTCCCTGCGCGGACTCCTGCCCCCTGAGCAGGCCTGGGTGCTGAAACGCGAATTGATGTGGGTACCGGTCTTCGGCTGGGCCCTGGCGGCGGTGCAGCCAATCGCCATCGACCGCTCGGCGGGGCGCAGGGCGGCAAAACAGATCATCGAGACCGGTATCCGGCGTCTAGAGCAGGGCCGCAATGTGATCATCTTCCCCGAAGGCACCCGGGTCGCCTCCGGCGAACGCAAAAAATATGGGGTGGGCGGCGCCCTGCTGGCCGCCCAGTCGGGCTACCCGGTGATTCCCATTGCCCACAACGCGGGCAGCTTCTGGCGCCGCCGTGGTCTGAAAAAATACCCGGGAACCATTCAGGTAGTGATCGGACCGCGCATCGAAACCGCCGGCAAGAGCGCCGCCCGGATCAACCGCGAAGTGGAGGGGTGGATCGAAGCCACCATGGCGCGGCTACCACAACGCACCGCGTAGCCGCCCCTTCTCCGCTGCAAGATCAGTCCAGTCCGAACAGGCCCTTCAGGCCCGAACTCTTCTTAGGCGCCGTCTTGCCCGTCGCGCCAGCGCCGGAAGAGCCGGACGCTGCGCCACCCCGCGCCGTCTGGCAGGGGTCGGAGTCGGCCATCGCCTTGTCCAGCAGGCCGCCAATCAACAGTGAGGTCCCCCCGGTGGCGATCGCGCTATAGACCTTGAGACCGGCCTTGGCTGTATTCGCGGCATCCAGCCCCAGCTCAGGCTTTGCGAAACTGCCCTGTAGTTTGGCCACGCTCACCAGATCCCCGGCACCGATACCCAGATCCGCGGAGTCCTTGCGTGGTTTGGGGGCCAACCCGATATCCAGGCGCTCTTCACCCAGATCAATCTTCCCCGAGCTGACGATGATCATCTTGTCGGTCTGCACTGCGATGCCTTTATCGTAATCGCTCACCCCGCCCTTGAACGGCAAATGAATCACTGCGCACTCCAGCTCGGTGAAGGGCTCCTTCTTGGCGAACGGATTGAGGGCTACCAGCAGCTCGGAGATCAGATCGGCACCGCTCAGATTGAGGTGCTCATTGTTGACCTTTCCCCGACCGACATCCACCAGCACTCGCCCGGAGAGTGAGCCCAGAAGCGCGGCCACTGACCCCCCGCTGCCCTTGAGTCGGATCTGCATCCGGGTCACAGCATCGGTGATCAGATCGGTAACTCCGGTCTCGGCCAGCATCTTTCCAAGACCCAGCCCCTCACCATCCAGTTTGATATTCAGGGTGGCGCGCTCCCCCCTGGCATCCAGCTCACCCGTACCGCTGATCCTGCCACCGCCGACCACCAAGGAGCGCGGTGTGAACCGCAGCAGACCACCCTCCATCAACAGCGCCAGATCAATCTCGTTGACCGCGAGGTTACTCGCCAGCAGCTGGTTCCCCTTGAGGGTGACCTCTCCATCGATAGAGCGCAAGGCCTGCAGATCGAGCGGCTCGCCGGAAAACACCTTGTCACCGGCCTGTGAGGTGGACTCCGCCACGGGCGACTCTGCACCACCATCCGCCCCACGCAGATCCAGGGTATCGAAGGCGAAAGAGCCCTCGATCCGCCCCCGCTCTCCGTGTGCCCGATATTCGATCCCTCCCTTGAGGCTGTTGCCATCGAGCGAAACGACCGCATCCATCAGAGAATAGGCATCTTCGGCGATCCGCAGCTCTCCCTCAAGGGCCAGCTCCCGGGCGCCCTGGCTGGCCCGAACGTCAAGCCGCGTAGGCTCCCCACCGAGTAAGGTATCGATACTCGTCACTTCCCCATCCAGCCCCACGGGCTGACCATCGAGCTCACCCTCGATGCGTAGCGCCAACGGATCGGAGAGCGATTCGGCGCTCGCCTCGAAACGCTTGATCTCCAGCTGGCGGGCCTCGCTATCTGCGCCCTCGCGATAGGTCAAACGCGCCTCTTCGATCAGCACCCTGTGGATCGCCGGCAACGCACCATCCGATTCCGAATCTCCGGTATCGGCATCGGCCTCCGCCCCGGCACCCCCGAACTCCCAGTTGCCCATGCCATCGGCTCCACGCTCCAGCAGGATCTCCGGACGCATCAGTACCAATCGCCCGATCTGCACATCACCTCCCAGCAAAGGCAGCAGGGCCACTTCAGCCTCAACGCGTTGCAGCCTTACCATTAGTGGTTCACTGCCCCACTTTGCATTGGAGAGTGTGACCTTTTCCACGGCCAGGCGGGTGTGCAGACCCAGCTCCAGAGAGATATCACCGCCGATCACCAGATCCCGGCCGGTCGCCTCGCGTACCTGTTCGCTGATCAACGGCTTGTATTCATTGAAATCGATCGACTTCAGAAAAATCACCACTCCAGCCAACAGGGCCACCAGTAGTCCTGCTGCGCCGATTATCCATTTGTTATTTTTCATCTGCCCCTCTCCGATATCGCTATGATGTCTGACCTTACCATAATAACCGTATCTCTCACGCCTACTCGCCCCTCTGCTTCATCAACAGATCAGCTGACTCTCTGTACCCATGGTTTTGTGTGGGCTCAGTCACCCTTCATCGTAGATCTGGGCCATTACACGCGCTCGCTCCTTGTGCCGCACTTGATGCACTGGTGGAAAATGTTCGCAGCACGCCAAAGGCCCTACAACGCCCGCTACGGCGCACAGTTCACTAACCCACCCCAGAGCATTGCTTGACTGCGAAACGTCGCGCAGAGGGCCGCACAGAAGGCGAATAAAATTCGTGCGTACTTTCGGGTATTTTGAATAATTCCAATAAAAACATAAAGATACAAAATAGTGTGCGCTCACTTACATTTCGATCGATTTTAGCTTCCTTAGAGGCTGATTATTGTGCAACTCTAACGGATATTGGGCACCCACCGCTGCTCCAGTTGCCCCCCTGCCGATTTTCGACCCCGTACGGTTTACGCCGGGGCAACCGGAACTGATCTCCTGTAGCAGGTAAAGCAGACATACCAGCCTGTGCCGCCGTACCTTACCCAGGGTATGCGGCCGAATGCCCACTGCGCTAGCAGCGCCTGCATCATTTCCCCATACAAAAAAAGCGGCCGAAGCCGCTTTTTCATTTATTGTCCGTCGGACAATCAGACATCGATATTCTCGGCCACCAGGGCATTCTCCTCGATAAACTCACGCCGGGGTTCTACCTGATCCCCCATCAATGTCGTGAAGATCTCGTCGGCGCCAACGGCATCCTCGATACTCACCTGCAGCAAGCGGCGGGACTCCATGTTCATGGTGGTCTCCCACAGCTGGTCCGGATTCATCTCACCCAGACCCTTGTAGCGCTGGATATGCTGGCCCCGCTTTGCCTCATCCATCAACCAATCCAAGGCCTCGGAAAAACTATTCACCTCCCTCGAACGCTCACCGCGCTTGATGTAGGCACCCTCTCCAAGCAGGCCGTCGAGCTGCATCCCCAACTCCGTCAGCTTCCTGTACTCCGAACTGCTGAAGAAGACCTCAGGGATCAGACTCTCGGTGCCAATGCCATGCACCATGCGTGAGACATGCAGGCCCGGTGGTTGCTCCCCGATGGACTCCCGCCACTCCAGTTCATAGCGATGGGCAATGTTATTCTCTACATTCAGGCGTCCCTTGAATTCATCCAGCCAGGCGTTGAAGCCATCGGAATCCTCCATTGTCGACTTGCTCAGTGGCTGCATGTAGATCAGTTTCTCCATCACCATCGGGTCATAACGGCGCGCCAGTCTGCGGACAATTGCCACGGTGCTGTTATACTGCCTTGCCAAGGTCTCCAGGGCCGTACCGCCCAGGGCCGGGGCCTGGGCGTTAACATACAGCTCGGCATTGTCGATGGCAGTCTGCAAGAGATACTCCACAAGGTCGGCATCATCCTTGAGATATTGCTCCTGCTTTCCCTTCTTTACTTTATAGAGGGGTGGCTGGGCGATATAGATGTGTCCCCTCTCGATCAACTCCGGCATCTGACGAAAGAAAAAGGTCAGCAGCAGGGTGCGGATATGGGCGCCGTCTACATCGGCATCGGTCATGATAATGACCCGGTGATAGCGCAGTTTGTCAGGATTGAACTCTTCACGACCGATGCCGCAACCGAGAGCGGTGATCAGGGTACCCACTTCCGCCGAAGAGAGCATTTTGTCGAATCGAGCCTTCTCGACATTGAGGATCTTACCCTTGAGCGGCAGGATGGCCTGGGTCCTGCGGTCCCTGCCCTGCTTGGCGGAACCACCCGCCGAGTCTCCCTCCACCAGGTAGAGTTCGGAGAGCGCGGGATCTTTCTCCTGGCAATCGGCGAGCTTCCCCGGAAGACCAGCGATATCCAAAACCCCCTTGCGGCGAGTCATCTCGCGTGCCTTGCGTGCCGCCTCGCGCGCCCGCGCCGCCTCGATCATCTTGCCCGCGATATTCTTTGCCTCCGCCGGATTTTCCATCAGAAACTCCGACAGTTTTTCGGCCAACACCGCCTCCACAATGCCCTTCACTTCGGAGGAGACCAACTTATCCTTGGTCTGAGAGGAGAATTTCGGGTCAGGTACCTTCACCGAGAGCACCGCCGTCAGCCCCTCCCTGGCATCGTCACCAGAGGTATTGACCTTCTGTTTCTTGGACATACCGGCCTGCTCAATGTATTGATTCAGGGTACGGGTAAGCCCGGCACGAAATCCGGCGAGGTGTGTTCCCCCATCACGCTGCGGAATATTGTTGGTGAAGCAAAAGATGTTCTCTTGATAGGACTCGTTCCACTGCATGGCCAATTCCACGGTCACGCCGTTTCGCTCCATGGAGAAGCCAAAGACGCTCTCATGCAGGGGGGTCTTCTTACGGTTGAGATGCTTCACGAAGGCCATGATTCCACCCTCGTACTGGAATACATCCTCCCGATTGACACGCTCGTCACGCAGCACGATCCGCACACCCGAGTTTAGAAAGGAGAGTTCACGCAGACGCTTGGCGAGAATATCGTAGTGGTATTCAATATTGGAAAAGGTCGCCGAACTGGCCCTGAAGGTGATCTTGGTCCCGGTACGCTCCGTATCGCCCACCTCTTTCAAGGGTTCAACAGGCTCCCCATTCACATAATCCTGCGCGTACAGGTGTCCGTTGCGCATGATCTCCAGCCGCAGACTCTCAGACAAGGCATTGACCACCGAGACCCCTACTCCATGAAGACCACCGGAAACCTTGTAGGAGTTATCGTCGAATTTACCCCCTGCATGCAGTACCGTCAGGATCACCTCGGCGGCGGAGCGGTTCTCCTCGGGGTGAATATCGACCGGAATCCCCCGCCCGTCATCAGTGACGCTCACCGATTCGTCTTCATGCACCGTTACCACAATCTCTGAACAGTAGCCGGCAAGGGCCTCGTCAATTGAGTTATCCACCACCTCGAACACCATATGGTGAAGACCCGTTCCATCATCGGTATCCCCGATATACATGCCCGGGCGTTTACGCACGGCATCCAGCCCTTTCAAAACCTTAATATTCGAAGAGTCGTAACTCATGGAGTGCTCCTATTGCTATCCGCGCATTATACACCCACTCGGGCTCCCTAGGATCAAAAACCACCCTTTTACACAACGTGGAGCGAGCCATGTTCCACGTGGAACACCCCTGCCATGGACTTGACATCAAAGTGGTATGGGTCAGTAGCTGTGATGAAGCACTGTGATTGGGAGTGATCTATCCGATCGAACATCTTATAAAGGTTATCACGATCGAGTTCAGCGGTTATGTCATCGACCAACAGGATAGGTACAATCTGGCTGTTAGCGGTAAAAAATTGCATCTGTGCCATCTTGATGGCGAAGACGACCATCTTTTGCTGCCCCCGAGAAGCCACTTCTGAAGCTTTTCGACCGTTGATTAGTAGATGCAGGTCAGCACGATGTGGCCCTAGTTGAGTGAAGCCCTTATCTCTGTCCGAGTTTCTATGCGCTTGAAGTGATTCCAGCAGCGTTTGTTGCTCACTCCATCCTCTCTTCCAATCCAAAGATAAGGTGTGACCAGAAAAAATTTCTTGAACCTCTTGCGTTACAAACTCCTTCAATGCGTTGATGTACTGTTCACGGTAGCGATTGACCGCTTCACCCGCTTCCGCAAACTCAAGATCCCATGGATCCAAGTGAGTGGAACTACGCAGGGCACTGTTTCTTTGCAACAGGGCGCGATGCATGCGTCGATATTGTTCGAGATAGTTAGGTTCCACGTGGAACACTCCCCACTCCACAAAACGCCTCCTGTACTCAGGTCCTCGTTCTATAATTTGATGCGAGTGCGGCGTGAAGATTTGAACAGGCAGGATTTTTGCCAGTTCCGAACTTCTGGTAAGACGTTGCCCATCTATGCGAATCGTTGTCTCCCTGCCTTGTTTTTGGATCCCAATTCTATGGGATAGCTGATTCTCTTCAATTTTTCCGTATATGGTGAGTTGCTTTTCACCCTGTGTTACAAGGGGTCCGATACGATTGCTGCGAAAGGATTTCGCCCTGGCGAGGAGAAATATGGCTTCGAGGATCGTTGTCTTTCCTGATCCATTGCTGCCATGGATAAGGTTAATGCCAAGGGGTGCCTGAAGGGAGAGTGAGCGGATATTTCTGAGCGATTGGATGCGGAGTTCAATAAGCGCCATGTGGTGGGCCCCGCCAAATTTAGAGACCGGTGATTACTCAGGTAGTAGGAAAGTCCGTGATACGTACGGTGAATATAGTGCTGGTCGTGCTCTCTATTGTAAAAATATCCCTTCTTTATCGATGAATCATTGGGTTTGCTATGTGTTTAGAGACGCATGGGCATGATCACATATCGATTGCTGTCATCATCCTTATTGGTGATCAGGCAGCTGTTATTGGCGTCGCTTAAGTGCATGCAGACCTGTTCAGAGTCGATTACGTTGAGTACCTCGATCAGATATCCGACGTTAAAGCCAATAATCAGCTCCTCTCCATCATAGTCGATCTCAATCTGGTCCTCTGCCTCCTCCTGCTCGGGATTGTGAGCCAACAATTGGAGTAGCCCGGAAGTGAAATGGAAACGGATGCCGCGATATTTCTCATTCGAGAGAATGGATGTACGCTGCAGTGCCTGTCGTAACATCTCCCTGTCGGAAAATACTTGTTTATCTGAACCTGTTGGTATAACTCTTTGATAATCTGGGTATTTTCCATCTATAAGCTTGGATGTAAAGACCGTTTCCTGCATTCTAAAACGTATGTGGTTACTGCTGATCTCTATCTCAACCGGGTTGTCACTCTCTTCCAGTAGTCGAGATAACTCGATCACAGCCTTTCTGGGCAAAATCACCTGTAGATCAATGCCATTCGGATCATCGACTTCTGTCTCACTGAGGGCCAGCCGATGACCGTCGGTTGCGACGGTTCGCACCTGTCCATCGCCGACCTCAAGCAGCATGCCGTTAAGATAGTAGCGTACATCCTGCTGCGCCATTGCGAAGTGGCATTTATCGATCAAGTGTTTAAGTTTCTTCTGGGTGAGAGTGAATCGTTCACTGCTTAGAGCTGGATCGATGGCGGGATAGTCCTGTGCGGGTAGCATTCCTATGGTAAATCGACTTTTACCGGAGCGTAAGACAGCTCTGTCTCCCTCTACGTTGATCTGAATGGTGGCATGTTCAGGCAGAGAGCGGCAGATATCGAGGAGCTTTCTTGCCGGCAGGGTGAGATCATGCTCGGTATCACACTCTACTTTGGCATGGGTACTCATCTCCACTTCCATATCGGTCGCTGTGAGAGTCATCCCATCTTTCCCGGTGTTGATGAGAACGTTTGCCAGAATCGGTAATGTCTGACGCTTTTCTACCACGCCTCCAACCAGTTGTAGAGGTTTGAGTAAGGTATCCCGGTCGGTAGATATCTTCATGCGTGAAGTACTCTTTGGATTTTTATTTTCAAATTTAATGGGTATTGTCTGAATCCGCGCATTTTGCTTCAGGCTATCTGGGCATGCCCTCTAAGCTGCTACCTGGATTAATGGGTTGTAGATATCTTATATCGCAAGCTCTTGATTGTTCAGCGATTCAAAAAATGTACGCTTAACCCAGGGGTGATGCGAGGATTTTTTGAATCCACTTGGAAACCAATATCTTATGTTCTTCATTGGCGTTCATCCCACGGATCAATGTGTCATTAAGCAACGTTTCAGGTCGGATGTCAAAAGGCTTGAAGGGTTGGTTTGCCCAGGTTTCTTGCGAATCCGAGCATTGGGGGTCTGGATTGGTTGATTTGTTATCTCATTGAACTTCATGCGTGAACGAGATCATATCATGGAAGGGATGTGGTTCAGCTGGCTTGGATGTAAAACGCATTATTTAAAGCCCCGTGATTCAGGCAGAGAGGCAATGCGGTTAATAATATAAAAGAAATTTATAAATCTGTTGTTATTATAAAGATCGCTTATTACTGTGAGTATGTCTGCTATCTTTTATTTTTTCAGCAAGTTGCGAGTGATTTCAGATGTGCAGAACGGCTGTATAGGTTCTTGTATTGGTGTGGAGGGTTTGTGGATAACTTTCTGCGCTGCGGAGCTAGATGTTTTATAAACAATTTATCCACATCAACTGGAGAGGGTTCTCAACAGGTTTGCGTAATCTTCCGCCACACGGTTGTCGCTCTCTTTCAATTCAGCGATCTTGCGCGTGGCGTAGAGTACAGTGGTGTGATCACGTCCGCCAAAGGCCTCCCCGATCTCCGGCAGGCTATGGCCTGTCAACTCCTTGGCCAGAGTCATTGCGATCTGCCGGGGTCGGGCGATGGTCCGGCTGCGTTTGCTGGAGAGCAGATCCGAGTGGCGAATCTTGAAATACTCCGCCACGGTCTTCTGTATATTTTCTATGGTGACCTGTTTGTCCTGAGCGGCCAGCATGTCGCGCAGTGAATCCTGAGCGAATTCCTGAGTGATGGTGCGTCCGGTGAATTCGGCATTGGCGATGATACGGCGTAGGGCCCCTTCGAGATCCCGGATGTTGGACCGAAAACGCTTGCCGATGAAGAAGGCGACCTCATTGGGCAGATCGACATGGAACAACTGCATCGCCTTGGACTTCAGGATTGCTACCCTGGTCTCTAAATCGGGGGGCTCAATGGCGACCGTCAAACCCCAGCCGAAGCGCGATTTTAGTCGTTCCTCCAGGCCATGTACCTCTTTGGGGAAGCGGTCGCTGGAGAGAATAATCTGCTGCCTGGATTCGAACAGGGCGTTGAAAGTGTGGAAAAACTCCTCCTGGGAGCGCTCCTTGCCGGCAAAGAATTGGACATCGTCGATCAGCAGCGCGTTTACTGAGCGGTAGCGTCGCTTGAAGGCCTCTATGGTACCGTGTTGCAGCGCCTTGACCATCTCTGCTACGAAACCTTCGCTGTGCAGATAGACCACCCGGGCATCAGGGCTATTTTCCAGGATTTTGTTGCCGACCGCATGCATCAGGTGGGTCTTGCCCAATCCGACACCGCCGTATATGAACAACGGGTTGTAGACCGTTCCGGGGTTGTCGCCGATCTGCATCGAGGCGGCCCGGGCGAGTTGATTGGATTTGCCCTGGACGAAGCTGTCAAAGGTGAATTCACTGTTGAGATTGTTTGCTAAAGGCTCGGGTTCGCGCCTGGATGTCACCACGGCTGAACGTGGCGGACGAAGTGATGTTACGTTGGCGTGGCGCTTCTCTCCGGACTCGCTGTGCGGGCGTGCCTTGCTGCCGATACTCAACACTACCTCGGGGGCGCTTTCACCACCATTCTGAATGACGAACTGGCGAATATCCGCGAGATAATTCTTCTTCACCCAGTTCAGAACGAATTGATTGGGAGCAAGTAGTCGTAAGCACTCACTATCATGAATAATCTGAAGTGGTCGAATCCAGTTGTTAAACTGTTGTGGAGAGAGTTGCCCCTCAAGGTGTTTTACACACTGGCTCCAAATATCCACAAGACTGCTCTCTGGTGTAACGGCGAACCCCCGCAGGCACGATGGCCGGGATCTTCCGCGGTGCCGTGATGCTCCCCTTCAGAGGAGCGTGTCGGGGGAAGATCAATGGGCGGCCGGGTTTCGCGACCGGGTTGGATTTGTGTCGGCGAGGGGCAAGTGTAACCCGCCCCGGGGGAGTTATCCACAGGCATTGCACTCCGATTTGCGGCTTTTATCCACAGCCCTCGCTAACCGCCATGGAGAGCGAAGCGAAGGCGGTTAGTCCCCGATAGGCGTAGGCGCGGTTGTATGGCCGCAGTTACGACCGATAGGGAGTGACGTAGGGCATACAAATAGCGCATCCGACACGCCGTAGAGTCATTGTGGTCATCATGACGGAGTTGCGCACGAGCAGCTTTGCTGCAATGTGCGGGACGGAGTCGTGATGAGCGCAGGACGGTCGGGGCAGTAACGGCTGTCGCGTTGGCGAGTCGATTTTGGGGACTGGGATGTCCCAAAATCTTTCACGAGGTAGCGACACTCTTGATTAATAAGGTGTACCCTACGGCGGAGGAAATTACGCGGCTTGGGATGATGAGTATTGACAGAAAGCCGTTCGAGCAAGTACTCTACGCGTCTTTTTTCAGTGGCTTATCCGTGAAGGATGGGCTTAATCGAATACGTATCGGTGGATCGTCATGAAAAGAACCTTTCAGCCAAGCAATCTGAAGCGCGCCCGCGCGCACGGTTTCCGTGCCCGCATGGCCACCCGTAACGGCCGCAAGGTCATCAATGCCCGTCGCGCCAAGGGCCGGGTTCGTCTGACGCCCTGATTCACCGGCCATTGCACCCGCACGAGGCCCGCTTCCCCCGCGGCGCGCGACTGCTCAAGCCGGCTGAGTTCAGCCGTGTCTTCAAGCAGGCGGTGCGCTCGGCGGATGACTGTTTCACCATCCTCTGCAGGCGTTCGGACCAGGGCCGCGCCAGGTTAGGCCTAGCGATTGCGAAGAAGAGTGTTAAGCGCGCCGTTGACCGCAATCGGCTGAAACGGGTGGTCCGGGAGAGCTTCCGACATCACCAGCGGCATCTGCACGGGATAGATTGTGTCGTAATGGCCAGACGCGAACTTCCGCTTGGGGACCGGCGACGCCTGAACGGCTCCCTGGAGCAACACTGGAAGCGCTTGGCGAGGCGCTGCAATGAGACCTGAACGGTGCGCGTGCTGCCGATCTCCCGCCACATGGCTCCGTGGACTTGACAGCAAGCGGTGCCCCACACCCTGACCGATGAACACCCGCGTATCCGAATTTGAGGCACCCCATGGATAACCTTCGCCTGATCTTGCTCTTCTCCCTCGCCTTCGTGGTACTGCTGCTGTGGCAGGAGTGGCAGGCATTCAAGGCGCCCCAGATCCAGCAGGCCGCTGCTCCGACGGTTGAGGCCGTGCAGGGGGCCGGCGCACCCGGCGTACCCGCACCGATTGCGCAGAGCGGTGGCGTGCCCGAGGCGCCCCCTGTGCCAGGGGGTGATTCCGCGGCGATTGGCCTGATGCAACCGGCGGATAAGACGGTACATGTGGTGACCGACCTCTACCGGATGGAGATCGACACGCGCGGTGGCACAATCCGCAAGGTCTATCTCAACGACTACCCCAACACGCTGGATGATCCGGAAGACAAGTTTCAGCTGCTGCGCCCGGATGCAGGCGACCTGTTTATCGCCCAGTCGGGGCTGACCAGCAAAGACGCGCAGAGCGTCCCCACTCACCAGAGCGCCGTCTACAGCGTGGAGCGCGAGAGCTACGCCATGGGCGACGGCAGTGACACCCTCCAGGTCGACATGCAGTGGCGCAGCGACAGCGGCATCGTTGTGACCAAGCGTTTCGAGTTCGTGCGGGGCAGTTACCTGGTGAATGTGCAGCACATTGTGCAGAACCAATCCGGCAAGCCCTGGATGGGCAGCGAATATCACCAGTTGATGCGCGGCAAACCCGCCGAGGACGGCAACTCCGCCTTCATGTATACCTACACCGGCGGTGCCATCTTCTCCCCGGAAGAGAAGTTCCAGAAGATCTCCTTCGATGACATGGACGAGAAGCGTCTGGCGCGCGATATCCAGGATGGCTGGCTGGGTATGATCCAGCACTACTTCGTGGGCGCATGGGTTCCCAAGCGCGGTCAGAAGGACCACTACTTCACCACCTCGCTGAACAACGGCCGTTATATACTCGGCGCCGTCACCCCGGCGGTGAGTCTGGCGGATGGCGCAAGCCACCAGTTCTCCACCGGCTTCGTCGCCGCCCCCAAGCTGCAGGCCGAGCTGGCCGAGATCGCCACCGGTCTCGACCTGGTGGTCGACTACGGCTGGCTCACCGTCATTGCCCAGCCGATCTTCTGGCTCCTGAAGTGGATCCAGTCCTTCATCGGCAACTGGGGCTGGTCCATTATCCTGCTCACGGTGCTGATCAAGCTCGCCTTCTTCAAGCTCTCCGAGACCAGCTACCGGTCGATGGCCAACATGCGCAAGGTGACCCCGCGCATCCAGGCCCTGAAGGATCGCTATGGTGACGATAAGCAGCGACTCAACCAGGCGATGATGGATCTCTACAAGACCGAGAAGATCAACCCCCTCGGCGGCTGTCTGCCGATCCTGGTCCAGATCCCGGTGTTCATCGCCCTCTACTGGGTGCTGCTCGAAAGCGTGGAGCTGCGTCAGGCGCCGTTCATGCTGTGGATCGAAGACTTGTCGGTCAAGGATCCCTATTTCATCCTGCCCCTGATCATGGGCGTGTCGATGTTCATTCAACAGAAACTCAATCCCGCGCCGCCCGATCCGATGCAGGCCAAGATCATGATGAGCCTGCCTTTCGTGTTCACCATCTTTTTCGCCTTCTTCCCGGCGGGATTGGTCCTCTACTGGGTGATCAACAACGTACTCTCCATCGCTCAGCAGTGGTACATCACGCGCCAGATCGAGAACGCCAGTCACTGATACCAGGGCACCGGTGAACGGGCAGGAGACCATCGCCGCCATCGCGACCCCGCCGGGCGTTGGTGGAGTCGGCATCGTGCGCGTCTCCGGCGAGCGGGCGGCGGCCATCGCCGAGGCGCTGATCGGTGCCCTTCCCGAGCCGCGTCATGCCCGCCTCTCCCGTTTCCGTGACGCGGCCGGTCGGGTCATCGACGAGGGCATCGCACTCTATTTCCCCTCCCCCCACTCCTTCACCGGAGAGGATGTCCTGGAACTCCAGGGACATGGCGGTTCGGTGGTCATGGACCTGCTGCTGCAACGGGTCATCGAGTGCGGGGCGCGGCTGGCGCGTCCCGGAGAGTTTTCCCAGCGCGCCTTCCTCAACGGCAAGCTCGATCTGGCCCAGGCCGAGGCGGTTGCGGACCTGATCGAAAGCGGCACCGCCGCCGCCGCTCGGCTCGCCGTGCGTTCTCTCGAAGGGGCCTTTTCGGACCGGATCAACGAATTGGTCGAGCGCCTGATCCGCCTGCGCGGCTACGTTGAGGCCGCCATCGATTTTCCCGAAGAGGAGATCGACTTCCTTGCCGACGAGCGCATAGGGATTGAACTGGCGCAGCTCATTGGCGCGGTGGAGTCGGTGCGCGACAGTGCCCGGGTCGGGCGTCTGCTGCGCGACGGCATGACCCTGGTGATCGCCGGACTGCCCAACGCCGGAAAGTCGAGTCTGCTCAACGCTCTCGCCGGACGGGAGTCGGCGATTGTCACCGACATCCCCGGTACCACCCGGGACCTGCTGCGCGAGCGTATTCAGATCGACGGCCTGCCCCTGCACCTGGTCGATACCGCCGGCCTGCGCGAAAGTGGTGACGCGGTCGAACGCGAGGGCATTCGCCGCGCCCGCAAGCAGTTGGAGCAAGCCGACCGCATCCTGTGGATATTCGACGACCTCGCCGATCCCGGACACGACGCCCTCGATCGCACCACCCTGCCCCCCGGGGTACCGATCACCCTGGTGCGCAATAAAGTGGATCGCAGCGCCACCCCGGTGGCCATCGCGGAGGTTGGTGGGGAGACCGAGATCGCCCTCTCCGCCAAGACCGGCGATGGCATCGACCTGCTGCGTGAACACCTAAAACAGAGCGTCGGCTACCCGGGTGATCAGGAGGGGGAGTTCATCGCCCGCCGCCGTCATCTCGACGCCATCGCCCGCGCCACGCGCCATCTGGAGGAGGGGCGGACCGTGTTCGAAAGGAGCGCCAGCGGTGAGCTTCTGGCCGAGGAGCTGCGCCAGGCGCAACGCGCCCTGGGCGAGATTACAGGTGAGTTCAGCGCCGACGACCTGCTCGGGAGGATCTTCGCCGATTTCTGTATCGGCAAATAGCGGCGCGCTGCGCCGCCGCTCGATTGCCCGCCGGTTCTGGGGTAAGGTTCCGGGGAGCGGCTGCCTCTCCACTAAATATCACGCGATGGGTTTTGTTATGCAGACGAGAAAACTCGGACCTTTTGAAGTATCGGCTCTCGGGCTGGGCTGTATGAACTGCTCCATGGGCTATGGAGCGGCGGATGACCGGGTCTCCGAGCGGTTGCTCAACCAGGCGCTGGATGCGGGTTACCGCTTTCTGGATACCGCCGTGCTCTACGGTCAGGGTCACAACGAATCGCTGATCGGACGGGCGGTGGGAAAGCGGCGCGATGAGTTCGTGCTGGCCAGTAAGTGCGGGCTGGAGAAGGACGCCGCCGGGGCGACACGCTCCAATGCCCGCCCCGAGGTGCTGAGAGGCCAGTGCGAGGAGAGCCTGCGGCGTCTGCGTACCGATGTCATCGATCTCTACTATCTGCACCGGGTCGATCCGGCGGTAGCGGTGGAGGAGAGTGTCGGCGCGCTGGCGGATCTGGTGGCGGAGGGGAAGATTCGCACCATCGGTCTCTCCGAGGTCAGTTGCGACACTCTGCGGCGCGCCCACGCCATCCATCCGATCACGGCGCTGCAATCGGAGTACTCGCTGTGGTCGCGGACACCGGAGTTCGGCATCCTGCGCACCTGTGAGGAGCTGGGTGTCGCCTTCGTACCCTTCTCACCCCTGGGCCGGGGATTTCTTACCGGCAAGGCGGGTGATGTCACCACCCTGGAGGCCGACGATCTGCGCAGTACCATCGGCCGGCCCCGCTTCGAAGTGGAGAACTTTGCCCGCAACCGCCGCCTGCTCGCTCCCTATGGGGAGATCGCGAAACGGCTCGGTTGCAGCATGGCACAGCTGGCCCTGGCCTGGCTGCTGGCCTGGCGCGACAGCCGTGGGGAGCGGGTCCTGATCCCGATTCCGGGCACCAAGCATATCGAGTACATGCACGAGAATGCGCGGGCCGGGGATATCGAGCTGGATCCGGAGAGCTTCGCCGAGCTCGACCGCCTGATCAATGAGCAGAGCGTGGCCGGCGACCGCTACACCGCCGAGCTGATGCAGAGCGTGGACTCGGAGGCGGATCGCACGGCCCGCTGTTGAGCGCCCCTCCCGGGAGCGGTTTCCGGTACAATCCCGCAATGACCACCCCCTACCGACTGTTTGCCACCGCTCCCAAGGGAGTGGAACCCCTGCTGCAAGAGGAGCTGGACGCGCTCGGCTGCCGCGACACGCGTCAGCGCAAGGGCGGGGTCGGCTTCTCCGGTACGCTGGAAGACGCCTATCGCGCCTGCCTCTGGTCGCGCACCGCGAGCCGGGTCTTGCTGGTGCTGGCCGAGGGCGTGCCGGCGGATGACGCCGATACCCTCTATGGCGCGGTCACCGCCCTGCCCTGGGAGCGCCAGCTCGGTCTGGGCAAGACGCTGGCGGTTGATTTCGTCGGCACCACCCGGGGCATCACCCATACCCGCTTCGGCGCCCAGCGGGTGAAGGACGCGATCGTCGACCGGCTGCGCGAGCGCAGTGGCGGGCGCCCTTCGGTGGATCTGCGCAACCCGGACCTGCGCATCAATGTCCACCTCTCCCACGACCAGGCACAGGTGGCGATCGATCTGTCGGGGGAGGCGTTGCACCGGCGCGGCTACAGGCGCTCGCCGGTGCTGGCGCCGCTCAAGGAGAACCTGGCCGCGGCGCTGCTGCTCAAGGCCGGGTGGCCCGCTGTGGCGGGCGCAGGCGGCGCCCTGCTCGATCCGATGTGCGGCTCCGGGACCTTTGTCATCGAGGCGGCCTGGATCGCCGCCGACCGGGCCCCGGCCTGCAACGCGCGCAGTGGGGTTTTCAGGGCTGGCTCGGCCACCAGCCGGCGCTGTGGGAGGGAGTTCTCAAGCAGGCGCGGGATCGCGCCGAGGCGGGCCTGTCGCGCCTGCCGCCGCTGCGCGGCAGCGACAGCGACCGGCGTGCGGTACGGGCGGCGCAGGAGAACGCGGCGGCGGCCGGGCTCGGCGGCCGGGTGCGTTTCGAGGAGCGTGATCTGGGCCGGATCGAGGCCCCCGGCGGCAGCGGGCTGCTGATCGTCAACCCTCCCTATGGCGAACGCCTGGGCGATATCGAGAGCCTCGGGGCCACCTATGCCCTGCTCGGCGACCAACTCAAGCGCCACTTCAAGGGGTGGCGCGCCGCGCTGTTTACCGGCAACCCCGATCTCGGTAAGCGCATGGGGCTGCGCGCCCTGCGCCGCAACCATTTTTATAACGGGGCGCTTCCCTGCGTGCTGCTGCAGTTCGAGGTCGAAGCGGAGCGTTTCGTCGATCGCGAGGCGCTCGACCGGCGCGATGCCACGCGCGCCCTGGAGCGGGCCCGGAGCGAGGGCGGTGCGTTTTTCAACCGTATCCGCAAGAACCAACGCATCGTCGGCAAGTGGGCCCGGCGCGAGGGCGTCAGCTGCTACCGTCTGTATGACGCCGATATACCGGAGTATGCCGTGGCGGTCGATGTCTATGGCGAGCACCTGCATGTGCAGGAGTACAAGGCACCGGGGAGCGTCGATGAGGAGAAGGCGCGCCAGCGCCTGGAGCATGTCCGCCTGCTGCTGCCCCCGGCCCTGGAGATCGCGCCGGAGAAGATCGCCTTCAAGACGCGCATGCGCCAGCGCGGTCAGAACCAGTATCAGCGCCAGGCGAGCCGCGGGGAGTGGCTTCAGGTGAGCGAGGGTCCGGCCCGTTTCTGGATCAATCTGTACGATTACCTGGATACCGGGCTGTTTCTCGACCACCGCCCGATCCGCCACCTGATTGGCGAGATGGCGCGGGGCAAGCGCTTCCTGAACCTCTTCTGCTACACCGCCACGGCCAGCGTGCACGCGGCCCTGGGCGGCGCCGCCAGCACCCTCAGCGTCGATCTCTCGACCACCTACCTGGATTGGGGACGGCGCAACCTGGAACTGAACGGCATCCGCCCCGGGGAGCATGGCGCACCCCACCGGCTGCTGCGCGCCGACTGCCGCGAATGGTTGCAACGGCAGCGCGGCAAGGCGTCCTTCGACCTGATCTTTGTCGATCCGCCGACCTTCTCCACCTCCAAGCGCATGGATGGCACCTGGGACGTGCAGCGTGACCACCCCGTGCTGCTGCGTGATGCGCTTGCCCTGCTGGCCCCCGGCGGTGTCCTGCTCTTCTCCACCAATCTGCGCCGCTTCCGGTTTGAGCAAGAGGCGCTGGCCGACCACTGCGGGGAGGCGCTGGTGGTCGAGGAGATCAGCCGCCAGACCCTGCCCCGGGACTTCGAGCGCAATCCGCGCATCCACCACTGTTTTACCATCCGCCGGGGTAGCTGATGCGCGGCGTTCTGCGGATTGAACCGTGGGTGGGCTGCTGAAGTCTGCCTATCGGGTGACGACTGGCGGCCCGGGTTGCCGCTACGGATAGCCTGTGCAATGCTTTGACGCTGAACTGAGCTGCGGCGTACGCCGCAAAAGGGGGTGAATGATGAACCGGTATGGACTGAACGGTGGCGTGGCCGGGGTGCTGGGCCTGTTGCTGATACTGGCGCCGCTGGCTGTTTACGCCCAGGAGGTGGAGCATGAAGAGGAGGAGGAGTTCGCCCAGGCCCGCCCCAACCCCATGGAGCAGAATACGCGCATGCGCCGACCCGCGGATGTCGAGCGTGGCGCCGCCGTTGGCCTGACGCCGCGTCAGCGGCTACAAGGGGGGGCGGCCCGGGTGCCTATGAACCGGGGTGTCATCCAGGCACCCGCCCCTGGCGCCGGGCAGGTCGGTGGTGCGGGCCGTTAGAGCCCGGTTTCGCACTGTTTGACGTTGACCCGAAAGTGGGAGCAGCGGCGGCGGCCGTAGAGGGCCGAGCGCAGCTTCTGGCACGGCAGTGACAGGCGCAGCCTCCGGAAGCAGAGCAGCCTTTGGGCGGCGTGGATGTTGTCCTGGTAGCGCGTGTAGAGCTCGCGCACCTCGTCGAGGTCGAGGTCGGCGTCGTAATCGCGGTAGAGCCCGCGACCACCCTGCTTGACGAAGCGCGCGTCGCGGATCAGCTCGCGCCCATCCCACCAGCGTGGCTCCAGCTCCATCAGGACCTGGCCGTCTTTCTCGGAGTACCCGGTTAGGGTGACTGAAAATTCCATGGATTGATAAACCGTTCGTGGTGAATCTAATTTATCCCGAATTATTCATAAAAAAGGGCGCACCTCGTTCAACCAATTGATATAATTGGTATTTCGCCAAAAACGCTTCGGTGAAGCTAAACGAGGTCGCCCCATGTCCAAGTCTACCCAAGAACCGCT
>PQCP01000027.1 GCA_003062205.1 Candidatus Sedimenticola endophacoides
GCCGTAAGCAGGGCGTCTCAGCCACAGAAGCATTGGCATTGCTTTTTCAAGGCAAGAATCCAGACTTCATGGAATTGGATAAAGCCTGATGTGGCTAATCATGGCAAAATGAGCTGAATAGTTACGAGGTTTTCAAGGATAGCGCTTCCTATCTGATCACCATTCGCCACCCATTGGCTGTCTGTCAGTCGGTGATCGACAAGAGTGGCGGGTTGCCGAAAGATGGGAGGTTCGCGGTGCGCAGTATCATCGAACGCTGGGCGATGGAGGCGTGGCTGCATCTGGGTTATGGCGAGAAGGATGTTTTCTCCATGGACTATGTTGATGTGCTGCTTGGTTATTGGCGCAGTTATCACTACCAGATGGCGATGAGCGGAATGCCCTCTCTGCCGAACAGTCGAATCATCCCCTACGGTGCGGAGGCGATGAATCAGATTTCCAGGGATGTATTTGCTTCCATGGGAGTGAATGCCGAGCCGGAGACATTTTTTGAGGCGTCGGCGCCGGAGTTTGACGAAAAGCACCGCAAGTCAGCGGATAAGCTGATTAACGATATGACACTCTTTTGGCGCAGCCTTGGCATGTCTTTCCCAAGAAAACAGCTTGATTCGCTCTATTCATGATTGAATTGTTGCTCTTCAGGACGGCGCATCAGGGTAGATGTGAGGCGGCACATTCCCCTGGGCGCGATCCGTTTTCTTGAGCATGCGGCGCTCCTGACGAGCGATACGCCTCAGGCGGCCTTGCTCTGGTTCGTGCGGGCGCGGTTCAGGGCCGAGATCACCGCATTCAGTGACGCGCTTACCGTATCCTGGCTGAAGGCCACTCCGGAGACGCGGGTGCCGTCGACATTGATCTGCACATAGGCGACCGCTTCGGTGTCGGTGCCCTCACCGATGGCGTGCTCGTTGTAGTCGATGATGTTGATCTGCTGGCCGTTGTGATTGTGCCAGGCATCGACGAAGGCGGATATGGCCCCCTCGCCCCGGCCCTCGATGACCGCCGGGTTGCCGTTTTCGCTCAGGGTCACTTCGATCACGTCGTTGTTGTCTCGGTCAAGCCGGTATCCGGTCATGGCGACGGGCCGGGCGTCGGCCACGAAGTGCTCGACGAAGAGCTTGTATATGGTCTGGCTGTTGACCTCACCGGCCGTCTCCTCGGTCACCTTCTGTACCAACTGGGCCAGCTCGATCTGCATCCAGCGCGGCAGGCTGAGGCCGTAGTCGCGCTCCAGCACAAAGGCCACGCCCCCCTTTCCCGACTGACTGTTGACCCGGATCACCGCCTGGTAGTCGCGGCCGATGTCGCGCGGGTCGATGGGCAGGTAGGCGACCTGCCAGGGCTCGCCGGCGCGCTGCTGTTGCAGGCATTTGCGGATCGCGTCCTGATGACTGCCGGAGAAGGCGGTATAGACCAGTTCGCCCACCCAGGGGTGGCGCGGATGGACCGGGATGCCGGTGCATTCGGTGCTGACCTGGATGATCTCGTCCGGGTTGGAGAGGTCCAGGCCGGGGTCGATCCCCTGGCTGTAGAGGTTCATCGCCATGGTCAGGATATCCATGTTGCCGGTGCGTTCACCGTTGCCGAGCAGCGTCCCCTCCATGCGGTCGGCACCGGCGAGCAGCGCCAGTTCGCTGGCGGCGACGGCGCAGCCGCGATCGTTATGGGCGTGGATCGAGAGGATGATGCTGTCGCGGCGGCTGACGTGGGTTGCGAAATACTCCACCTGGTCGGCGAATACATTGGGGGTGGAGCCCTCCACCGTGGCCGGCAGGTTGATGATGCAGGGCCGTTCGGGCGTGGGCTGCCAGACATCGATCACCTCGTCGCAGATCTCTACCGCGTACTCCGCCTCGGTGCCGCTGAAGCTCTCGGGCGAGTACTGGAACACCCACTCGGTCTCCGGGTGTCGTGCGGCCTCGGCCTGGAGCATGCGTGCCCCCGCCACGGCGATGGCGGTAATGCCGTCTCGCTCCTTGCGGAACACCCGCTCACGCTGCACCGTGGAGGTGGAGTTATAGACGTGGACGATGGCCCGCCGGCACCCCTTGAGCGCCTCGAAGGTGCGGGCGATGAGGTCCTCCCTGGCCTGCACCAGGGCCTGGATGGTCACATCCTCCGGGATCCGCTCCTGGTCGATCAGCCAGCGCACGAACTCATAGTCGGGGCGGCTGGCCGAGGGGAATCCCACCTCGATCTCCTTGAATCCCATCTTCACCAACAGGGCCCACAGCCGCTGCTTCTGCTCGACACTCATCGGTTCGAGCAGGGCCTGGTTGCCGTCGCGCAGATCGACACTGGCCCAGCGTGGTGCCCGTTCGATGGTGCGGTTGGGCCACTGGCGGCTGTTGAGGGGCACCGCCGCTACCGGGCGGTACTTGGTGTGGTCGAAGGGTTTCACGTCGTTTGCCTCTTATCGGAGTGGTCAGCAATGGTCGGTAGGGGCCGATCCCGGCCGGGATCGGGCCGCGGCCGGGGGGACTCCTGATGCGGGATCCTTGTGGGATCCGGATGCGGGTCCTGGCCGTGTGGGCCTTGGTTCCCGGGGGCTCCTTTTGGGAGCTGACTGTAGCTTATTGCAATTTCATGGGTGAATGTTTGCGAACATCGCTATTTATTTGCATTATTAGCAATGTTATTGCTATTTTATGATTAATTTAGCAATTTAATATCACGTTGAGGTGTCTGAATGGAATTGGATCGTTATGATCGGCGTATCTTGGAGGTGCTCCAGGAGGAGGGCCGGATCAGCAACCAGGAGCTGGCCGAGCGTATCGGCCTCTCCCAGTCGCCCTGTCTGCGGCGGGTGCGGGCTCTGGAGGAGAGCGGCCTGATCAGCGGTTACCGGGCAATGCTCGATGCGCGCAAACTGGGGCTGACCCTGATGGCGTTGATTCATATCTCCATGGACCGGCATACTCCGGAGCGCTTCGAGCAGTTCGATGCGGCGGTCCGCGCTCTGCCCGAGGTGCTGGAGTGTCTGCTGATCACCGGTCAGGATGCCGATTACCAGCTCAAGGTGATCGTGTGCGACATGGAGGCGTATCAGCAGCTGCTGCTCAACCGGATCACCCGTATCCCCGGGGTGACCGGGGTCCACTCCAGCTTTGTAATGCGGCATGTTGTGGTACGGACCGCGCTTCCGCTCCAGACCTGATCCGTGATACATCCGATTGCACGGCCGGGAGAGGTTACAGATGCCAACAGGCGCTGATCTGGAGAGAAAATGAATAAGAGGATGTTTTCCGTTTGCCGTATTTGCGTTTTGGGCGTGGGAGGCCTTGGTGTTTGATCGCCCGGTCCCGCTGTCGCTCTACGTCCATATCCCCTGGTGCCTGCGCAAGTGCCCTTATTGCGACTTCAATTCCCACCGCACGCAAGGGTGCCCGGACGCCCACGGCTACGTTCGGGCCCTGCTGGCGGATCTGGAGCTGGAGTTGCCCCTGGCCGGGGGGCGACGCGTCGAGACCCTGTTCATTGGCGGCGGCACCCCGAGTCTGTTCCCGCCGGAGGCGATCCGCACCCTGTTGCTGGGGATCGGCCGACGGGTGGAGTTGGCGGCGGAGGCGGAGGTGACCATGGAGGCCAACCCCGGGGCCCTGGAGGCGGGGCGTTTCACCGCCTACCGGGAGGCGGGGGTGAACCGCCTCTCCCTGGGGATCCAGAGCTTTGACGATGAGGCGTTGCGGGCGCTGGGCCGGGTGCATGACGCCGCCCAGGCCCGGCGCGCCATCGGCGAGGCCGCGGCGGCGGGATTCGACAGTCTCAACCTGGATCTGATGTTCGGCCTCCCGGGACAGGATGCGGCGGCGGCGCGGCGCGATCTGGAGCAGGCCCTGGCGTTCGCCCCGGATCATATCTCCTATTACCAGCTTACCGTCGAGCCCAATACCGCCTATCACCGCGCACCCCCACCGCTGCCCCCGGAGGACACCCTGGCGCGGATGCAGGAGGAGGGTGAGGAGCGGTTGGAGGGGGCCGGCTACCGTCAGTACGAGGTCTCGGCCTACGCCCGCCCGGGGCGGCGCTGTCGGCACAATCTCAACTACTGGCGCTTTGGCGACTATATCGGCATCGGTGCCGGGGCCCACGGCAAGCTGACCGATGCGCCCGGCCAGGCGGTGTGGCGGCGCTGGCGCCTGCGCCATCCCACCGCCTATCTCGACGCGGCGGGCGGCGAGGCGGCGCTCGGGGGGGGGCAGCGGCTGGAACGGGATGACCTGATTGCCGAATTCATGCTCAATGCGCTGCGCCTCAACGAGGGCTTCGATCTCGCACTGTTCGAGGCGCGCACCGGGTTGTCACGGGCGGTGCTGGCGTCGCGGCTGACGCGGGAAGAGGCGCGGGGGCTGCTGCGTCTGGAGGGCGCGCGGGTGCGCCCGACGCGCCAGGGCAGGCGCTTTCTCAACGATCTGGTAAGTGCCTTTCTGTAGCCTGCGACGCTCTCCTGCCGAATCGCCTGATCCGGGATTTGAGGTGGTTTCGGCTGCCCTTGAAACAAACCGGGCATCTGGCAAATAACACGCCGTCCCACCCGGCGATCCATGCGGGGTGGCGGGATCCCGGTCTACTCCCCCATCCAGTCCACGCGATAGAGGTCATGGCGGCGGTCGCGCAGGTTTTTTACCGTGCCGTTGTTGCGGGCGGTGACCAGGGTGAGTGGCCGCAGGTCGGCAATCGCGACCGTCTCTACGTTGGGTGTGGTGTCGGCGGCGATCCCATCCCGTGCGAAGGGGAAATCGCAGGGGGTGAGAATGCAGCTCTGGGCGTATTGGATATCCATGTTGGCCACCTTGGGCAGGTTGCCGACATTGCCCGACATGACAACGTAGACCTGGTTCTCGACCGCGCGCGCCTGGCAGCAGTAGCGGACCCGGAGATAGCTTTGCCTCTCGTCGGTGCAGAAGGGGACGAACAGGATCTGAATCCCCTGGTCGGTGAGGTGGCGGGCCAGCTCCGGGAACTCCGAATCGTAGCAGATGAGCACCCCGATCGGACCACAGTCGGTGTCGATTGCATGCAGGGAGTTTCCTCCCTCGATATTCCACCAGTAGTCCTCATTGGGGGTGGGGTGAATCTTCGGTTGCTCGTGCACCGATCCATCGCGAAGGAAGATATAGGAGATATTCTCCACCCGGCCGCTCTCCACCCGGGTCGGATGGGAGCCCCCGATGATGTTGATGTTGTAGCGGATGGCGAGGTCGCGCAGCGCCTCCTTGAAGCGAGGCGTGTATTTGGTCAGTTCCTCGATCGCCTCGGTGGTGGAGAGCTCCTGGTCCTCCATGGAGAGCAGCTGCAGGGTGAACATTTCAGGAAAGACCACGAAATCCCCACTGTAATCGGCCACCACATCCACGAAATAGGCAACGACATCGATGAACTCTTCGAAAGAGCTGACCCGGCGCTGCATGAACTGCACGGTGCCGACACGGACCGTGTCCGGCATGCGCCCGCCGTAGGCCTTTTGCCGCAGCGTGCTGGCATCCTCCTCCACCTGCGGGTTTTTCCACGCCAGGTGAACGGCGTATCCGAGCGAGGGTTTGTCATCCGGCAGGTAGTCCTTGAGCAGGCCCACCACCTCGAAATCGTTGTAGAGCTGGAAGGTGAGGACCGGATCACGGACCTTCTTCTGCTGTACCTCCTGGATATACGCCTCCACGCTGCCATATTTCTTGATGCGCTTGGCGAGGCTGGGCAGGCGTCCGCCGAAGACGATGCCCTTCAGTCCCAGTTCCTGGCAGAGGCGTTTGCGTTCATTGTAGAGGCGCTGCCCCAGGCGGTATCCCCGGTAGTCGGTGTCGATGCACACCTCCATCCCATAGAGCCAGTCGCCGTGCGGATCATGGCGCGAGGCGTAGCCGTTGCCGGTGATGTCGATCCAGTTGTGCGCCCTGAAGGCAAGCTTCTCGTTGAGGATGAAGGTGGCGCAGAAGCCGACCACCTTGCCGTTGACGGTGATCACAAACTGGCCCTGCGGGAAGCGATTGATGGTGCCGCGCAGCGAGGCGCGCGAGTGTCCGGGCATGCCCGTTGCGGCATAGATGCGGTTGGTCAGTTCGCTGATGGTGTCGACGTCGGCGGTGGTGGCGTTGCGCACCTGAATCTGACTCTTCGGGTTGGCCAGCTTGTTGGATCCCATGTCGGTTATCCGGGTGTTGAGTTACGGGGGCATAGTAGTACACCAGGGTGATGTGGACGTAAAGGAGATCGTGTCGGCTCACCGGTGTGCGGGCACGGCCGTTGGGATGTCGGGCGGGAGCGGGAAGATACCCTCCCCCTTGGTGGAAAAAGGGGTTGCGCCGGGGGGGCGGTTGGCCTATCATGCGCGATTTTCCCGCCCCGAAAAGGGCGAAGGCACAGGTTCTTTAAGTAGAGGCTAACATGAAAGCGGACATTCACCCCAACTATGCTGACGTAAAAGTGGTATGCAGCTGCGGTAACCAGTTCGAGACCCGCTCTACCATCGGGACCGAGGCGCTGCACGTGGAGGTCTGCTCCGCATGCCATCCCTTCTACACCGGCAAGCAGAAGATGGTGGATACCGCAGGCCGCGTCGACAAATTCCGCAAGCGCTACGCGCGCGGCTGAACGCCCCGTGCCCCGCGTGGGCACATCCCGAAAACCCCGGCCAGCGATGCCCGCTCAGTGCCGGGGTTTTTCGTGCGCCCCGATCCCCCTGGACCCCCTCCCGTTTCTCCCCTTTGTATCCCCCTCCAGCCCGGCGAATGGCAACTATACTTGGATAGGCTCTTCCCCTGATTGAGTGGGTACATATCACCTAGCTGCCCCTTCGGGGTAAAGATCCAACCCACCAAGGTGGAAGTAAATCGCATTGGCAAATCGCTTTTTGTTACGAAAACCTCTGCTGC
>PQCP01000026.1 GCA_003062205.1 Candidatus Sedimenticola endophacoides
CAATGTGCGGGACGGAGTCGTGATGAGCGCAGGACGGTCGGGGCAGTAACGGCTGTCGCGTTGGCGAGTCGATTTTGGGGACTGGGATGTCCCAAAATCTTTCACGAGGTAGCGACACTCTTGAAAGGCTATGGCAAAAGCTAAAACTGCGGAAGAGAGGTTGCAATATAGCGAGACCGTTAAGAATCAGTGTGAGTCTCTTGGCGTATTCTTGAGCTTAATCGGTGAGATGGCTCCCTTGTATGACGATGATGAGCCATTACCCTTTTAACCCACGGATACAGGCACATTTCAGAACGAATGCGGCGGGTTCGTGCGAAACCGCTAACTGAGACGTTTTTGGATAATCCCATCGCTGTGCATTGCGGGTCATGCCGGGGCAATTGTAATCGGTGAATATCATGCGCCGGTTTGGGAGGGATGGGAGATGGCCCGGTTCGGTTCCTGGTCGCTTGAATGGATGTCCAACAGCAATGGGCGGGGGTCAGGGGACGACGGGGTTTTGTACTGATGTCTCCGCCCCGGGGAATCGCCTGATGGAGCGCCGGGTATGGACCGGGGGGGGAGAATGCACTACAAAGGGGTCATGGATGAGCGGGGGATGATGTGAAGGCACTGGCGGTGATTACGGCACGGGCGGGTTCCAAGGGGATCCCGGGAAAGAATCTGGCCGACCTGGCCGGGCGGCCGCTGTTGAGCTATACCCTGGAGGCTGCGTTGCAGTGCGGTGAGTTCGACCGGGTTGTGGTCAGCACCGACGGCCAGGAGATCGGCGATCTCGCCCGGGACTATGGCGCGGACGTGGTATGGCGTCCCCCGGAACTGGCCGGTGACCGGGTAAGGAGCCAGCCGGTGGTTCGGCATGTGCTGGATACCCTGGGGGGCGAGATTGCCGGGTTTCGGTTTCTGGCGGGCCTGCAGCCGACCTCGCCGCTACGTGGTGCGGAGCATATTCGCGAAGCGTTTCGCCTCTACCGCGAGAGCGGGATGCGCGGTTCCCTGATCTCGGTGGTGGAGCCGGACAAGCATCCGATGAAGTGCTTTCTGCTGGAGCGGGAGCGGCTGCGTCCCTGGATCGATACCGAGACGCTTGGCGCTTCGCGCCAGCAGCTGCCCTGCCTCTATAACCTTAACGGGGCGATCGGGATCACCACCATCACCGGCTTTCTGGAGAGTGGGGACTTCTACACGGAGCCGTTGATCCCCTATTTCATGTCGCGGGCGAGCAGCGTCGACATCGATGCTCCGGAGGATCTGGAACTGGCCGCCTATTATCTGAAGCGGGGGGCGTGCTGAAGCGCCCTGCATATGGCAAGCATGGAAACCACTTTCTATTGGCACGATTACGAGACCTGGGGCGCCGATCCGCGCCGGGACCGCGCGGCGCAGTTCGCCGGTATCCGAACCGATGCGCAACTGAATGTTATCGGTGCGCCCCTGGTCGCCTACTGTCGTCCGGCGGATGATATGCTTCCCCAGCCCGGGGCCTGCCTGATTACCGGAATCACCCCCCAGAAGGCACTGGCCGAAGGGCTCAACGAGGCCGAGTTCTTCGGGTTGATCCACGACGAACTGGTGCGTCCGGGCACTTGCGGTGTGGGGTACAACAGCGTGCGTTTCGATGACGAGTGCACGCGCCACGGTTTCTACCGCAATTTCATCGATCCCTACGCCCGCGAGTGGCAGAACGGCAACTCACGCTGGGACATCATCGATATGGTGCGTCTCACTCACGCCCTGCGCCCGGAGGGGATTCACTGGCCCGAGCGCGAGCCCGGGGTTTCGAGCTTTCGGCTGGAGGATCTCACAAAGGCCAATGGCATCGCACATGAGGGGGCACACGACGCCCTCTCCGATGTTCAGGCGACCATCGCCCTGGCGCGCCTGATCCGCGAGCGTCAGCCACGGTTGTTCCAGTATCTGTTTGATCTGCGCGGGAAGCGCGCGGTGGGGGAGTTGCTGGATATCCGCAGCGGCGGGCCGGTGCTGCATGTCTCCTCCATGTACCCCTCCAGCCGGGGCTGCATCGCCATGGTCGCGCCACTGGCGCGCCACCCGGAAAATCCGAACGGGGTGGTGGTGTACGATCTCTGTCAGGATCCCGCGCCGCTGTTTGACCTGACAGCGGAGCAGATTGCGGAGCGTCTGTTTACACCCCGGTCGCAGCTGCCCGAAGGGGTGGAGCCGATTGCCCTGAAGACGGTTCACCTCAACAAGTGTCCGGTGGTGGTGCCCCTCAATACCCTGACGGACGAGGCGGCCCTGCGCTGGGGGATTGACACCGAACGGGGATGGCGGCATCAGGCCCTGCTGACGGGCTTCGTCGGCCTTGATCAAAAGATCCGCGCGGTGTTCGCGGGGCGGGAATTTCCTCCCCAGAGTGATCCCGACCTGGCCCTTTATGGTGGTGGTTTCTTCGGGAGCCGCGATCGACGCGGCATGGAGCAGATTCGGCGCAGCGAGCCAGGGCAACTGGCCTCGCGGGAGATGACCTTTGATGACGCGCGGTTGCCGGAGATGTTGTTCCGCTACCGCGCGCGCAACTGGCCGCAGAGCCTTTCGGAGCCGGAACGGGCGCGCTGGGACGCGTATCGGCGTGAGCGTCTGTGCCGGGAGGATGGGGGCGCGAGCATCACTCTGGAGGAGTATCGGCGGCAACTGGCCGAGCTGGCGGTCGAGCCTGGGCTGGGTGCGCGCGAGCGCGACATACTGTCGGCGCTCGCGGATTGGCCCGGGGTGCTTGGCCTGTAACTCCGGGGCACCGCGCGCCGGTGCAGGGGGCCTATTCCGAGGTCCACTCCTGGAGGGCGGCGATGATCGCCCTGGCCTGGTCCGGGCTGGAGATGTTGAACTTGGATTTTTGCTGATACTCGCCGTTGCGCTTTTGATAGCGGCGGATGCTGTATTTGTCGGCCCCGTATTCGCCCTTGCCCCGGTTCCACTCCCGGTAGCGGTACATCACGGTTGACCAGGCCCCCTTGGAGAGCACCACCTTGTCCAGCTCCTTGACCAGCTCGATGCCGTCTTCGGTGTAGTTGATTGTCAGTTCATCGACTGTTGATGCCATTGTCGTCGTTCCAGAAATGTCGTCGGTTATAGGGTGAGGGCGACGTTACCAGATGTTTCCGGGGAGGTCACGGTTTTACCCCCGCTACGGCGCCATTGCGCTGCAGGATTCTGATGATGTCCCGGTTGCCGCGTTCCAGCGCCAGGTCCAGCGGGGTCTTGCCCTCCCGCGTCGGTTGGTTGACGTCGGCGCCGGCGGCGATCAGCCGCTTGGCCATGCGGCGCAGGTCACGGTTGACAGCCGTGGCCAACGGGCTGTACCCGGATTCAAAGTGGCGGTTTAGGTTGGCCCCCCGGCTGACAAGAAAGGCGATCACATCCCGGTCGGCGGTGTCGTGCGCGATCACTCGTTCCAGCATCCGGTCGGCTTCCAGGGGGGCGCCCTGGCGGACCAGATACTCCGCCACCTGGGTGCGTCCGGCCAGCAGCGCGTGATGCAGAGCGGTGTTTCCGTCGCGGTCGCCGGCGTCGCGCTCGGCGCCATGTTTGAGCAGGAGCTTGACGATGACGTAGCGTCCCTGGGCGGCGGCGACATGGAGGGGCCGGTGACCGTCGGCATCCAGTCCGTTGATATCGGAACCCCAGGCGATGTGGCGCTCGATCTGGTCGATGTCGCCCCGCTGCACGGCGAGATAGAGATTCACTGTCGGCTGATCCGGCTTTCCGCAGCCGGAGATCAGGAGCAGCAATACGGCGGTAAGGAGGCTTCTCATACTGGAGAAGATAGTAAATCCTCAATGGATCGACCCGCAAGTGCACCGCATGGCGCGGTGGGGGCGTGCGTGCTAAGGTAGCGCCCCATGATCTGGAAACTCCTGCTTACCGCCCTGGTGATCGCGGGCGCGCTCTATACGGTGCGCGGCCGCCAGCAGCGTATGGAGCAGGTGGCCCGCGCCAGCGCCCTCGCTGCGCCGCCGCCCAGGTCCGCTCCGCGCCTGGTGAAGGTGGGCGCCGCCCTGCTGGTGGTGATCATGGTAGCCGGGGCGGGTTTCTATCTCTTCCACCAGTGGCGCGATGCCTACCAGATTGTCAGCGTGCGCGTGATCGATACCCGATCCGGCCAAACCGTGACCTATCAGGCCTACAAGGGGGATATCGAGGGGCGCCGCTTCATCACCACCCGGGGAGTGGTGGTGAGCCTGGCCGAGGTGGAGCGCATGGAACTGGGCGGCGAATAGGCCGCTGTCTTCGGAATCTGGAGCTGTAGCGGATCAGGCCGGTGCTGCCTCCAGGATCGCGCGCAACTGCTGTGCGTTGAGCCCACCCTGGGCGGCGAGTGCCGCCCCCCCGCTATCGCGGAACTGATTTCTGAGACGTTCGACCAGGCTGTTGGCCTGCTCCGGGGACTCGATCTCCGTGGTGCGGTCCGGGCCGGACGCGCTGGCGAGGCGCTGAGCGGCGGGGCTCAACACCGCCATGTCATCGTTCGGCGCGGGCGACTCCGGGGGCTGCGCGGAGGGGGCGGGCGCTATGGCTTCGGTGCCTGGCGAGCCCTTGCTGGATGCGCCGCCGTGGATCGTGTGGTTGGACGACAACTTGTCGTTTGAGATCGGGTTTGTCACTACTGTTCTCCTGGTTCCCGTCTGAAAACGGGGGCTTCCGGGGTCCACCCCGCCTACCCTAATTATTAGCAGGTGGAACGGGAATTTGCCACGGTGGGCGATGTGGTGGGCAGTCGGTTCGGCGGGTGGCCGGGCAGAGAAAAATTTTCATAAATGATTAAACCAGTAATCATATTGTAATATTTCTGCAATAGATTGGGTGGGGTGCGCGAACGGGGCTGGCGCCGCGCTTGCCGGAAAGGTCCGGAACCTGCCACTTTTGTTTCATCAACCATCTGATTTTTTTAACAATAATTCTTATCTGGGCATCTTTATGGAACTCCAAAACATCAACAAGCTTGAGCAGGCCACCTTTGGCGGGCGCAAGGAGCTGTTTCGAATAGGAATGGCGCTCCTGTTTATCGTGGGGATCATGCTGTTCATCAGCATGCGTGGCATAGAGGGCCCCGGGCAGATCATGTTGATGATCGCCGCCATGATCGGCGGCTACATGGCCATGAATATCGGTGCCAACGATGTGGCCAACAACGTCGGTCCGGCGGTCGGCTCCAAGGCCCTCACGCTCACCGGCGCGATCATTATCGCGGCGGTCTTCGAGGCCTCCGGTGCTCTGCTGGCCGGCGGAGATGTGGTCAGCACCATCAAGAAGGGGATCATCGATCCGGCGTTGATCGGCGATGCCGACACCTTCATCTGGCTGATGCTGGCGGCCCTGCTGGCCGGTGCCCTGTGGCTCAATATCGCCACCGCCCTTGGTGCTCCGGTCTCGACCACTCACTCGATTGTGGGCGGCGTGCTGGGGGCCGGTATCGCCGCCGGCGGGGTGGGAATCGCCAACTGGGGCCAACTCGGGGCGATCGCCGCCAGCTGGGTGATCTCGCCGGTGCTGGGGGGAGTGATCGCGGCCGCCTTTCTCTATCTGATCAAACGCACCATTACCTATCGCGAGGACATGATCGCCGCCGCCAGGGGCATGGTGCCGCTGTTGGTCGGTATCATGGCCTGGGCCTTCAGCACCTACCTGGCGTTGAAGGGGCTGAAAAAGCTGGTGAAAATGGATTTCGGCACCGCCCTGGTGATCGGCCTCGGTGTCGCCGTGGTGATCTATTTCATCGTCCGGCCACTGATCGCGCGCCTGTCGGGCAAGCTGAGCAACGATAAGGAGAGCATCAACCGGCTCTTCACCCTGCCGCTGATCTTCGCCGCCGCCCTGCTCAGCTTCGCCCACGGGGCCAACGACGTGGCCAATGCGGTCGGGCCCCTGGCGGCGATTAATGACGCCATACTTCATGGCGGGGTGGTGAAGAAGGCGTCCATCCCGTTCTGGGTGATGATGGTCGGCGCCACGGGCATTGCCATCGGGCTGGCCCTGTATGGGCCCAAACTGATCCGCACCGTCGGTTCGGAGATCACCGAGCTGGATAAGATGCGTGCCTTCTGTATCGCCATGGCGGCGGCCATTACCGTGATTGTCGCCACCCAGATGGGGCTGCCGGTGAGCTCGACCCATATCGCCGTCGGCGGTGTGTTCGGCGTGGGTTTCCTGCGGGAGTTTCTAAAGACCAGCTACGGCAAGATGGTGGAGGAGATCAAGCGCCACCACGCGGATGATGATCCGGAGGCGGTCGAGGCGTTCCTGATGGAGTTCAAGAAGGCCTCGGTGAACCAGAAGAAGGCGATGCTGACCCAGCTCAAGGAGCATACCAGTGAGGCGCACCTGAGCAAGAAGGAGCGCAAGAGTCTGCGCCGTGTCTATCGCCACGAACTGGTCAAACGCTCGGCGTTGCTGAAGATCGCAGCGGCCTGGGTTATCACGGTGCCGGTCTCCGGCATCATGGCGGCGCTGCTTTACTTCATGATTCGCGGCATGATGTTGCCGTAGCGTGAGGATTCGCCCTGAGCGGGCGGTGATTCCGGGCGGGCATGGTGGATCGGCGCGGACCATCGCCCGCCCGGCCCGTTTCAGGAAGCGGATAATATGCCGTGCGGCCCCGGTGAAAAGCGAAACCTGAGGCGAGTGCGCTGATGAATCTGAGAGGCCGCTCCCGTGTCCGGTACAGGGGCGCCTCAGTCGTCAGGGGGTTCCAGGGAGAGTGCGCTGATATCGGGTATCTCGGCCGCTTCTGGCTCCTGCCGGCAATCCTCAAGCGTTCCGCTGTGGGTCGGAGTCAGGGCCATGGCGCTGATGTCGGGTAGCGGGGCGGGCGCCCGGGGG
>PQCP01000025.1 GCA_003062205.1 Candidatus Sedimenticola endophacoides
CGGCGTGTCGGATGCGCTATTTGTATGCCCTACGTCACTCCCTATCGGTCGTAACTGCGGCCATACAACCGCGCCTACGCCTATCGGGGACTAACCGCCTTCGCTTCGCTCTCCATGGCGGTTAGCGATGGACGCTACAACCCCGAAAAAATGATCGTCGCCCCGCTAACAGTTACCGGCCTGCCTAGTTCTCGGCTAATACCCTAGTCTGGTTGTACGGTATTTGTGGTCACCTAATGGTTTATGAAACATTCGGGTTAGAACAGAATTTTAGGTGATGTACGCTGTCATGAGGCGACTAAAAAAATGATGCTGCCCCGCGGGCACACTGCCAATAAAAATCTTTCAGCGAGCCTAATATCAGCGCCTGGAGTGTGAATAACGATGGTCTGAGATTTGTTGCTAAGACTGGAAGATTCAAGAGTGTCGCTACCTCGTGAAAGATTTTGGGACATCCCAGTCCCCAAAATCGACTCGCCAACGCGACAGCCGTTACTGCCCCGACCGTCCTGCGCTCATCACGACTCCGTCCCGCACATTGCAGCAAAGCTGCTCGTGCGCAACTCCGTCATGATGACCACAATGACTCTACGGCGTGTCGAATGCGCTATTTGTATGCCCTACGTCACTCCCTATCGGTCGTAACTGCGGCCATACAACCGCGCCTACGCCTATCGGGGACTAACCGCCTTCGCTTCGCTCTCCATGGCGGTTAGCGATGGACGCTACAACCCCGAAAAAATGATCGTCGCCCCGCTAACAGTTACCGGCCTGCCTAGTTCTCGGCTAATACCCTAGTCTGGTTGTACGGTATTTGTGGTCACCTAATGGTTTATGAAACATTCGGGTTAGAATCCCCACCTTATCATCCGATTATTCTCTGGTGGCAAATGAGCGAAAAACTACGCGTTGGCGTTGTCGGCGTCGGTTATCTCGGCCGTTTCCATGCCCTGATCTACTCGCGCATGGAGGGCGTGGAGTTGGTGGGCGTGGCCGACCGGAACCTGGAGCAGTCCTGCAAGGTGGCCGACGAGTGCGGCTGCAAGGCCTTTGTCGATGGCCGCGACCTGCTGGGCGGTATCGACGCGGTGAGTATCGTGGTCCCCACCTCCCTGCACCTGCAGGTGGCCCGGCCGTTTCTGGAGGCGGGGGTGCACATGCTGCTGGAGAAACCCATCGCATCCAGCGTGGAGGATGGGGGGGAGATCGTGCGGCTGGCGGAGCAGGCCGGTGCGGTACTGCAGATCGGCCACCTGGAGCGCTTCAACGCCGGGGTGATGGCCCTGGCCGGACGCATTGAACGGCCCCGTTTCATCGAGGCCCACCGTATGGGCGGCTTCGTGGCCCGGGCCACCGACGTGGATGTGGTCTCGGACCTGATGATCCATGACATCGACATCATCCTCTCTCTGGTCAATGCCGAGATTAGCTCCATCTCCGCCGTCGGCACGCCGGTGCTGACCCGCCATGTGGATATCGCCAATGCCCGCCTGGAGTTCACCAACGGCACCGTAGCCAACGTCATCGCCAGCCGGGTCTCCGAGCGGCAGACCCGGCGCATCCGGGTATTCGAGGAGAACCGCTACGAGTCCCTGGACTTCGTCAAGCAGCGCATCGAGACCGCCTATCCCCGGCCGCGCCCCGGTGAGGAGTGGCCGGAGGTGGTGAGCGAGGTCCTGGAGGTCGAGCCGGTGAAACCCCTGGATGCGGAGCTGGCCGCCTTCGTCGCCTGCGTGCGCGGGGGCGCCCGTCCCCTGGTCGATGGCCGGGTGGGGCTGGAGGCGCTCGATGTGGCGATGAAGGTCAAGGCGGAGATACTCGAACGGCTCGCCTGATGGGCGGGCATGGCGGCTGGTGAAGCGGTTATTGTGGTAATAATCAGGATCTAAAGAGAGATGAGCGACAACGCACAACAGGGCGTCCCCTACCTCGATCTGAAGGGGGAATTCGAGGTGCTGCAAGCGGAGTGGTTCGCGGCGATCCGTGAGATCGGGGCCGGCGGCGCCTACATCCTCGGCCCCAATGTGCGCGCCTTCGAGCAGGAGGCGGCGCAGTACGTGGGCAGCCGCCACGCCATTGCCGTGGCTAACGGCACCGATGCCCTGGTGCTCTCCCTGCGCGCCCTGGAGATCGGTCCCGGCGATGAGGTGATCACCTCACCGTTCACCTTCTTCGCCACGGCGGAGGCGATCTCAACGGTCGGTGCCACGCCGGTGTTCGCGGACATCGACGGAGAGAGCTTCAACCTCGACCCGGAGAGCGTCCGCGCCAGGATCAACAAGCGTACCCGGGCGATCCTGCCGGTGCACATCTTCGGTAATCCGGCGTCCATGACCGCCCTCGGGGCGCTGGCCGGGACGCATGGCCTGGCCCTGATCGAGGACGCCGCCCAGGCCTTTGGGGCCCGCCATGGAGCGGACACCGTGGGCAGCCTGGGCGATGCCGGCTGTTTCAGCTTCTATCCCACCAAGGTGCTCGGCTGCTATGGCGACGGCGGTTTGATCACCACCGGCAGCGACGCCGTCCGGGATCGTCTGCTGAAGCTGCGCAACCATGGGGCCAGCGCCCCCTTCACCCATGACGAGTTGGGTTACAACAGCCGGCTCGACGAGGTCCAGGCGGCGCTGCTGCGCATTAAGCTGCGCCAGCTCGAACGGGATGTGTCGGCCCGCCGCCGGGTGGCCGCCTGGTACGACCAGCGTCTGGCCGGCAGCGACGCCATCGTCCCCGTACACCCCGACGAGGGCCGCCACGCCTACAACCTCTACACCATTCGCCACCCGCGCCGTGACGCCCTGCGCGCCCTGCTCAACGAGAACCGCGTGGGCAACAGCCAGTGCTACCCCCTGGGCCTGCATCTGCAGGCGGTCTATCGCCACCTCGGCTACCGGCCGGGGGATCTGCCGGTGGTCGACCGGCTGTGCGGCGAGACCCTCTCACTGCCGATCTTCCCGGCCATGAGCGAGGCGCAGGTGGAGCGGGTGTGCGAGCTGGTGAAGGCCGTCTGAACCGGCCCGCGGGGGTCGGCACAACCCGAGGAGTATCCCCATGAGCGATCTGCCGCGCAAGAGAAAACACTGGGCCAAGGAGGCGCTCCAGGCGCTCGACCTGGGCTGGGAATTGCTCTACAAGGAGTACCCCCAGCCCAACGAGGAGCAGAAGCTGGAGCTGGTCAGCTTCGCCCCCATGGCGGCCGGACTCAATCGCGCCGTCGATGACGAGGCGCTGATCCAGGAGGCCTACCTGTTCACCTACGAGCGCCTGAGCGACGACCTGCTGAACCGCGACCCCGAGGAACCGGTGCTGCACTCGGTCCTGTTCCTGCTCGCCTACCTCGACGCTCACATCAGCTTCGGCCTGCTCAGCGAGCGGCGGGCCGACGAGATCATGGCCTACATCAGCGAGCACTGCGAGATCCGCGGCCCCGCCCTGCCGGCGGCGCAGGCGGCGGACTACACCCCGAAGGGCTGAACCGGGGGACGCTTCCCATCTGATCGTCTTCGGGCCCCATCGGTTTCCCTGGAGGGTTGGGAGGTGATTTCCCGAGGGGGCCTTTTGCCGCGTCTCCCCGGCTGCACGGTACCCCCGGCTTGGCGACACGGGCTGGTCTCCAAGGTTATAAAAATGATCTATAGCTATTGGGCCGGACAGCGGTTGTTTCCCCTCCGGGAATAAGGGTTGTTTATGGGGCTTAAAAGCTTAATGAAATTCTTCCCTTATTGATTTAGGCTCCTATTTTTGTGGGAATTCTGACCGGCTTTGTCTGTGGTGGTGCGGAAGGGGCAGTGGTTTCTGACCTGATTGATTTAACTTTCGAACGCTAACCGCCATGGAGAGCGAAGCGAAGGCGGTTAGTCCCCGATAGGCGTAGGCGCGGTTGTATGGCCGCAGTTACGACCGATAGGGAGTGACGTAGGGCATACAAATAGCGCATCCGACACGCCGTAGAGTCATTGTGGTCATCATGACGGAGTTGCGCACGAGCAGCTTTGCTGCAATGTGCGGGACGGAGTCGTGATGAGCGCAGGACGGTCGGGGCAGTAACGGCTGTCGCGTTGGCGAGTCGATTTTGGGGACTGGGATGTCCCAAAATCTTTCACGAGGTAGCGACACTCTTGTCAATGCGGTCCCTTATCGGCATGGTTTCACGTTTCGGTGGGCTTCCCGAAAGCTACGTTCCGTTGAGCGGTGCGTATCTCTTATGACACGGATTGCACGGTGACCGGGACGGTGGCCGCCTCGTCTGTCGGGGGGCGGCTGATCGTTGTTGTGCCGCTGGTGTTGCCGCAATCCGTATCCGGGGGGCTGTGCTGGTCCCCGGGTTTGGTGGATTACGGGACAGGATATGACAACGACACTCTTGGGTTGGCGATTTGCACTGACACCGGTTGCCGCGCTGCTGTGCCTCCAGGCGCAGGCGGCCGACCTTATCGAAATTTACCAGGGTGCGCGAGAGGCGGATCCTCAATTCAGGGCTGCCGATTACGGTCACCAGGCATCCCGTGAACTGCTGGAGCAGGCGAAAAGCGGTTACCTGCCGTCGGTCGATCTGAGCTATGAAACCAGCAAGACCCATCAGGAGATTTTGGAGACGGAAAACCCGCTCTTCACCGAAGGATCCACCCGTTTCCCAACCGATGTCCTGACCCTTTCTCTCACCCAGCCTATTTTCCGCTACGCCAACTACCTGCGCATCGGCCAGGCCCGTTCCGAGTTGAAGCAGGCGGATGCCGAACTGTCGATGGCCGAGCAGGAGCTGATGCTGCGGGTGGCTGAGGGCTATATCAACGCACTGATAGCCGGGAATGATCTCGATTACCTGAAAGCCGAGCGCACGGCGGTGGAGAAGCAGTTGCAGTTGGCGCGCGCCAGGGAAAAGGCGATGCTTGGGCGGGTCTCCGACAGCCTTGAGGCGGAGGCGCGGCTCGCCTCGGTAATGGCGGACTATTCGGCCGCCGAGGTGGTGCTGCGGGACAGTCACGAGGCGCTGGCCGAGATGACCGGCGAGCTGCCTGGTTCACTCAGACGGCTGCACCCCGATTTTCCCTTGCCGCCCCCCGAACCGCTGGATGTCGAGCACTGGGTCGAGGCGGCGATGGAACAGAACTGGGAGTTGGAGGCGCAGCGCCAGGCGCTGGAGGTCTCGCGCAGCGAGGTTCAGCGACAGGGCGCGGGCCACTACCCGACACTGGATCTGAAGTATCAGGACTCGGTCAATGACACCGGGGGAACGCTGTTCGGAGGGGGGAGCCGGGTGCGCAACCGCGAGTGGATGCTCAGCTTCAACCTGCCCCTCTACAAAGGTGGCTCCGTCAGTTCCAAGACGCGTGAGGCGGTGCTTGATCATGAGGGGCGTCGTGAGGATCTGATTCGGCTTTCACGCCAGGTGCGCCGCGAGGCCCGGCGCAGCTATCTGGAGATCGTGAACGCCATTGAGCGGGTCAACGCACTGAAAAAAGAGGTTGCGGCACAGGAGGAGGTGCTGAAGCTCAAGCGTGCCGGATACGAGGCGGCTCTCTACGCCAATCTCGCGGTACTGGATGCCGAGAGGGATCTGTTCTCGGCCAAGCGCGACTACATCCGGGCGCGCTATGACTACCTGATCAACGGTCTCAAGCTGAAGGCCGTGGTGGGTACGCTGAGCGAGGCGGATCTGGACGGCGTCAATCACTGGCTGACCGAGGAGGGGCGCAGCGCCTTTCGTTCGGTTGTCAACCGTAGGGTGGCCTTTGATGCGGGCGCGTCCCCCGGCGGGGGTGAATCGAGGGCGTCGGTGGAAGATCGGACCCGATAAGGCGGTGACGCGGGTTTTTGAGCGGGTTATCGGTACATACCGTGGAGTAGGGGCAGGAAAATGGGCAAAGGAAACAACAATCGCGGGCGACGTCGTGACAATACGCCGCGGCGCAAGCTTTCGCTGGAGACTCTGGAGCAGCGGCTGCTGCTCTCAGCCGATGCCGCGATCCTGAATCTCGACCGGCAGGATGCGCTCCTGCCCGATCAGACCGATATCGCCGCTGATCTGCAGCAGACGGCTCTCGCCCTGCCGGCGGACAGCGCCTATTTCGATCCCCAGGCGGCAGTGGATGGCGCACTCGCCGGTTCCTACCAGGAGGTGGTGGGCCGGTTGCGCGATGAGGCGCCCCGAACCGAACTGATCATCATTGATGGTTCCGTGCCCGATTACCAGCGCCTGCTCGACGGTTTGTTGGCGCAGTCCGTCGACGGGACCACCCGCTACGAGGTGGCGGTGCTGGACGCCGGGGAGGATGGCCTGGAGCAGATCAGCGGAATCCTCTCCCAGTATCGTGAGCTGTCCGCGTTGCATTTACTCTCCCACGGTGACGAGGGGACACTGCGCCTAGGTACAAGCCTGCTCGATGGGGATATTCTGCGTCACGATTCCCAGCGGCTCGCCCAGTGGGGCGAGGCGCTTACCGGGGCGGGCGATATTCTGATTTACGGCTGCGGGATCGCCCAGGGAGAGCTGGGTGCGGAGTTCGTACAGCGACTGGCCGCGGCCAGCGGCGCTGATGTGGCCGCATCGGCGGATAGTACCGGTTCCACCGCTTTGGGGGGTGACTGGACACTGGAGTACCAGAGTGGATCGATCGAGACCCGCGCTCTGCGCTTCGACGCTTATCAACACCTCATGGGGCAGGTACTCGGCACCGCTGGTGATGACACCCTCGGTGGCGATACCGGGGTGGACGACACCCTCGCTAACCGCCATGGAGAGCGAAGCGAAGGCGGTTAGTCCCCGATAGGCGTAGGCGCGGTTGTATGGCCGCAGTTACGACCGATAGGGAGTGA
>PQCP01000024.1 GCA_003062205.1 Candidatus Sedimenticola endophacoides
CAGTTGCGAACAAGGACAACGCCATAACGACAACGGCCGATGCCCTAAGACAGGTCATCGGCCGTTGTGTTTACTGCCATCAAATAATCAGATGATCACCACATCAGATTACGTGGGCACTCTCACGAGGAGGGCTTTAAGGTATTGCCTGTAATTGCTTGTATCGGAGTTCGATCTACTTTCCCGCCAGGGCTTCCAGCTCCTTGAATCGCACCACCTGTCCGTCCAGGGCGGATTCGGACAGACTGCGTCCGAAGGCGATGTTCATCAGTTGGGAGTAGTAGACTACCGGCATGTTGAACTGAGTGCCGTGCGCGGCATTGATCTGGTCCTGATAGATCTCAACGTTTGCCTGGCACAGCGGGCAGGGCGTGACGATGGCGTTTGCGCCATGGTCATACGCGGCCTCGATAATGCCTTTGATCATCTCCTGCGATTTTTCCGGCTCGGAGAAGGCGAGCGCGCCGCCACAGCACTGTACCTTCTTCTCGTAGGTCGGAATGCTGTCGGCACCCACGGCCTCGATCATGCGGTCGAGGTAGAGCGGATTTTCGAAGGATTCGCCGGCGATACCGAACGGCCGGTTGGTCTGGCACCCGACGTATCCGGCGATCTTGATCCCTTCGAGTGGCTTCTTGACCTTTTCGCTGATCGCAGCGTAGCCGATATCCTCAATCAGGACCTCGACGATATGCCGGATCTTGGTGTCGCCCTGATAGGAGAGGCCGGCCTCGCCAAGGGCAGTGTTGGCGTCCTGGAACATCTGCCTATCGTGGTTCAGGCGCTCCTGCACCTCGCGGGTGGCGAGCCAGCAGGCGGCACAGGTTGCGACAATCTCCTGGCCCGGGTTGTGGGTCTCGGAGAGGGCGATATTGCGTGCCGACATGGTCAGACGCGGCAGTTCGCCGCCGGTACCGTAGCCGATGGAGGCCGCGCAGCAGTTCCAGTCCGGAATTTCATTGAGCTGGATATCCAGGTCCGCGCAGAGTGCGTCCATGGAGCGCATCAGGTTGGATGAGGAGGCCCCCTTCTGCGAGGAGCATCCTGGATAGAATGAGACTTCTTTCTTAGCCATGTTGCTTGCTCCTGTTAGCTGTTGCCGCTGATGCGGGCATCTTCAAGCGCCTGTGCCTTGGCGATGATCTTCTGCAGCTCTCCGGGGTTCTTGACCCCGTGGCCACCGAGGATCTCCATCGGACTCATGCGCTTTGCCTTCATCATGTTCTGACCCAGTTTCTGGTTGGCCATGGCATTTTTCACACCCTGGCCGAAGCCGTCGATGAAGTAGAGCGAGAGGCCGAGTTTCAACTCGTTGACGCGCCCCTTCTTCAACATGTTCTCCCAGAAGACCTTGGCGAAGCGCTGGGTAGGCTGCTGCTGCGGTACCAGGTTGAGGCGCTGCGCGTAGTGCGCAAGGCCGTGCATGATGTGGGTGATCGGCAGACCGCGCGGACAGCGTGCGATGCAGTTATAGCAGGAGGTACACATCCACATGGAGTCGGAGGTAAGCACCTCCTCGCGCTTGCCGGCGCGGATCATCATGAAGATCTCCTGCGGCGGATGTGCCCAGTGCTTGCCGAGGGGGCAGGAGCCGGCGCACACGCCACACTGCATGCACATCTTGACCCATTCGCCCTCTTCCACGTTCGCCTCGACTTCCTTGAGGAAGCTGGTGCGATACTTGTTGATCATGGTGTTGTTGAGGTCACTCATTGTAACTCTCCTTAGAACTTGAACGGGCTCAGGCCGATCTTCTCGACGGTCTCAGCCATGTCGTTGATCAGCTTGGGCGCACGCTCGATATCTGTGATGGCGACCTCGTGAACGACGACACGCTCGGGCTCGAGATTGAGGGACTCGAGTGTATCGCCAACCTTGCCCATGCGTTCGGCCGCCATCGCTGAGCCGCGCACGAAGTGGCACTGGTAGTCATCACCCTTCTGGCAGCCCATCAGGACAATTCCGTCATAGCCGCTGTTGAGTGCGTCGGTGATCCAGGAGAGGCTGGTGGAACCGAGGCAGCGAACGGGAATGACGCGGGCCCAGGGGTTGATCTCAACGCCGCTCATGGCTGCCTGATCGAGTGCCGGGTAGGCGTCGTTTTCGCAGGCCAGGACCAGGATGCGGGGCTTCTCGTCCCACTCCTCGGGGATTTCGCAGTTCTTGATCTGCTGATTGACGGTCTCGACAGAGTAGTTGGCGAAGGAGATGACACGCACCGGGCAGGCACCCATGCAGGTGCCACAACGGCGGCAGCGCGCCTCGTTGTACATCGGATAGCCCTTCTCATCCTCGTTGATGGCGCCGAAGGGGCACTCCACCGTGCAGCGCTTGCACTGGGTGCAGCCGTCCTTGCGGAAGCTGGGGTAGGAGAGATCGCCCACGCGGGGGTGCGCGGCACGCCCCTGACCGGCGTTCTCGGCCGCCTGAATCGCCTTCATCGCGGCACCCGCGGCGTCGTCCGCGGCCTGGCGCATGTCCATGGGACGGCGCAGGGGGCCGGCCGCATAGATACCGGTGCGGCGTGTCTCGTAAGGGAAGCAGATGAAGTGCGAGTCGGTGAAACCGTGCTTCAGGTGCGGCAGATCGGTGCCCTGGCGATAGTCGAGGTTAAGGATGGAATCCACGCTTACCTGCGGTGCCTCCTGCTCGGCGGACTCGCCCTCTTCCGTCTCCATGGGTTCGGCGTAGGGATCGGGGCCGGAGTTGGGGACCATGCCCACATCCAGCACCACCAGGTCGGCCGCCATGCTGGTCTCCTCGTTGAGGATCAGATCCTTGAATTTGACCTCCAGGGCGGTGCCGGTCTCGATGCCGGTGACCGCGGCCTTGGTGAAGGTGATGCTCTTCTCCTGGGCGGCGCGATAGAAATCCTCACCGCCGGCACCGGGGGTACGCAGGTTGTCGAACATGATCGTGGTGTCACAATCCCCGTTCAACTCTTTGAAATACATCGCCTGCTTGATCGCGACCAGGTCGCCGATGCCGGAATGGTAGGCCAGCTCGCCCTTATTGCCGGAGTTTTGCCCGACATTCTGCACGAAGGCGACGGATGTGACCTCCTTGCCATCCGAGGGGCGCTTGATGGGGCCGCCGTTGGCTGCCTTGGCAAGCTTTTCAAGCTCCTCGTTGGTCACGATATCGGGGCTTGCGCTGTAGTTGTAGGTGCCCAGTTTTTCCGGATTGAAGGTGCTGAACCCGGTGGCCTGGATAATAGCGCCGATCGAGAGTTCATCGCTGGATCCGGATTCGGTGGCGATCTGCACCTGGAAGCGCCCCGGGGCGCCAGCCGTCTTGGCCACGGTGCTGTTGAGATGAACCGTGATTTTCTCGTTCGAGTCGATGGCGGCGATCATCTGTTCAACACCGGTCTCCTGGGGATCGGCATAGGGCGCGCGGGCCGGAATCGACTTGTAATAGTTGGCGGCGTGTCCACCCAGGGCACCGCTTTTCTCCACGATGTGCACGGGATAGCCTGCTGCCGCCGCTTCCAGTGCAGCGGTCATGCCGGTGACACCGCCCCCGACCACCATGATATTTTTGTTCAGCTGCTGCTCGCCCGAGGCGCTGGGGATGGTCATCGACTTCAACTCCGCGCAAGCCATGCGGATGTAGTCGTCGGCCATCTCCTGCGTGGTCTCGGTGTTTTCGTCGGTGTCCGGGCGTACCCAGATGACGCCTTCACGCAGATTGGCGCGAGTCAGGGCCACGCCGGTGAAGCTGAAGGCCTCAACCTTGGCGCGGCGCGAGCAGGCGGCGATCATGACATGCGTGACACCGTCGTTGGCGATGTCGTCTTTGATCATCTGCACACCCTCGCTGCTGCACAGCATCTCGTGCTGCTTGCAGGACTGCATCTTGCCGTCGCGGGAGGCGGTCTGCTCCAGGGTGCCGGCGTCGAGACGCTCGCCGATGCCGCAACCGGTGCAGATGTAACCAGCAAATTTCTTTTCGTCAGCCACTTTCTTAACCCTCCGTTCCAGCGACGCGGTTGACAACCTGGATTGCGCGCAGGGCGGCACCGGTGGCCTGCTGTACCGCGCGGTTCACATCCAGCGCATCCGAGGCACAGCCGGCGGCAAAGATGCCGCCGTTCTCGGGCGCGGGCTCGATGAAGCCCTCTTCGTTGACCACGATATCGACCGGGAAGCTTGCCTTATCGACACTGGGCTCCATGCCTACGGCCAGAACCACCAGGTCGTATTCGCTGGCGTAGCGGTTGTAGCCCTCGGTGTCCACGCCGTGCAGTACGGGGTTACCGTTCTCGGTGTTTTCGACGATCGAGGCCACTTTGGACTTGATGAAGCTGACGTTCGGGTTTGCCTTGACCGATTGATAGAAGTCCTCGAAACGGTCGATGGCGCGGATATCGATGTAATAGATGGTCGATTTGCCCTCATCGCCCCAGGCATCCTGGACGAAGTGGGTCTGCTTCAGGGTCGCCATGCAGCAGATGCGCGAGCAGTGCAGCAGGTGGTTGTGATCACGGGAACCCGCGCACTGGATGAAGGCGACGTTTTTCGCCTCCTTTCCATCGGAGGGGCGTAGCAGTTTGCCGCCGGTGGGCCCCTGTGGATCGGCCATACGCTCGAACTCGACGTTGGTGATCACATTGGCGAAACGGTCGTAACCGTAAGGCTGGATCCTGTTTGCGTCGTACGGCTGCCAGCCGGTAGCCCAGACCACGGCGCCGGCCTTGAACTCGATGGTCTCTTCCTGCATCTCCAGGTCGACGGCGTTGTACTTGCAGGCGCCCTTCGCCTTTTCCGCATCATCGGTGCCGATAATGGCGGGATCAATGACGTAACGCTGGGGGTGCGCCATCTTGTGGGGCAGATAGGCGCCCTTGCGCTTGCTGACACCGCCGAGTCCATAGTTGAACTCGTTGTCGAATTCCGCCTCGACGGCGGTGGCGCAGTCACCGCAGCCGGTGCAGTTGTCGTTCACGTAGCGCGGGCTGATCTTCACCGTGGCGGTGTAATCGCCGGCTTCGCCCTGGATGCCCGTCACCTCGGCCATGGTCAATATGGTGAGATTGGGATTCATCTTGGCGCGGCGCTGGTTGATTTCAAGGCCGCAGGTGGGGAAGCAGAGTTTGGGAAAATATTTGTACAGTTGGGTGACGCGGCCACCCACATAGGGTCGTTTTTCAACCAGCACGACCTTTTTCCCGGTTTCTGCGGCCTCCAGAGCAGCGGTCATCCCACTGATGCCGCCGCCCACCACCAAGATGGTCTGGTTGGTTGCGATTACTTCCGTCATGGATATTCCTCCGTCGCGGAAAGGGCTTTTAGCTAAAAGCGCGCCCGAAAAAAACTTACGTTGGCGCTTGGTTATTGCTTGTTCTGGCACGGTTTTCGGCCAAAATATTAGAACTCGTTAAGATACTCCTCTTCGCAGGGAAGGGCCATACCAAACCATCGCCCCTTCAATCGAATTTTCCGATACTCGCATAAGCTCTGTTGTGTGCCGGGTGTTTGGCGGCACATTGTATTCCTAAAATAGATCGGGCCCTGTTTTTCGTGCGTATTCCGGCCGGGTTATCGGGAAATTACGTAATGCAGGGTGTGCCGCGGGCAGAAGGCGGATAGAGATGTATTTTCACGGCGCTCGAACGAAGGTGTGGGTCTCTGGTAGGTATAGGGGGGGCGAGTCAGGGGTTTGTTGAGCGGTGAACTCGGGTATGATTCGGGCATTGGTAGATGCACCGGCATTGGTGCCCGGTGCTTGGCGAGGGGATTGTGTGTGAGCAGGAACAGAGATATTTTTGAACTGCCGACCAGAAAGCCGGTGGCTTACGGGGACACGAGTTTCCGGTTAAAGCACGTGGCGGTCTGGGTGGACAGCCTGCCCGTGGGAAATGTGGGGATGACTGCACGGGATCTCTATGGCAAGTTGAAACAGCTGAATACCACGGAAATCAATGCGCATGACCGGGTGGAGCTGCTTTATCTCCTGGATAAGCCTTTGCGGTTCGTGCTCGACGCCCTGTCGTCGCACCATTTCAGGGATCCCCCCCCAATGAAACCGCGCAGTAAGGCGGCATCCGATCTTGTATATGCCATGGTGGCATTGGTTGTCCAGGGCTACCAGATTGCCATCCAGGGGTTTACCTCGGGTTCGCGGCTCTATCGCATGCGTTCTCGGCGTACCATCATCGGCGCCTATCAACAGCGCCTTCACTACCTTGGCTGGATGCTGCTGCACGGCTTTCAGACCTACCAGCATGCACCGCACGGGTTATGGCGTGAGATTCACGGCACCTATGCCGCTGTCGTCAAGGGTGGGGGCCATGATATCGCTCTGGACAAGGATAGACCCCCGGGGCTGGTCGCGGGAACCACCGCCCACCATCTATATAAGAAGCTGTTGCTGCTGGCGATATCCGGGCCATACCGGATGCAGTATGGTGAACTTGCCCGGGTGAAAAAAGTGCTCGATGGTTGGGTGTCGCGGGTGCTTCTGGTTCCGTTGTCGCAGATGGAGCAGAGCAAGGGGCTGTTCGTTGTTGACACACAGGCCGATGAGCCGCCGAAATATCGCTGCCTAGTCGAAAAAGAGAAGCCTGTTCATGGCTGGGTTCTCGATACCATGCAGCTGGCGCTAACCGCCATGGAGAGCGAAGCGAAGGCGGTTAGTCCCCGATAGGCGTAGGCGCGGTTGTATGGCCGCAGTTACGACCGATAGGGAGTGACGTAGGGCATACAAATAGCGCATCCGACACGC
>PQCP01000023.1 GCA_003062205.1 Candidatus Sedimenticola endophacoides
CATGGACAGATCCACGTCGGAGACCTGCCAGGGACTCTCGATACCCAGAATTTGCGCGTATAGTTCTTTATCTCTCATAGGGAATCACGTTAACCTACCCACCTGATTTGGGGAAGAGCCCTTTTTTAGAGTATTTGGCAGTTCAGCGCAAGGTTTCCGGGGCCACCCAGGGCCTGGCGCTCAACGCCCTGGTCTTTTTTTATAGCAAGATCCTTGAAAATCCTCTTGGTGATATAGGCCCCTTCAAGCGCCCCAAACACCCCCGGCGTATCCCGACTGTGCTTGGACAAGAGGAGGTCGCAGCGATTTTTTCACACATCGGGGGGATGAAGCTGCTTATGCTTCGGTTGATGTATGGTACGGGCATGCGCGTCATGGAGTGTGTACGCCTGCGGATCATGGATCTCGATTTCTCCTACAGGCAGATCAACGTGCGCATGGCAAAGGGCAAGAAGGACCGCGTTGTGCCCATGCCGGAGGTTCTGGTTGACATGCTGCAACAACAGATACGGTGGGTACAACGGCAGCACGAGCAGGATCTGGCCGATGGTTTTGGCCGGGTGATGATTCCCGAGGCGCTGGCGAGGAAGTATCCCATGGCCGAAACGGAGTTTCGCTGGCAGTATCTCTTCCCCGCCAGCCGCATTGCCAGGGATCCCCGAACCGGCGTGATGCGCCGCCATCATATTCACCAGACGGTGCTGCAAAAGGCCGTCAGGAGGGCCTCCGGTGAGGCGGGTATTGCCAAACGGGTCACCACGCATACCCTTCGCCACTCCTTTGCGACCCATCTGCTGGAGTCCGGTGCCGACATACGCACTGTACAGGAGTTGCTGGGACACTCGGATGTCTCCACCACCATGATCTACACACACGTTGTGGGGCGCGGTGGAAAGGGCGTGCGTAGCCCGCTGGATCATTTGCAGCGCTGCGCTTCAGCTCGGCTGCAGAAAGCGGATAAAGGGTTTGCCGCGTCGCCAGAAACGGCGTTTTCCGCTGGCGGTTAACTCGAAGGTCCGGCCATCGCAGGGGTAGAGCCGTATCCCCCGCCAATCCGGGCCGATGCGGTCAATCGCCGGGGTCAGCCACTGCTCCAGCCCGGCAACCGCCCTGCTCCACTCTGAAGGGCAGGCACCTGGCAGGGTCCGTTCGATGGCATCAAAGATGACCAGCGTATCGCCTTCGGGCGCGCCAATCCCGCCGCCCTGCCCGGGGAGGGCGGCGGGAGAGAGGCCAGAGGCCAGGGCCAGCCCTTTGCCGAGGGCATCATCGCTGTAGATGGCGGAAACAGGGGATACGAGCCCTCGTGGTTCCCGGCCGATACCGGATATCCAGCCACCGTTCACCGTCGGCCGCCCCTCGGCTTCCCGCCGTTGGTTCAGTTCCGCCGAACTGAACAGCATCTGGATCTCGTTGAGCAGGGCGTGCCAGCGCAACGCCTCCTCGCCCCTGGGCAAAAAAGGGTCGATGTTGCGCCCGAAGACCGTAGCGCCCTCGCAGGTGGTGATCCGGGGGGGGTGTTCCAGGGCCAGGTACCAGCGGTGGGGATGGCGCGCCTCCAGTTCCCACCCCTGCTCCGCGAAGTGCCCCTTGAACAGGTCGGCCAGGGCCTGTGAATCCCCCGGGGTAAGGCCGACGGACTCCGGGTCGAACATCAGCAGCCGGTCCCGGTCTGGCCGCAGGTGGACCGGGGTGAGTTGGCACCATAGCCGCCCATCGGGGGTGCCGCCATCCCCTCGCCTGCGCAGGGCGGCCAGGGGCAGATCGACACCGTTGGCCGGCGGGAGCCCCCAGAGGGCGGCCAGGGTGGTGGCGCAGTCCACGCCCTCCACTCCACGACGCTCGGCCCGGGTGAGAAAACGTTCCAGCGTGGGCGGACGCGGGGGCCCATCCAGGGTCTCGGGCGCGGGGCCAAACAGCCCCGGGACCAGGAGATGGAGGGTTGCCATGGCGGGTATCGCTGGAAGTTCTCCGGGCCGCTCCAGCGAGCGGCCCGGCAGTGCTTCAGCTGGCCAGCGCTTCAGCCCGGATGCGCATCACCGGGCCGTGTACGGTCTCCAGCGCCTCGATCCGTTCCAGCGCCTGGTTCATCTTGCGCTCCAGTACGCGGTGGGTCAGCATGATCAGGGTGACTTCGGTCTCACCCTCGCCGGGCTCCTTCTGTTTGATCGCCTCGATGCTGATGTCGAAATCGGCGAAGATCCCGGCGATGGTGGCCATCACCCCGGGCTTGTCGGCGACCTGCATGCGCAGGTAGCAGGCGGTGACGACATCCTCCATACCGAGGATCGGCAGATCGGAGAGTTCGTCGGCCTGGAACGCCAGGTGCGGCACGCGATTCTCCGGATCGCTGGTGAGGGCGCGAACCACGTCGATCACATCGGCGACCACGGCCGAAGCGGTGGGCTCGGCGCCGGCGCCGGCGCCATAGTAGAGGGTGGGTCCCACGGCGTCGCCCTTGACCATCACCGCGTTCATCACCCCATCTACGTTGGCGATCAGGCAGCGTTCGGGGATCAGGGTCGGGTGCACGCGCATCTCCACCCCTTTTTCGGTCTTGCGGGTCACGCCCAGGTGTTTGATGCGGTATCCAAGCTCGTTGGCGTAGGTCACATCCTGCTGTTCGATGCGGGTAATCCCCTCGGTATAGGTTTTGTCGAACTGCAGGGGTATGCCGAATGCGATGGAGGCGAGGATGGTCAGCTTGTGGGCGGCGTCGATACCCTCCACGTCGAAGGTGGGATCGGCCTCGGCATAGCCCAGGGCCTGGGCCTCCGCCAGTACATCGTCGAAATCACGCCCCTTGTTGCGCATCTCGGTGAGGATGAAGTTTCCGGTGCCGTTGATGATGCCCGCGGCCCACTGGATACGATTGGCGGAGAGCCCTTCGCGCAACGCCTTGATGATGGGGATGCCGCCGGCGACCGCCGCTTCGAAGGCGACGGTGACGCCCCTGGCCTGGGCGGCGGCGAAGATCTCGTTGCCGTGCAGGGCGATCAGCGCCTTGTTTGCGGTAACGACGTGCTTGCCGTTGGCGATCGCCTGCAACACCAGCTCCTTGGCCGGGGAGTAGCCACCGATGAGTTCGATGACGATCTCCACCTCGGGGTCGTTGACCACCTCGAAGGCGTCGTCGGTCACCTTCATCTGATCCAGGCCCAGGATGCGCGAGGGATCGTATTCGCGCGCCGCGGCATGGGTAATGCGGATGCCGCGTCCGGCGCGGCGGGCGATCTCTTCCGCGTTGCGTGCGAGTACGTTGGCGGTACCGCCGCCGACCGTACCCAGGCCCAACAGGCCCACTTTCACTGGTTCCACTGCTCTACTCCTCTGTCAAACGCTGTTGCTGCATTGTTATCCTGTTGGCGCCCGGGGGGCCGCGCCATCGGCCGGTCATACCCCGGCGCTCGACATGGGCTAGGCGCCCTGCTTGGCATCCCGGCGCATCATCTCGCGGATGCCGCGCACCGCCTGGCGGGTACGGTGTTCGTTCTCGATCAGGCCAAAGCGCACGTGATCGTCGCCATGCTGGCCGAAGCCGATGCCGGGCGAGACCGCCACCTTGGCGTCGCGGAGCAGCTTCTTGGAAAACTCCAGCGAGCCCATCGCACGGTACGGCTCGGGGATCGGCGCCCACACGAACATGGTCGCCTTGGGCTTCTCCACCGGCCAACCGGCGGCATTGAGGCCGTCACAGAGTACATCGCGGCGCCCCTGGTACATGTTGCTGATCTCCCTGACACACTCCTGGGGCCCCTCCAGGGCCTCGATCGCCGCGACCTGGATCGGTGTGAAGGTGCCGTAATCGAGGTAGGACTTGATGCGGGTGAGCGCCGCCACCAGGCTCTTGTTGCCGCACATAAAACCGACCCGCCACCCCGGCATGTTGTAGCTTTTGGAGAGGGAGAAGAACTCGACGGCGATCTCCTCGGCCCCCGGCACCTGCAGGATGGAGGGCGCCTTGTAGCCGTCGAAGGCGATGTCCGCGTAGGCGAGGTCGTGAATCACCCAGATATTGTGCTCCCTGGCCACCGCCACAACCTTTTCGAAGAAGTCCAGCTCCACGCACTGGGTGGTGGGGTTGCCGGGAAAGTTGATCACCAGCATCTTGGGCCGGGGCCAGGATTCGGTAATCGCCTCTTCGAGCTTTTCGAAAAAATCGACCCCAGGCACCAGCGGCACATGGCGGATGTCGGCCCCGGCGATGACAAAGCCGTAGGGGTGGATCGGATAGGCCGGGTTGGGCACCAGGACCGAGTCCCCCGGACCGAGGCAGGCCAGCGCCAGGTGCGCCAGGCCCTCCTTGGAGCCGATGGTGACGATCGCCTGGGTTTCCGGGTCGAGATCCACGTCGAAGCGGGTCTTGTACCAGTTGCAGATGGCGCGGCGCAGGCGTGGGATCCCCTTGGACTGGGAGTAGCGGTGGGTATCCTTGCGCTGGGCCACCTCGACCAGCTTGCGCACGATATGATCCGGGGTCGGCTGGTCGGGATTACCCATGCCGAAGTCGATGATATCCTCGCCCCGCGCTCGTGCCGCCGCCTTCAATTCGTTTACGATATTGAACACATAGGGGGGCAAGCGCTTGATTCTGCGAAACTCTTCCATCTCGGGCGTGGACACGGGGACCTCTGGATTAAATTCAGGTTGGAAAAATTCTTTAAAGTAACTGAGTCGACGGGGAAATGTCAATGTAATTCAGGAGGATAGCCAAACGAAAAGTGCGCCTTTACAGACTGGTGCCCGGGCTGATACTTTGCCCCGATGAAGTTTGTCATGAGTAGCGGCGGCCCCGGCCACGTCATCAGCGCCTATCACGCGGGAGAGGTCCGGATCGACGGCCGTCCCTACACCCAGAATCTGATCCTGCTGCCCGAGCAGATCCTCGCCCCCTGGGGGGCGCGGGAATTCGACGCCCTCGAACCGGACGATTTCGCACCCCTGCTGGAGCTGCGGCCGGATCTGGTACTGCTCGGCACCGGAGCGCGCCACCGCTTTCCCGACCCCCGGCTCTACGCCCCGCTGATCGGCCACGGCATCGCCCTGGAGGCGATGACCACCGCCGCCGCATGCCGCACCTACAACATCCTGATGGGCGAGGGACGCAGAATCGCCGCCGCCCTGTTCGTGTAACCGCGTCCGCCCAACACGGTGGTTTTCTCCACCGCTCAAGCCGGTACAATGACCCCTGTTGCTTTTGCGGAGCCGAGACAACCCAATGGACCGAAAACTCATCCTGGGGCTGCTGAGCCTCATCCTGGTCGCACTGGCCATCGCCATCCTGATCCCGGGGGGCGGCACACCCGACCCCGACCCCAAGCTACCGTGGGACATCCGGGTCGACGCCGAGGGCCACCCATCGGTCCTCGGACTGACCCTGGGCAGGAGCACCCTGCGCGAGGCCCAGGCGCTGCTGCGCGAAGAGGGGGAGGTGAGCCTGTTCGCCTCATCCGATCCGCACTATTCGGTGGAGGTCTATTTCGAACGCCTCTATCTCAGCGGCATCCGTGCCGCCCTGGTCCTGAAGCTGGACGTGGGGCGGGAGAGCATGGAGGCGATGTTCCGGCGCGGCGCCCGCATCGAGCGCATGGACTCGGGCAGCCGCAAGGTGACTCTGCGCAGCGCCGACATCGACCAGCTGGCCGGGGCGACCTTCCGCCATATGACCTACATCCCCAGCGCCAACCTGGAGCCCGACATGATCAGGGGGCGCTTCGGCGAACCGGACCGCCTGATCACCGAAGCGGGCGGCGACGAGGGCGTCATCACCCATTGGATCTACTTCGCCAAGGGGCTGGATATCGCCCACAACACCCAGGGGCGGGAGGTGTTTCAGTATGTGATGCCGACGCAGATGGAGCAGCTCATCGCCCCGCTAGAGGCGGCGGCCGCAGAGTGAGCCCGACCGGGCGCGGCCGCACGACCTCCCGACCCGCCCTCTTCACCGGAATCGGACAGGCCGGTTCTTGCATTGCGGCGGGGCTTACATCCGCCAGGGGAAGAGCACCAGCAGACCCCCCTCCCGGGGCTGGGTCTGCATGCGCGTGGAATCGACCTTTTCGGGCAGCCAGACGCTGCGGCTCTGCATCCCCCAACTCATGAACTGCATCGGCCCCGGCCGGGGGGCGGACTGTTCGCTGGCGGTGATCTGCATCATCCGTCCATTGATCTGGATATTCAGGTCCTCCACCCGATACCCGGGCGCGAGGATATGCACACTGAACCCCTGAGGACCGGCGTCGGAGTAGACGTTCAGGCCCTTGAATGGCGCGAAGGCCGGACCGAAGGTCTGAAAATAACTGCTGAACCCCGGCTGCTGATAATAGAAATAGTCGGCGGATGCAGGCGCGCCGGCCACGGCTCCGACAAGAAATACGAGAGTGATCCTGAAACCTTTGAACATGACGGCAGCCTCCCTGACAGGGCTTGATCGGCTCGCACACGGTGGAGCCTCAACACCCTAAGCATAGCGCGGATGGACGCGAAAAGCCGAGCCTTTTTGCGCCCCGCGCCACGGCTCCGCGCCCTGGGAGTACCCTCGCACCAAACACCACCCTCCCGTGCGGCCCAAGAGTGTCGCTACCTCGTGAAAGATTTTGGGACATCCCAGTCCCCAAAATCGACTCGCCAACGCGACAGCCGTTACTGCCCCGACCGTCCTGCGCTCATCACGACTCCGTCCCGCACATTG
>PQCP01000117.1 GCA_003062205.1 Candidatus Sedimenticola endophacoides
ATGAGTCAATCCCAGAGAAAATGAAAAAGCTTCTGCTCAATACCCGGGCGGTATTCGATATTTTGAAAATGACGCGTAACGCGATGCCACGTAATGGGAATTTTGCCGGAGCGTAGATTTACCGTGCCCCGGGGGTGGCAAGGCCGGTGGATTCGGCCTAACATAGGGCGTTAAAGAATAAAAGTTATAATCCGGTCGGGCAGTGTGTTCTGTAGCCGCCCAAGACCGGGGTCGCAGGTCAGGCAGCGGCGGCCCTTGTCGGGGCAGCAGGGCCGGATGGAGGAGTAGATGATGAACAATTCGCATACCGGAGAGATCGACATCAATCATGCGGTGGAGATCGCACCGCGCATCTGGTGGGTGGGGCACGTCCAGGAGCACGATCCCTTCCAGTGCCACGTCTATCTGATCGAGCAGGGGCGCGAGTCGGTCCTGATCGACCCCGGTTCCAAGCTCACCTTCAACAACACCCTCAAGAGTGTCGCTACCTCGTGAAAGATTTTGGGACATCCCAGTCCCCAAAATCGACTCGCCAACGCGACAGCCGTTACTGCCCCGACCGTCCTGCGCTCATCACGACTCCGTCCCGCACATTGCAGCAAAGCTGCTCGTGCGCAACTCCGTCATGATGACCACAATGACTCTACGGCGTGTCGGATGCGCTATTTGTATGCCCTACGTCACTCCCTATCGGTCGTAACTGCGGCCATACAACCGCGCCTACGCCTATCGGGGACTAACCGCCTTCGCTTCGCTCTCCATGGCGGTTAGCGGTCGAAGATCGAGGAGGTTACACCCTTCTCCTCGATCAAGTATTTCATCTGCCAGCACCAGGATCCGGACATCGCCGGGGCGTTGCCGCTGGTCGACATGATGGTGTCGCGTACGGATGCGGTGGTGGTGACCCACTGGCGCACCCAGATGCTGCTCAAGCACTACGGCCTGCGCCTTCCGTTCTGGCTGATCGACAGCAACCAGTGGGAACTGCAGCTGGATGACCGCAAGCTCAAATTCTGCTTCACCCCCTATGCCCACTTTCCCGGAGCCTTCACTACCTTCGATACCGAATCGGGCATCATGTTCTCCAGCGATCTGTTCGGCGGTCTGATGGACGAGTTTTCGCTCTACGCCAAGGATGAGAGTTACCTGGAGGCGATGAAGCCCTTCCACCAGCACTATATCCCGAGCAATGAGATCCTGCGCCATGCGATCGATCAGATCGCGGCCTATCCCATCGAGATGATCGCCCCCCAGCACGGGTCGATCATACCGATAGAGCTGGTCTCCGCCATGATCAATGGGCTCCGGGAGGTGGAGTGCGGTCTCTACCTGATGCTCAAGGACTCCTCCAACTTCGGCAAGGAGCGCGGCTGACCGCACTCCCCGGTGTTTCGCGCGGTTCGGAAAGGAATACGGAGCAGGGGTGGCGGGTGGTTCACAGTGGGGACCGGACGGCGGCACGCTTTACACCACCGCGGCTTCATACTAGACTCCACTCCTTGTGTAACCGGGCGGCCTGCCCGGTTTTTTATTCATGTGGCTCCTCGTATCGGCCACCACTGATCAGGGGTGAGAGGTGTTTCATGGCGGTGCGGCGCGCGGGTGCGGGTGCAGGCCCGGTCCGTGCCGAGTCCGGTCGCGGGGTCTGACGGACCCTTTTGCGGCGGAAAGGCCACCCTCCCCCGAATAGAGAGACAGAGAGATGCCGGTAATTACCCTTCCCGACGGTTCCCAACGCAGTTTCGATCAGGCGGTTTCGGTACTCGATGTCGCCAGCTCCATCGGTCCCGGCCTGGCCAAGGCGGCGCTGGCCGGGCGCGTCGATGGCCGGCTGGTCGATGCCTCCCATGTCATTGGGCGGGATGCCGAACTGGCGATCATTACCGAGCGTGATGCCGACGGCATCGATATCATCCGCCACTCCACCGCCCATCTTCTGGCCCAGGCGGTCAAACAGCTGTTTCCGGATGCCCAGGTGACGATCGGGCCCACCATCGAGGATGGTTTCTACTACGACTTCGCCTACCAGCGCCCGTTCACCGCCGAGGATCTCCAGGCCATCGAGGCGAAGATGGGGGAGTTGGCCAAGGCGGACCATCCGGTTTCGCGCCAGGTCATGCCCCGGGATCAGGCGCTGCGCCTGTTCCGTGACATGGGCGAGGCGTACAAGGCGGAGCTCATCGAGTCGATTCCCGCCGGTGAAGACCTCTCCCTCTACACCCAGGGGGAGTTTACCGATCTCTGCCGGGGACCGCATGTGCCGAGCACCGGAAGGCTCAAGGCCTTCAAGCTGATGAAGCTGGCGGGGGCCTATTGGCGCGGCGACTCCCGTAACGAGATGCTGCAACGCGTCTACGGTACGGCGTGGCGGGACAAGAAGGAGCTGAAGGCCTATCTGACCCGCCTGGAGGAGGCGGAGAAGCGCGATCATCGCAAGATCGGCAAGGCCCAGGACCTGTTTCATACCCAGGAAGAGGCCCCGGGCATGGTGTTCTGGCACGACAAGGGGTGGCAGGTCTATCTGCTGATTCAGGCCTATATCCGCGACAAACTGAGGGATAACGGCTACCAAGAGGTGCACACCCCGCAGGTGATCGACCGCTCGCTGTGGGAGAAGTCGGGCCACTGGGACAAATTTGGCGACATGATCTTCACCACCCACTCCGAGAACCGGGACTTCGCCATCAAGCCGATGAACTGCCCGGCCCATATCCAGATCTACAATCACGGGCTGAAGAGCTACCGGGATCTACCGCTGCGCCTGGCCGAGTTCGGCTCCTGCCACCGCAACGAACCCTCCGGCACCCTGCATGGGCTGATGCGGGTGCGCAACTTCGTGCAGGACGATGCGCACATCTTCTGTACCGAGGATCAGATTCTTCCCGAGGTGTCGGACTTCATCGATCTCCTGTTCGAGATCTACCGGGATTTTGGTTTCAACGAGGTGCTGGTCAAGCTCTCCACGCGGCCCGAGCAGCGGGTGGGCGAGGATGCCCTGTGGGACAAGGCGGAGCGCTCCCTTCAGGAGGCCCTCGATCAGAAGGGACTGGCCTGGGAACTGCAGCCGGGCGAGGGCGCCTTTTACGGCCCGAAGATCGAATTCTCCCTCAAGGATTGTCTGAACCGGGTCTGGCAGTGTGGCACCATCCAGCTCGATTTCTCCATGCCCGGGCGGCTCGACGCCAGCTACATCGCCGAGGACAACAGCAAGCAGGTGCCGGTGATGCTGCATCGTGCCATCCTCGGTTCCCTGGAGCGTTTCATCGGGATCCTGATTGAGGAGTACGCCGGCGCCATGCCGCTTTGGCTCGCCCCGGTCCAGGCGGTGGTGATGAATATTACTGACAGACAGTCAGATTATGTGAAAAAAGTGGCCGAAAACTTAAATAAACAGGGATTTAGGGTTGAAACGGACTTGAGAAACGAAAAGATCGGCTTTAAAATTCGCGAGCACGCGTTGGCGCGGGTGCCGTTCCTGCTGGTCGTGGGTGATCGCGAGATGGAGAACGAGACGCTGGCCGTACGCACCCGTGGCGGCGAGGATCTGGGTTCCCTCACCGTGGAGGCGCTGGTTCAGCGCATGGGGGACGGGGTCGCGCGCCGCTCGAATTGAGGGCCTGCCCCACCGAGAGCACCGGTTGCGCCGGTGCTCTTCGCGTTAGGGTTGGCCGGTTGTGAAAACTGTTTGGAGGAACTTGCTATCGTTGCACCAAAGAAGAATCGCCTGAACGGGGAGATCGCCGCCCGCGAGGTTCGGCTCATCGGTCTGGATGGTGACCAGGTCGGTATCGTCTCCATCCATCAGGCATTGAGTGCCGCCGAGGAGGCTGGGGTGGATCTGGTCGAGATCGTCCCCAACGCAGAGCCACCGGTCTGCCGGGTGATGGATTATGGGAAGTTCGTCTTCGAGCAGAAGAAACAGAAGGCTGCGGCGAAGAAGAAGCAGAAGCAGGTTCAGATCAAAGAAGTGAAGTTTCGTCCAGGGACGGGAGAAGGGGATTATCAGGTAAAACTGCGCAACCTGATACGTTTCCTTGAAGATGGGGACAAGACCAAGGTAACCATGCGGTTCCGCGGTCGTGAGCACGCCCACAGGGAGTTGGGTCTGGAGGTCCTGGAGCGGGTTGAGCGTGATCTTGTCGAGTTGAGCGAGGTCGAGCAGAAGCCGGCGATGGAAGGCCGCCAGATGGTAATGGTGTTGCGTCCCAAGAAGTAATCGACCTTTTATTTTAAGAATGCGGAGTTGAGTAACGATGCCAAAGATTAAAACCAACCGAGGCGCTGCCAAGCGGTTTAAAAAGACCGCCTCCGGCTTCAAGCGCGGACAGTCGCACCGTCGTCATATCCTGACGAAGAAGAGCACCAAGCGTAAGCGTCAGCTGCGCAGCCCTGCGCAACTGCACAAGGCCGACGTCGCCGTGGCGCGTCGCATGATTCCATACGCCTGATCCGGGAGACTGACCAATGCCTCGAGTGAAACGCGGTGTAACAGCACACGCCCGTCATAAAAAAGTGCTGAAGCAGACGAAGGGTTACTACGGTGCCCGGAGCAAAATCTATCGTGTCGCCAAGCAGGCGGTGATCAAGGCCGGGCAGTACGCCTACCGTGACCGCCGTCAGAGAAAGCGCCAGTTCCGCACCCTGTGGATCGCGCGCATCAACGCCGGCGCACGCGCCAACGGTCTCTCCTACAGCCGCATGATCGACGGCCTGAAGAAGGCCAGTGTGGAGATCGATCGCAAGATGCTTGCCGATCTGGCGATTTTCGACAAGCCGGCGTTTAAGGCCCTGGCGGAAAAGGCCAAGGCCACTCTCTCCAGCTGATAGCTTGTCACATCGCCGTGCCGCGCAGGGGACGGTGATTGCAATCGATGATATCGAATTAGGGGGAAAGGCCTTACGGTCTTTCCTCCTTTTTCGTTTCGACAACGGATCAATGCTCCGCAGAGGATAGAAGTGATGGATGGTGAATCCAACCTGGATATCGCACAACTGGTGAATCAGGCCACCGCGGCGATTACGGCGGTGGAAAGCCTGGCCGCCCTGGATGAGGCGAGGGTGCGTTTTCTCGGCAAGAGCGGACTGCTGACGGCGCAACTCAAGAACCTGGGCAAGCTCCCCAAGGAGTCGCGACCCCAGGCCGGACAGGAGATCAATCGGGCCAAGCAGGCCCTGCAGGGACTGATCGAGCAGCGCCGGGAGACGCTTGAGGCGCAGGCCCTGGGCGAACGCCTCAGCGGGGAGCGTATCGACGTCACCCAGCCCGGGCGCGGGCTTCGCCAGGGCGGGCTGCATCCGGTGACCCGCACCATGGAGCGCATCGAGCGGCTGTTCGCCAACTCCGGCTTCAGCGTGGCGCAGGGTCCGGAGATCGAGGATGACTTCCACAACTTCGAGGCGCTGAACATCCCGGCCCACCACCCGGCCCGGGCCATGCACGACACCTTCTATTTCGATGCCCATATGCTGTTGCGCACCCACACCTCGCCCGTGCAGGTGCGGGTGATGCAGGATGCGCAGCCACCGATCAAGGTGATCGCCCCCGGCCGGGTCTACCGGTGCGATTCCGATCTGACCCACACACCGATGTTTCATCAGGTCGAGGGGTTGCTGGTCGATGAGGAGGTGTCGTTCGCCGACCTCAAGGGTGTGCTCTACGATTTTCTGCAGAACTTCTTCGAGCGCGACCTGAAGGTGCGTTTCCGCCCCTCCTACTTTCCGTTCACCGAGCCCTCCGCCGAGGCGGATATCGAGTGCGTGATGTGTAATGGTGAGGGGTGCCGGGTCTGCGGCAACACCGGGTGGCTGGAGGTACTCGGCTGCGGCATGGTCCACCCCGAGGTATTCCGCCATGTCGGCATCGACAGCGAGCGCTATACCGGTTACGCCTTTGGCATGGGAGTGGAGCGCTTGACCATGTTGCGCTACGGGGTCAACGATCTGCGGCTGTTTTTCGAGAACGACCTGCGCTTCTTGAGACAGTTTGCCTGATGGATTGAATGTATCAACCACGGTGCGGCGGGGCGCCGACTCGGTTGCGGTCTACGCGTCCGTGACGGGCGGCCGGGTGATCCGCCCGCTTCGTGGTTTCAACAGATAACTGCACAGGGTTTAAAACAATGCGATTCAGTGAAGCCTGGTTGCGCGAATGGGTCGATCCAGATGTGGGTACCGATGCGCTTGCCGAACAGCTCAGCATGGCGGGCCTGGAGGTCGATTCGGTCACTCCGGTGGCGGCCCAGTTCGAGGGGGTGTACGTTGGCGCGGTGTTGAGCCGTGAGCAGCATCCCGATGCCGACAAGCTGGGCGTCTGCACCGTGGATGTTGGTGGGGAAGCGCCCCTGCAGATCGTCTGTGGCGCCCCCAATGTCGCGGCCGGCCAGCGGGTGCCGGTGGCGCTGGTCGGCGCGGTGTTGCCGGGCGGTTTCAAGATCAAGGCGGCGAAGCTGCGCGGTGTCGAGTCCCGGGGCATGATCTGCTCCGAGTTGGAGCTGGGCATGGCCGACAGCTCCGAGGGGATCCTGGTGCTGCCGAATGACGCCCCCGTCGGTGAGGACTTTCGCTGTTACATGGGGCTGGATGACCAGGCCATCGAGGTCGATCTCACCCCGGACCGGGGCGATTGCCTGGGGCTGTCCGGCATCGCCCGCGAGGTGGGGGTGATCAACCGCAGCCCGGTTACGGCGCCGCCGATCGAACCGGTGGCGGTCAGCATCGAGGAGCGCTTTCCGGTCCGGGTGGAGGCGCCCGCGGCCTGCCCCCGCTACGCCTGCCGTATCGTGCGCAATATCGACCCGGATGCGCAGACCCCGTTGTGGATGCAGGAGCGCCTGCGTCGCAGTGGGCTGCGCCCCATCTCACCGGTGGTGGATATCACCAATTATGTAATGCTTGAGCTGGGGCAGCCGATGCACGGTTTTGATCTGCGGCAGCTCGATACGGAGATTCAGGTGCGCATGGCACGGCCGGGCGAGAAGCTGGTGCTGCTCGACGGCCAGGAGATCGGGCTGCGTGACGACACCCTGGTCATCGCCGACGCCTCCAAGGCGGTGGCCATGGCCGGGATTATGGGCGGCGAGCACTCGGGGGTGGCGCGGGACACCGTCGATATCCTGTTCGAGAGTGCCTTTTTCGCACCGACGGCGATTATCGGCAAGTCCCGTAGCTACGGACTGCACACCGACTCCTCCCACCGCTTCGAGCGCGGGGTCGATCCGCAACTGCAGGTGCGCGCCCTGGAGCGGGCCACCGGGCTGCTGCTGGAGATGGCCGGGGGCGAACCCGGGCCGGTGGTGGAGGTGGTTTCTTCGGAACATATCGAAGCGCGTCCGCAGATCCTGCTGCGGCGCAACCGCGTGGCCAGGGTGCTCGGGGTTGGGATCGATGATGCGACCATCTCCGATATCCTTACCCGTCTGGAGATGCGGGTGGAGCCGGTGGAGGAGGGGTGGCGGGTCACCGCCCCCAGTTGCCGCTTCGACATCAACATCGAGGAGGATCTGATCGAGGAGGTGGGGCGTATCTACGGGTACGTCAATATCCCGGTCCGTCACGGTGGCGCGGCGGCCAAGATGAGCGGCGATCCGGAGGCCGAATTCGATCTGCACCGGGCCAAGCAGCTGCTGGTGGACCGGGAGTACCAGGAGGTGGTGACCTACAGCTTCATCAGCCCCGAGATGCACGACCTGCTCGATCCGGGTCACGGCAGCGTCACCCTGGCCAATCCGATATCGGCCGATATGTCGGTGATGCGCACCAGCCTCTGGCCGGGGCTGTTGCAGACCGCGCTCTACAACCAGTCGCGTCAGCAGTCACGGATTCGCATCTTCGAATCGGGCTTGCGCTTCATCAAGCGCGGGGAGGCGATCCTGCAGGACCCGATGCTGGCCGGGCTGATCTGTGGCGGCCGCAGCGCTGAGCAGTGGGGAGAGGCGTCGGCGATGGTGGATTTCTTCGACCTGAAGGCCGATCTGGAGGCGGTGCTGGCCCTCACCGGGTGCGCCGACGGCTTCGGCTTCGAGGCCGATGAGCACCCCTGCCTGCATCCGGGACAGAGTGCCAAAGTGGTGCGAAATGACGAGATCGTCGGCTATATCGGGATGTTGCATCCGGAAATTGAGAAAAAACTCGGCCTCAACGGAAATGCCTTCGTGTTCGAGTTGCGGCTCGACGAAAAGCTTGTCGGGCGGCTGCCCGTCTTTCGCGCACTCTCCAAATTCCCATCGATCCGGCGTGATATCGCCATCGTCCTGGACCGGGAGATCAGCTTTGCCAGGGTCCACGACTGCATTCAGCGGGCGGCCCCCCAGACCCTGCAATCGATCCTGTTATTCGATGTCTATACTGGGGAAAAGGTAGACTCAGGGCGAAAAAGTATCGCCTTGGGCTTGATTTTACAGGAAACTTCGCACACTCTTACCGATGAAGAAGTGGAACGGGTCATGGCGCGCGTACTCCAGGCCCTGGCGGATGAACTGGACGCACAACTGAGAGATTGAGAGATGGCATTGACCAAGGCAGAGATGGCCGAAAGGCTTTTTGATGAACTCGGACTGAACAAACGCGAGGCCAAGGAGATGGTCGAGATGTTTTTTGAGAAGATCCGTGCCGCCCTGGAGGAGGGCTCCCAGGTCAAGCTTTCAGGATTTGGCAATTTCGATCTGCGCGAGAAGAAGGAGCGTCCCGGACGGAATCCAAAAACGGGTGAGGAGATCCCGATTACGGCGCGCCGCGTGGTGACTTTCCGTCCTGGACAGAAACTGAAGGCGAGGGTAGAGGCTTATGCTGGAAGCGAGCAGTAGCAGCGTCGAACTGCCGGCCATTCCCGGCAAGCGCTACTTCACCATCGGCGAGGTGAGTGAGCTGTGCGGCGTCAAGCCGCATGTGCTGCGGTATTGGGAGCAGGAGTTTCCCCAGCTCAAGCCGGTCAAACGCCGTGGCAACCGCAGGTACTATCAGCGCCACGACGTATTGATGATCCGCCAGATCCGCAGCCTGCTCTATGAGCAGGGCTTCACCATCGGGGGCGCCCGGCAGCAGCTCTCCGGAGAGGGGGTGAAGGAGGATCAGGGGCAGACCCTGCAGATCGTCAAGGAGCTGCGCGGCGAGCTGGAGCAGATACTGCGGATCCTCAAGGGCTGAGAGAGAAACCACACGTTGACATCGCTGGCGAGAGTGCCTAATATGCGCGCTCTCCCGCAGGTCGCGCCGCCCGGCGCGGTGAAGACGCGGGGGATCGTGTCGGGGCGTAGCGCAGGCTGGTAGCGCACCACAATGGGGTTGTGGGGGTCGGAGGTTCGAATCCTCTCGCCCCGACCAATACATAGGAAAGGCTCCCTGTTCGCAGGGGGCCTTTTTTCGTGTGTACGCCTCAACCCATTACTTCCTTGCCGCTTCGCCCGAACTCGGACAAGGGTCGAAGACCGATACGGTTTTTCCTCCGTATTTCCCGCCGTGCAGGCGAGCGTGTGATCTGCTCGCGGATCGTGATAACCAACGTAAGTGATTGATTAATTAAATAGTACTTTTTTCGGTGGCTTGGTTTGTTCGATGCGTGATGCGGGGCGGAACACGCCCGGCGCGTTCAGCGAAGTGCTTGTGTCCGGGCGGAGAGGCGGGTCAGGCTCTGTCTCCAGAGCACGTCCCTGAGCAGATTTTCGTAGATCTCGCGCATGAAGCGCTCATAGGGGTCTTGGGCCGGGGTGCGCCGTTCGATCTCGCTCTGGTAGAAGCGGCGGCGCTGTTCAAGGGTCATGCCATGGTCGTGGGTCATCTGCTGCGTTCCGTGATACCTTAGTGACTCGCTATAAAAACTATAGTCACCGTCCGGCGCCCGGGGTAGGGGAGAGGGCGCAGGGTGGTGTAGGCTTTTTCCCAGCGCTGATGGGCGCGGGACTTGTCCCGGGCCGTGCAATCGGCGGGGTTTACAACAAGCCCCCGGGGCCGGGGGGCGTATGCCAGGAGGAGGAGATATGAGTCAGAGGATCGCATTGGTGACTGGTGGGACCGGCGGGTTGGGAACGGCAATCTGCAGGGCCCTGGCCGACGAGGGTGTCCGGGTGGTGGCCGGTTACAACTCAGGGGGGAATCACGACAGGGCCCTGGCCTGGCAGGCCGAACAGCAGGCGGCGGGCTACGATATCCTCGTCGCCTATGGAGATGTGACCGACGAGGCGTCGTGTGCCGCCTGCGTGGAGCGGGTCGAGGAGTTGGCCGGGGGCAGTGTCGATATCCTGGTCAACAACGCCGGCATCACCCGTGACGGCACCTTCCGCAAGATGAGTTGGCAGCAGTGGGACGAGGTACTGACCGCCAATCTCGACAGCATGTTCCATATGACGCGCCTGGTGATCAACCCGATGCTGGAAAAGGGGTTCGGTCGCATCGTCAACATCTCCTCGGTGAATGCCCAGAAGGGGCAGTTCGGGCAGTGCAACTATTCGGCCGCCAAGGCGGGTATCCACGGCTTTACCAAGGCCCTGGCCCAGGAGGTGGCGGCCAAGGGCGTGACGGTGAACACCGTATCCCCGGGCTATGTGCTGACCCCGATGGTGGAGAAGATTCCGCAGGAGATCCGCGACAAGATCATCCGTCAGATCCCTGTCGGGCGCATGGGGCGTCCCGCGGAGATCGGCCGCGCGGTGGCCTTCCTGTGCAGCGACGACTGCGGCTATGTGACGGGATCGGACTTCTCCATCAATGGCGGCCAGCACATGCACTGATCACATGGGACAGGCACCGAAACGTTGCGCCTGGGCCGGAGACGATCCGCTTTATCAGGCCTACCACGACCGGGAGTGGGGCGTGCCCTGCCGCGATGAGCGCAGGCTGTTCGAGTTCCTGCTCCTCGAGGGCGCCCAGGCCGGCCTCTCGTGGATCACCATCCTGCGCAAGCGCGAAAACTACCGTGCCGCCTTCGATGACTTCGATCCGGAGCGTATCGCCCGCTACGGTCCCGAGCGTATCGCTGATCTGCTGGAGAATCCGGGGATCGTCAGAAACCGCCTCAAGATCCACTCCGCGGTCAACAACGCCCGCGCCTGCCTGGAGGCGCGGGAGGCGTTCGGGAGCTTCAGCGATTTCATCTGGGGGTTCGTTGACGGTGTTCCGCGCATCAACCACTGGCGCCACCGCGGGGAGGTGCCCGTACGCACGCCGGTGTCGGACGCCATGTCGAGGGAGTTGAGGCGCCGGGGCTTCACCTTTGCCGGTAGCACAATCTGCTACGCCTATATGCAGGCGGTGGGGATGGTCAACGACCACACCCTGGACTGTTTCCGCCACCGTGCATGCGGGGGTGAGCGCCGCGAGCCCGCGGCGCTGAAAAGACGAACCGAATGATCAGGGAAGTGCTTGTTGATCCTGCGGTTGGGCACCAGGGGCGGGCTTGGGATGGATGCCCTGCTGTTCTATCCCGGGTGTGTATCCTGCCTGATCCCCCCTGCGCCTGGCGCAGTCATGGCCTGGCGGGTAAGGGTGCAACCGGCCCAGGCCGCCGGCCGGCATTGCGGATTCCGGTGCGCGATGCCGTTTTTCGCGCGGGGCGTGGATGATAGCACTTCTTGCGCCTCTTCCCGGCTGCTACAATCGGATGCCTGGTGCATGTGAACACGAGGATACTATCGTGCCGAAGGCTTCCGAGCTGAAGAGAGGAATGATCGTTGAGATTGACGGGGACCCCCACATCGTTAAACGGCTGGAGGCGAAAAGTCCCTCGTCGCGCGGCGCCTCGACCCTGTACAAGGTGCGCTTCACCAATCTGCGCAGCGGACAGAAGCTGGATGAGTCCTATAAGGGGGACGACCTGCTCAAGAACGCCGACTGCCAGCGGGTCGAGGTGCAGTACTCCTATCTCGACGGCGATACCTACGTCTTCATGAACATGGAGGACTTTTCTCAGTATGGGCTGAACCGGGAAGAGCTTGACGAGCAGGCCGGTTATATCACCGATGGACTGGAGGGGATCGTCGCCCTGCTGATGGACGGGCGTATCCTCGGCATCGAACTGCCCCAGTCGGTGGATCTCGCGATCATCGAGACGGCGCCGGGGATCAAGGGCGCGACCGCCACCGGGCGCACCAAGCCGGCCACCCTGAGTACCGGGATCGAAGTGCAGGTGCCTGAATACCTGGAGCCGGGGGAGGTGATCCGGGTGAACACCGTCAGCGGCCGCTTTATGTCACGGGCCTGAGTCTTTAAACTTCAGTGGTCGTCGATCAAGGGCGGTGCGATGGTGTGGTGCTCGGTCTGGACGCGTCTAAGCGCCTCGTCGCTCTCTACCAGTACCCACGCCTGTTGATGGCAATCCCGGTATTCACGGCGGCCAGTCAGTTGGCACTGCCGTACCATGACGCCCCGCTGCATGGAGATATCCCAGTCACGGCGCGTATCGCGTCTGAACGGTCTTTGTAGCATACCCGTGTTCCTTCGGGGTTGTTCGGGCTTGTTGTTGTGAGTCGGAATATACCCTGCGCAACCCTGAAAGTGATACGCTTTTTGAGTAATTTCAGATAAATCCTACACGCTGTTGGTGGTTTACCGCGAGGTGTTCCATGGGGTGCCGGGGCAAGGTACGTGGGGGATCGCTCCATGCTGTTTTCTTGGGAGAGGTAGTTGCTTGATTTTCAAGAGAAATTTGCGCAGTGCAGCATGTTACTCAAGGAAACGCTGCGTTACTTAAGGTAACAGCGCATCTGGTAACACCGGTGTCCTCCGATGACTAAGCCGCTGAATTCCAACGGGACAGTTGTCTGGCATACTTCTCGCTATTGATACGGTTCAGTTTTTGAACAGATGCTCTGTGGTTGCACACGGCAATTGCTCAGAAACCTGTGACCCGAACGGATTCATGCCGTCTCCCCGTCCACTGTTCGGCGGTGATACGGCAGACCGGATCGGGCCACGTCAGGTGCTGCCGGACCGGACGCCTCCTGGCGTAACAATTCTGAAAATGCAGGGGCATCCCGCCCCGGAGAGGAGAGATTTAATGACAGATCAAAAGTCTAGTGAGCTTTCACGTCGCGGCTTTATTGTCCTGGTTCAGCCTGAACCGGAGTTTTCCGGTTCACATTTAAGAGACAACCTCACGGCTGCCCGTGGGCAGATGTACCGATTGTAACTGCCTATTTTCTGCACGTCGGTTACGTGCTTCTGCCAGCTTCTGTTCCCGGTTTGCCAAGATCTCAGGGGCCTTGCCTGCCAGCTTGTCGGCAGGGGTGATATAGCCGATAGCACTGTGTAGGCGAGACTGATTATAGTCATCCACGTAAGCCGCCACCGCTAACCGCCATGGAGAGCGAAGCGAAGGCGGTTAGTCCCCGATAGGCGTAGGCGCGGTTGTATGGCCGCAGTTACGACCGATAGGGAGTGACGTAGGGCATACAAATAGCGCATCCGACACGCCGTAGAGTCATTGTGGTCATCATGACGGAGTTGCGCACGAGCAGCTTTGCTGCAATGTGCGGGACGGAGTCGTGATGAGCGCAGGACGGTCGGGGCAGTAACGGCTGTCGCGTTGGCGAGTCGATTTTGGGGACTGGGATGTCCCAAAATCTTTCACGAGGTAGCGACACTCTTGTGCCTCGCCTTGAGAGAGGTGTCCGGAGCGGGCAGGGCGACTTTGCCCATTTGAATGTTCCAGACATACTCTTCCACCCAGCGCTCGGCGCGAAGCCATTTCATCGCCAGCCCGCCAAACCAGGCGACCAGCAATCCAGCAGCCACGTAGAGCAGGGCGAGCTTCCATCCGAGAATTCCGATCAGGATCACAACGGCGACTTCGTTGATCATGGGCGAGGCGATCAGAAAAGAGAATGTCACTCCAAGCGGAATACCAGCTTCTACAAAGCCAATAAAGAGGGGTACGGATGAGCATGAACAAAAGGGCGTGACCGCACCCAAAGTGACGGCCATCCCTCTTGCCTGCCAATCAGGCCGGTTACGCACATATTCGCGCACCCTCTCCGGTGAGAGCAATGCACGCAACAGTCCCATCACATAGACGATGACGGCCAGAAGAAAAAATATTTTCGTCACGTCCATGACGAAAAAATGTAAAGCGGACCCAAGATGGGTATCCGCTTTTATGTTGAGTAGATCAAAGACAACAATTTGCGCAAAAGCATCGAACAACGGGATTATCCTTTTGATTGCGGTTCCGTGTTCCAGTACTTGGATTTCAGATAATCGAGGTGGGCGGGTAATTTCAAGGAATTGGGCCGCAGGCCCCTGACCAATGCTGTTGCCTGGTCCTCCTCGATCCCCTGTTCACCCATAATGGCCGCGGCCATGAGTCCGGTCCTTCCTGAACCACCCCGGCAATGCACCGCGATGGTTTCTCCGTTGTCGAGCAAGGCGATGATCATGCTGCGCTGTTGCTGCCAGCGTTGCTGAAAGGTTTCGGTGGGTGCCGCGTCGTCTTCTACAGGCATATGAAACCACTGCATCCCTGAACGGATTACCATGGCCGGCAGTTCCCCGACGCCGGCCTCTTGCAGTTCGTCCTCGGGCATCATGGTGATCACGGCTGATGCCCCGGCGTCTCTCAACTGGACAATGGAGGCTTGCAGTGCAACGCCCCTGGTGCCAGGGCATGGCGTAAAGATTAATTTTCCACTGCCGGGCAGGGGCAGTAGATCAAGCGGGTGAGTAGTCAAGAGAGGGTCTCCGTTGTTGTTTTGTATGGATGCGAACGACGCTCTCAATCCAGTACCCATTGGCGCACCAGATCAGGCCCGGGTAATCCACCCGCATGGACGACCTCTCCATCGATCACCACGCCGGGCGTGGACATCACGCCGAATTCGATGATTTTCGCCATATCGGTGACCTTTTCCAATTCAATCTCCACACCGGCCTGCTCGGCGGCAATGGCGATCAGTTTGGCGGTGGTTTCGCAGTTCCTGCACCCCGCTCCCAGTATCTTGATGTGTTTCATCTCTTGTTGTCCTGGTTCAGCCTGAACCGGAGTTTTCCGGTTCACATTTAAGAGACAACCTCACGGCTGCCCGTGGGCAGATGTACCGATTGTAACTGCCTATTTTCTGCACGTCGGTTACGTGCTTCTGCCAGCTTCTGTTCCCGGTTTGCCAAGATCTCAGGGGCCTTGCCTGCCAGCTTGTCGGCAGGGGTGATATAGCCGATAGCACTGTGTAGGCGAGACTGATTATAGTCATCCACGTAAGCCGCCACCGCTAACCGCCATGGAGAGCGAAGCGAAGGCGGTTAGTCCCCGATAGGCGTAGGCGCGGTTGTATGGCCGCAGTTACGACCGATAGGGAGTGACGTAGGGCATACAAATAGCGCATCCGACACGCCGTAGAGTCATTGTGGTCATCATGACGGAGTTGCGCACGAGCAGCTTTGCTGCAATGTGCGGGACGGAGTCGTGATGAGCGCAGGACGGTCGGGGCAGTAACGGCTGTCGCGTTGGCGAGTCGATTTTGGGGACTGGGATGTCCCAAAATCTTTCACGAGGTAGCGACACTCTTGTGCCTCGCCTTGAGAGAGGTGTCCGGAGCGGGCAGGGCGACTTTGCCCATTTGAATGTTCCAGACATACTCTTCCACCCAGCGCTCGGCGCGAAGCCATTTCATCGCCAGCCCGCCAAACCAGGCGACCAGCAATCCAGCAGCCACGTAGAGCAGGGCGAGCTTCCATCCGAGAATTCCGATCAGGATCACAACGGCGACTTCGTTGATCATGGGCGAGGCGATCAGAAAAGAGAATGTCACTCCAAGCGGAATACCAGCTTCTACAAAGCCAATAAAGAGGGGTACGGATGAGCATGAACAAAAGGGCGTGACCGCACCCAAAGTGACGGCCATCCCTCTTGCCTGCCAATCAGGCCGGTTACGCACATATTCGCGCACCCTCTCCGGTGAGAGCAATGCACGCAACAGTCCCATCACATAGACGATGACGGCCAGAAGAAAAAATATTTTCGTCACGTCCATGACGAAAAAATGTAAAGCGGACCCAAGATGGGTATCCGCTTTTATGTTGAGTAGATCAAAGACAACAATTTGCGCAAAAGCATCGAACAACGGGATTATCCTTTTGATTGCGGTTCCGTGTTCCAGTACTTGGATTTCAGATAATCGAGGTGGGCGGGTAATTTCAAGGAATTGGGCCGCAGGCCCCTGACCAATGCTGTTGCCTGGTCCTCCTCGATCCCCTGTTCACCCATAATGGCCGCGGCCATGAGTCCGGTCCTTCCTGAACCACCCCGGCAATGCACCGCGATGGTTTCTCCGTTGTCGAGCAAGGCGATGATCATGCTGCGCTGTTGCTGCCAGCGTTGCTGAAAGGTTTCGGTGGGTGCCGCGTCGTCTTCTACAGGCATATGAAACCACTGCATCCCTGAACGGATTACCATGGCCGGCAGTTCCCCGACGCCGGCCTCTTGCAGTTCGTCCTCGGGCATCATGGTGATCACGGCTGATGCCCCGGCGTCTCTCAACTGGACAATGGAGGCTTGCAGTGCAACGCCCCTGGTGCCAGGGCATGGCGTAAAGATTAATTTTCCACTGCCGGGCAGGGGCAGTAGATCAAGCGGGTGAGTAGTCAAGAGAGGGTCTCCGTTGTTGTTTTGTATGGATGCGAACGACGCTCTCAATCCAGTACCCATTGGCGCACCAGATCAGGCCCGGGTAATCCACCCGCATGGACGACCTCTCCATCGATCACCACGCCGGGCGTGGACATCACGCCGAATTCGATGATTTTCGCCATATCGGTGACCTTTTCCAATTCAATCTCCACACCGGCCTGCTCGGCGGCAATGGCGATCAGTTTGGCGGTGGTTTCGCAGTTCCTGCACCCCGCTCCCAGTATCTTGATGTGTTTCATCTCTTGTTGTCCTGGTTCAGCCTGAACCGGAGTTTTCCGGTTCACATTTAAGAGACAACCTCACGGCTGCCCGTGGGCAGATGTACCGATTGTAACTGCCTATTTTCTGCACGTCGGTTACGTGCTTCTGCCAGCTTCTGTTCCCGGTTTGCCAAGATCTCAGGGGCCTTGCCTGCCAGCTTGTCGGCAGGGGTGATATAGCCGATAGCACTGTGTAGGCGAGACTGATTATAGTCATCCACGTAAGCCGCCACCGCTAACCGCCATGGAGAGCGAAGCGAAGGCGCTTAGTCCCCGATAGGCGTAGGCGCGGTTGTATGGCCGCAGTTACGACCGATAGGGAGTGACGTAGGGCATACAAATAGCGCATCCGACACGCCGTAGAGTCATTGTGGTCATCATGACGGAGTTGCGCACGAGCAGCTTTGCTGCAATGTGCGGGACGGAGTCGTGATGAGCGCAGGACGGTCGGGGCAGTAACGGCTGTCGCGTTGGCGAGTCGATTTTGGGGACTGGGATGTCCCAAAATCTTTCACGAGGTAGCGACACTCTTGTGCGCCGTGGTGCTGATCATCGCCTTCTTCATCTCGCTGCGGATCTTCCGCTCGGCGTTCGGTCTCAAGCTCAGGGGCATCAAGTCGAACCAGACACGCATGAAGTACACCGGGTTCAACACGCGTCCCTACCTGCTGACCGCCTTTGTCATCTCCGGTATGTACGCGGGCGTGGCCGGTTCCCTGATGGCGGTCACCGATCCACTGGCCGGTGCCGAGCGCATGCAGTGGACCGCTTCCGGCGAGGTGGTGCTGATGACCATCCTGGGCGGCACGGGCACCCTGATCGGACCGTTGCTCGGCGTGGGAATCATCAAGTACTTCGAAAACATCTTCTCGGCGCTCAACGAGGCGACTCTGCACCAGGTCTTCTCCTTCATGCCGGACTGGCTGGAAAAGGCGGCGGTTGCCGTCAGCAGCCAGTTTGTCGGCGAGGGCTGGCACCTGACCCTGGGCGTGCTCTTCATGCTGGTTGTGATCTTTCTCCCCGGCGGCGTGGTGGAAGGGATCCGGCGTGCCGCCCAAGCCGTGCGCAACCTCTCCACCCGAAGCGGTAAAGACGATGCGTCCGATATGGCCGAGGAGCAGTAAGCGATGAGTGAAAACAATATCGTTTTGAGTATCAAGAACGTCGATAAGACCTTTGGCGGCCTGCACGCCCTGGGCGATATCAACCTGGAGATCGAGGAGGGGAAGATTCACGCCATCATCGGGCCCAACGGCGCGGGCAAATCGACTCTCCTTAATGTCTGCATCGGGCGTCTGATCCCCGATCGGGGAACGGTGGAGTTCGAGGGGAAAAACATGCATCGGGCCCAACGGCGCGGGCAAATCGACTCTCCTTAATGTCTGCATCGGGCGTCTGATCCCCGATCGGGGAACGGTGGAGTTCGAGGGGAAAAACATGGTCGGCATGGCGCCGCACGATATCAACCATGCCGGCATGGTGCGGGTGTTCCAGACTCCCGAGATCTTTCCCGATCTGAGTGTTCTGGAAAACGTGATGGTGCCTGCGCTGGCCAAGCGCGACGGCATCTTCAAGTTCAACCCCATACGCAGCATGCGTTCCGAGACCAAGATCGCCGAAGAGGCGGCCCATGTGCTTGAAGACCTGGGGCTCGGATCCCAGATGTATCACCACGCAGGGAGCATGTCGCGCGGCGACAAGCGGCGCCTTGAACTGGCCATGGGCCTGATTCAGCATCCGCGCCTGCTGCTGCTCGACGAGCCGACCGCCGGCATGGCGCGCCACGATACCAACCGCACCATTGAACTGTTGAAAAAGATCAAGGAGCGGGGCATGACCAAGATCATTATCGAGCACGATATGCACGTGGTATTCAGTCTTGCCGATCATATCTCGGTGCTGGCCCAGGGGCGTATCATCGCATCCGGCAGCCCCGACGAGATCCGGGGCAACCCGAAGGTTCAGGAGGCATATCTCGGAGGAGCAGAGCTATGAGCACCAAACACGCACCGGTGGTACCCACAGTCAAGAGTACTGGCTCGGCTCCGGCATTTTTCTCCTGCTGGGATATCCACTCCTACTATGGCGAGAGCTACATCGTTCAGGGGGTCAGCTTCGATATCCGCGAAGGCGAGATCGTCGCCCTGCTGGGGCGCAACGGCGCCGGCAAGACATCGACCCTGCGCTCCATCGCCCGGGTCGACAGCCCCCAGGTGACCCATGGGGAGATCTGGCTCGACCATCAGCCGCTGCACACCATGAAGTCCCACCAGGCGGCGCAGCTGGGTGTCGGGCTGGTGCCGGAAGACCGCCGTATCATCGCTGGCATGACGGTCGAGGAGAACCTGATCCTTGCCCAGATCGCCCCCCCGGTGGGCTGGACGATTGAGCGTATCTACGAGCACTTTCCGCGCCTTGCCGAACGGCGCAACCAGGAAGCGACCACCCTCTCCGGCGGCGAGCAGCAGATGCTGGCGGTGGCCCGTGCACTGGCGCGCGATGTCAAGCTGCTGCTCGACGAGCCCTACGAGGGGTTGGCGCCGGTGATCGTGCATGAGATCGAGCGCATCGTCGATGGCATCAAGGAGCTGGGAATGACCACCATCATCGTTGAGCAGAACGCGGTGGCGGCGCTACGCCTGGCCGACCGTGCCATCATCCTCGACATGGGGCAGGTGGTTTTCGACGGACTGGCCCAGGAGGTGTTGGACAACGCCGAGCTACGCCAGCAGTACCTGGCAATCTGACCCGGAAACCGCCCCGGGGCCGGGAGAATCCCGGGGTTCGGGGCGGGTGGGGCCTGGCGCGGCGCGAGTCTGGCTGCGCCATGGCAACCGGCCGGATCATTCCAACGACCGGACGCGCCGTGCGCCCGGTCGGCAGAATCCGGAAACGGGTGCGATGTCATCGACCCAGAAAGGTCACTTCTCAGTGAACAGGCCGCGCCCGTGGAGCCATGCGCTCCCCGGGGCAGGCGGCGGATGACGCAAAGACCATGCAGTGCAGCCATTGCAATCAGCCGGTAGAGAACCCCGAGGCGCTCTTCTGCGCTCAATGCGGCCAGCGACTGGAGTCGCGGGAGCGCTGTCTCAGCTGCGGCAAGTCATACACGACCGGGGCGCGCTTCTGCGAGCGCTGCGGCACGCCCGTTGGAAGCATCGCCGCCGTTGCCTGGGGAATCCGCTACTGTAAGGCGTCCGGCTCGGCGATTCTTCCCGAGACGCCGCACTTCAAGTGCCGCACCTGCAATCGCTAACCGCCATGGAGAGCGAAGCGAAGGCGGTTAGTCCCCGATAGGCGTAGGCGCGGTTGTATGGCCGCAGTTACGACCGATAGGGAGTGACGTAGGGCATACAAATAGCGCATCCGACACGCCGTAGAGTCATTGTGGTCATCATGACGGAGTTGCGCACGAGCAGCTTTGCTGCAATGTGCGGGACGGAGTCGTGATGAGCGCAGGACGGTCGGGGCAGTAACGGCTGTCGCGTTGGCGAGTCGATTTTGGGGACTGGGATGTCCCAAAATCTTTCACGAGGTAGCGACACTCTTGAATCTGTTTCTGGAAAATTTCCGCTACCGGGACCAGCCGCTCTGCCTGGAGTGCGCCGCTGCTCTCCCGGGGGAGGCGTTGTCCGGGGAGGAGGGGGAACTCGCGGATCTGCGCGGCCGCATCCGCGAGGAGCTGGATCGGCGTCTGGCTGAGGTACGTGTGGAGCGGGTGATCCGTAAACAGAAAAAGCGCCAGGACAGGCTGGGCGAGTTCGGCCTCTCCATCCGCGATTTCAGAAAGATACCCGCCGGCAAGTTCCTCATGGGCTCCCCCCCGGAGGAGAAGGATCGCTTCGACACCGAACAGCAGCACGAGGTACAGATCGACAATTTCGAGATGCTCGCCACGCCGGTGACCTTCGAGATGTTCGATATCTTCTGCGAGGCCATCGGCATGACCAAACCCCATGACGAGAAGTGGGGCAGGGAGAACCGCCCGGTGATCAACGTCACCTACTGGGCGGCCATGGAGTACTGCTACTGGTTGCAGAAACGCACCGGCTGGAGCCTGCGGCTTCCCACCGAGGCCGAGTGGGAGTACGCCTGCCGCGCCGGTACCGCCACCCCGTTCTGGACCGGTGAGACGATCACTACCGAGCAGGCTAATTTCAACGGTGACTTCACCTACCACGGCAGCAAGCGTGGCTCCAACCGCGGGCGCACCACCCCGGTGGATCTGTTCGAGCCCAATCCCTGGGGCCTGCGTGACATGCATGGCAACGTCTGGGAGTGGACCGCTTCGTTATGGGATGATACTTACCACGGCCAGGAGCTGGAGAACGAGGGCGACAACCGTGACAATCTGGAGGCGCGCAGTGTGCGCGGCGGCTCGTGGTACAACGTTCCGGGCAGCCTGCGCTCGGCCTCGCGCAACAAGCTGATGCCTAACTACCACTACCTCAAGGTCGGCTTTCGTATCGTCCGCGAAATCGATTGATCCCCGTACCGCGCGATTACTCCTCCAGGGCGGTCTGAATCATCTCCCGGCAACGCCCGCGCAGCTCCACCGCGCCCTGCCAGTCGGCGCTGGTGGCGCGTAGTGGCTCACCGACGACGATCAACAGCCGGCCGCGCCGGGGTGACCAGTGCTCGGCGGGGAGGATGGCGCGGCTGCCGTTGACGGTGACCGGGGTCAGCGGTAGTTGCCCCATGGCGGCGGTGACGAAGGCACCCATCCTGAACGGCAGCAGCCCGGGCTGGGCCACGAAGGTCCCCTCCGGGAAAAAGAGGAGGGTCTCTCCGGCGGCGGCGCGCCGCTTCAGCCGCTCCACATCCGCCGCCACCGCACGCTTGTCGCCGCGGCTGACGAATTCGCAGCCGAGCCGCTGCAGCAGCGGACGCAGCACGGGGTTGGTGCGCAACTCGTCCTTGACGACGAAACACAGCGGCCCGGGCAGGGCGGCGGTGAGGGCGAGACCGTCGATGTAGCTGGCATGGTTGGCGGCGATGACCCCGGGGGTTTCATCTCCCGGTTTCCCGGCGCGTTCAACATGCAACGCGATTCCGCTCAGGCCGGCAAAGCCCCTGGCCGCCATGCGGGCGAGGCGCCAGCGCATGCGCCTGCCCGGCAGCAGCAACACCCCCAGCCACAGCGGCAGGCCAAGCAGCAGAAACAGCAACCATACATAGCCGCTGTAAAGGGTCCGCGGCAGGGTGCGCAGCCGCTCCCCCAGGGTGCGCAGCAGTGCGTGCAGGGTGATCAGCGACAGGGTCAGCCGGGGACTGCGCACCCGCGAAGTGTCGAGGCCACGTTCGAACTGTTCGCGGTTGGCGGCGCGGCGGATCTTGCCGCTCGAGGTCTTGAGTACCGTATGTGGCGGACACAGGGCAACCTGATCGATGGGAGCGCCGAGGTGCGTTTCGGCCAGGGCGTGGATGCTGCGTTCAAGGTCGGCGCGGCGCACCGGGTCACGCTCCTTGGTCTCGGCCATGACGACGATGCGCTCGGTCCCCGAGCGCGGGTCGCCGCCGCCGAACACGGCGACACACCCTTTGCGGATGCCGGTGATCTCGCCTACCGCCCGCTCCATTCGCTAACCGCCATGGAGAGCGAAGCGAAGGCGGTTAGTCCCCGATAGGCGTAGGCGCGGTTGTATGGCCGCAGTTACGACCGATAGGGAGTGACGTAGGGCATACAAATAGCGCATCCGACACGCCGTAGAGTCATTGTGGTCATCATGACGGAGTTGCGCACGAGCAGCTTTGCTGCAATGTGCGGGACGGAGTCGTGATGAGCGCAGGACGGTCGGGGCAGTAACGGCTGTCGCGTTGGCGAGTCGATTTTGGGGACTGGGATGTCCCAAAATCTTTCACGAGGTAGCGACACTCTTGTCGTAGGGGTAGATGTTGCGTCCGCCCCGGATGATCAGATCCTTGCTGCGGCTGGTCAGATAGAGATAGCCGTCGGCCAGATAGCCGACATCGCCACTGTCGATCCAGCCGTCATGGAACAGGGCGCGGGTCTGCTGTGGATTGTTCATGTAGCCACGGGTGGCGGAGGGGCCGCGAAACCGGACCCGGCCCTCGGATCGCTCGGGCCGCTCCTCTCCCTGGTCGTCGGTGATGCGGATCCGGTGTCCGGCCAGGGGCTGGCCGCAGGCGACTACCTCCATGGCGTTCGGCGTATCCGCGTCGGCTGGTGCCGCGATACCCTCGCGGCCCAGTCTTTCACGGTCTATGCGGTCGATGCGCGGGGCTGTCGGCTCGGGAGGAAAGGCGAGGCCCACCGAGCATTCGGCCAGGCCATAGACCGGGGCCAGGGCGTCGGGGCGCAGGCCGTGGGGTCCGAACCGCTCCTGGAAGCGGCGCAGGGTATCGGCGCTGACCGGCTCGGCGCCGTTGAAGGCCATGCGCCAACTGCCGAGGTCGAGGCCTGCGAGCCGCTTCTGGCTGATCTTGGTCAGGCATAGCTCGTAGGCGAAGTTGGGTGCGGCGGAGAGGGTGCCCCGGTGATCGTGGATCGCCCAAAGCCAGCGTTCGGGGCGGGCCAGGAATCGCAGCGGAGACATCAGGACCAGGGGGATGGCGTAGTAGAGGCTGCCCAGCCAGGCGCCGATCAGGCCCATGTCGTGATACAGGGGCAGCCAGCTGACAAAGCAGTCTTCGGGGCCCACCCCGACGCGCTCGCCCATGGCGCGGATGTTGGCCAGCAGGTTGGTGTGGCTCAGCATCACGCCTTTCGGATTGCCGGTGCTGCCCGAGGTGTACTGCACGAACGCGATCTGTTCACCGTTTTGCGCCACCGGCCGCAGCGGCGGCGGGGTGCGTTTGCGCAGTGCCTCCACGGTGGTCACCAGGCGCAGTGACCTGACCTGGAGCTTGAGCAGGGCGGCCACCGACCGTCCCTTCTCCATGGTGATCAACATCGACGCCTCGGCACTGTTGAGGATCGCCGTGTGGCGCAGCAGGTGATCCTCCAACTGGGCGAGGCGCACCGGGGGGTAGATCGGCACCGGAATCGCCCCCGCATAGAGAATGGCGAAGAAGCTGTAGAGGTATGCCTTTCCCGTCGGCAGCATGATGGCGACACTCTGGCCCGGCCTCAGCCCCCTGAGCTGCAGGGCGGCGGCCAGGCCCCTGGCCTGGTCGGCGAGCTGGCGGTAGCTGATGCGTTCGGGTTCGTCCCCCTCGCCATGGAGAATGACATGGGTGCGGTCGGGGCAGTGGCGGACGTGCCACTCCAACGCCGCGTTGAGGGTGGGGGCGTTGTGGGGCAGGGGGATCTCCCCCTGGCCGGCCGGCGCCTCCGGTTCACGCCTCACGGGAGTGGTGCGGTCCTCTCGGGGAAGTGCGTGTTCGATCAGACCCAGCAGACCGCGCGGGGTGTCGGCGGTGATGAATGCGATCTCATCGACGGTAATGCCGAACTCCAGTTCGACCCGGTTGAGCAGTTCCACCATGGCCAGGCTGTCGAGGCCGAGTTCATACTCCAGGGAGCTGTCCAGGGTGATCTCCGGAAGTATCCGCCCCGGGTGCAACTCCTCGCTCACCTCGCCGGCGACGCGCAGCAGTGTGTCGGCCGCACTGTTGTCCGGGGTCCGGGACCGGTCTGTGCTTTGGTCGTTCATGGTCGTTGCCGCCTGGGGTGGGGTATTGATCCTAAGTTTTCTCTGTCCGGGTTGTCCAGCCTTGTGGCTGCGCTGCCGCGGGATGGAGGGTTACCGAACGGGGTTTTTACGGCCGCTCCGCCCTCCATGGGGACTGCAACCACTATAGACCGGAACCGGCTACTCGTTGAGCAGCGCCCCGCAGAACTTGCAGTAGATGGCGTCACTGTCGTGCCCCTCCTTCATGCAGGTAGGGCAGGCCTGGGTGGTCGGCTCCTTGCCGTGGGATTTGACCACCTCCACCGCGAAGATGCCGATGGGGATGATAATCATGCTGTAGCCGAGCAGCATCGCCAGGGCCGCGAGGATCTGCCCCGGCAGGCTCTGGGGCGCCAGGTCGCCATAGCCGACGGTGGTCAGGGTGACAATGGCCCAGTAGAAGCCGGCGGGGATACTGTCGAAGCCGCTCGCCCTGCCCTCAACGACGTACATCAGGGTCCCGAGGATCAGCGCCAGCAGCAGCACCGTGATCAGAAACACCGTGATCTTGTGCCGGGTGGCGCGCAGGGCATGCATCAGTACGATCACCTCGCTCAGGTAGCGCACCATCTTGAAAACCCGGAACACCCGCAGCAGGCGAATCACCCGGATCACCAGGAACGACTCGCCGCCCACAAAGAACAGACTGAGGTAGGTGGGAAGGATGGCCAGCAGGTCGATCACCCCGTAAAAGCTTCGGGCGTAGTGCAGGGGGTGGCGTACGCACCACAGCCGCAGGATGTACTCAACGGTGAAAAAGAGCGTCAGGCTCCATTCAATGATGTTCAGGGCCGGCTGATAGTCGCGGGCGACCGACTCCACGCTCTCCAGCATCACGGCGAGAACCGCCAGCACGATGGCGAGCAGCAGCAGGGTATCGAAGACCTTGCCACCGGGGGTGTCCGCCTCGAAGATCAGCTCATGGAGCTTACGGCGGATGGGGTTTCGGCGGTTGTCGGTATCGTCGTCGCTCATGAACGGCTCTCTCCCTCTCCCTGGCACATTATAGGGCAGTAACCCTGTTCTGGCAGGGGAGGGGGGGAGGCGCTCCAAGGGCGCGTGCGTCCGGATTCAGCCGGAACCCGCTGAAATTGAAACGATGGGGTACGGATCGAGGGGGGGCGCCAGCTTGCACCGCCCCGTCCCTCTGTCTTGAAATGCCGGGGTGTTGCAGTTACTCTTCTCGTGCTTCAATGGGCCTTCTGAAGGCCGGGTGGATAGGGTTCCAGGGGTGGTGTTGTGGGAACAAGAAGCGGATGCAGTCCGCCCTCGCACAGGATATTTGAGTGCGGTCGATTGCGCGCAGTGATCTGTTGTCGGCTGTTTTTATGCACATCGCCCCTGTTTAGGGGCGGTTGGAAGCGATGTCGCTAGTGAGATTGTTAACGGAGGATGGCTTTGTGTTGAAAACAATAAACGGATTGGGAGCAGCGATGCTTCTGGCTGTCGGAAGTCTCGGTGTTCAGACCGCGGTTGCAGAAGAACCCATACATCACGTTTCGGCGGAGACCTGCAAGACCTGCCACAAGGAGATCTACAAGCAGTGGAAAGGCTCCATGCATGGCAATAGTACCGCCCTGAACGACCCGATTCACGCCACCTTTTACAAGAATGTGGTTGGTGACCCGACCAAGGAAGGCGTGTTGCACAAGGCATCGGGAAAATATCCTGTATGCCTGCAGTGCCATGCCCCCAATGCCGCCAGGGACAAGACCACCAAGCTGGATGCCAAACCGGCTTATTCGGAAGGCGTGAACTGTGTGGCCTGCCACACCCTGAAAAAGTACAACGGTATCCAGGGCGAGGATGGAAAGCTGCGCCTGGGTCTGATGTCCTACGAGACCTCTGATAAAATTCAGAGCCCCGGCCACACCTCCAATCGAGGTCTGGCCAAACTGCAGGCAGCCGATGATCTGTTCGGTAGCACGGATGATGATTCCAAGCCGAATCCCCATCTGGGTAAAGCGGTTACCGTGGATGGCAAGACGATCCCGGCCCTGGACATGGAGAGTAATCCGCGGCAGCAGAAGACATCTGATGCCTGCATGGGCTGCCACGACAAGCGCAACAATCCCCATGGAGTACCCCTTTGCGCCACCGGAGACGAGATCTCGGAGAGCATGAGCAAGGTGAACTGCCTCTCCTGCCACATGCCCGTGAACGACGGTCTTGCGGACCACAGCATGGGGGGTGGGCACGACAACGCCATGCTGCGCCGCTCGGTGATGTTCGATGTCGATGCCAAGGTGGTTGGTGACAAGATCCAGGCTGAGGTGGTGATGAAAAACAACCAGCCCCACAGCCTGCCCACCGGCGCGCCTTTCCGTAACATCTTCATGCTGCTTTCCGCCTATGATGCACAGGGTAATGTGGTTTGGCAGAACGCCAAGGGGCATCCCGCCAAGTCGGATCCCCAGGCCTACCTGGTCTATTCACTGGCGGACGATGAGGGCAAGCCCGCCTCTCCGCCGGTAGCCACCAAGCCCGGTAAGAACACCCGCCTCAAGCCCTATGAGGAGCGTACCCTCAACTATGAGATACCTGCCGAGGGTGTCGTGCTGGTACGGGGCGAACTCCACTATGCGCTGCTGTGGCCGGGACTTGTCGAAAAGTTCAAGCACCTGCCAGAGGACCTGACCTCTTCCCGTGTGATCGGGATTTCAGAGGTCGAGTTGTAAGGCTCGATCCCTTATCGGCCAATGCGTAACAGCCGGGAGCATTCGCTCCCGGCTGTCTTGTACGGGAAACGCGATCGGTTTCTTCGACGGCGCCTGTTGTCCGGTTGCCGCATCCCTGCCGTATCAATGACGGAACTTGCGCGTTTCGGGGTGCTTTCCGCATAGCCAACAGCACACGATATTTTGAACCACGGGTGATCGTGGTCATCGATAGGAGAGCCGTGTCCCATGAACAAGCCGGTATTTTCCAGGGCGTTGCGCTTATTGCCATTTGGCGTGTTGCTGGTGGCATGTGCCTCGCCGGTGGTCGCCGCCAAGGTGACGATCGATTCATCGAACTGGGGGCTGGAGGCGGGAAAGGAGTGTGTGAGTTGTCACAAGAAATCCTCCGCAGGCCTGGCCAAGCAGTGGCAGGAGAGTGCGCACCACGATGCCGGAGTCAACTGCCTGGACTGCCATCAGGCGGACAGCGGGGACGATGACGCCGTAGAGCATGAAGGTGCGGTTGTCGCGACCATCGTATCCCCCAGGGATTGTGGTCGCTGTCATACCGCTGAGCTCAAGCAGCATGCTGGTTCGGTGCACGCCAATGCCGTGGCCCTGATCGCCGATCGTATGCCGGCCATGGCGGAGAATCTGGGCGGTCCGGCGCTGGTGGCGGCCGGTTGCGCTCAATGCCATGGCTCCACGGTGAAGGTGAAGGGTGATGGCACCCTTGATCCGGAGACCTGGCCCAACACCGGCATTGGCCGCATCAACCCCGACGGTTCGAAGGGGTCGTGCTCCGCTTGCCACGCCCGCCACGCCTTCTCCAAGGCACAGGCGCGTGACCCCAGTGCCTGTGCCCGCTGTCACTCGGGACCCGACTCTCCCGACAAGGAGGTCTACGAGGCATCCAAGCACGGAATGCTCTTTAAGGCGCACAATGCCGAGATGAACCTGGATAGTGATGAGTGGGTTGCCGGCAAGGATTACACTGCGGCGCCGACCTGTGTGACCTGCCACATGGGGGCGGCACCGGGCCTGAATCCAAGCCATGATGTAGGGATGCGTGGCATGTGGAATCTGAACAGCCCCGTATCGGAGAAGCAATATCTGGTCGTTTTCGAGGATGGCGATACCATGGAACTGCCGGATTCGGAGGCTGCTCCCCGGCGCGGTAGCGAAATAGAGAAGCCGGACGGTACCCTGGGCATCGTGAAGGTTGTCGCCACTCCCGAGCGGCGCCGCAAGGCGATGAGCAAGGTGTGTCTGGAGTGTCACGGCAAGGATTTCGTTCAGGGCGCCATGCGCCAGTTCGACGACCTGGTGGAACTCTATAACGACAAATTTGGCCGCCCCGCGCAGAATATCATGCTGGCGCTCTATGAGAGGGGAGTGCTGACCCCGGCACCTTTCGATGAGCCACTGGAGTTCACCTACTGGGAGTTGTGGCACGATGAGGGTGCGCGCGCCCGTCACGGTGCTGCAATGGCCAGCCCCAACCACACCTGGTGGGAGGGGCTCTATCAGGTGAGCCGTAACTTCTACAGCAAATTTCTTCCCCAGGTGCGCCAGGTGGCGGGCGAGCAGGCACAGGCGTTGATCACTGCCCACCTGGAAGAGGGGGTGGGTCACGGGTGGCTCAAGTCACCGGAGAAGGGAAGCCGTATTCTGGGTTACCGGCGGGGGGAGGGCCAGGATGATTAAGCTTCCCGAGTATATCACCCGGAATGTGGTCATCGCGCTGGTGCTCGGCGGTTTTAGCGGAGTGGGGCTGGTGTTGTTTCTGATCGAGTTCGATCACCTCACCAGCACCGAGGCGTTCTGCACCAGTTGCCACTCCATGGAACTGGTGGCCGAACCCTACCGGAAGTCGTCCCATTATCTTCCGGATTCGGGGGTGCGGGCCCACTGCGGTCACTGTCATGTATCGGAAGGGGTCATCGCCGCCACGCTGGATCACATAGTGGGCGCGGGGGATCTGTTTAACCAGCTCTTCGGCGCGGATTATGACGACCCGGCGGTCAATGCGCTGCACCTGCCGGAAATGGCCTTCAGAGCCAGGGCCTGGTTCCGGGAGACCGACTCGGCGACCTGCCGCCGATGTCATGACCAGGGGGCGATTATGGGTGAGCGCCCCGATACATGGCAGATTCACCAGGAAGATGCCAGGGGGAAGACTTGTATCGATTGCCACCAAAATCTGGTGCACCGCAAGGTGCCGTCGGAAAAGACCTTCAAGCGCGATGCCTGGAATCGTATGATCGAGGAGGAGTTCCAGTTACCGCAAGGCAGCGCGGATGCCATCATGGCTCGCTAGCAGCCTGTCTGATTTGACGCTGTTCGGCCGCAAATCCACACATCGATCAACTCAGCTCATCAAGCGCGTCAAATAGCCCTGCTATTCGCCTCGCTCAATAAACCGGTTTGATTCGCCCCTGCGAATTTTCTCTTCGAACGGATAGGCGCGACAGACGGGTAACCCGCATCCCGATGAGTGATGCGGGCTCGGCGTGATCTTTAGTGATGGCAGTGTTCCAGTCCCGCGTTTCGGAACAGGCTCACCAGAAAGGCCAACAGGATAGCGCTTGTGCTGGACAGTACCAGTACCAGAGCGGCTATGCTGGCGACGACCGATGCCAGGGAGCCGTGCGCCAGGACCAATCCGGCCAGCATCTGCAGGGCGATGCCCAGGAAAAAAGCGGCTGCGGAACCGATCACAACTACTCGCAGGGTTTTACAATTCAAGATTGCCATTTCAGTCCCCATCTTCAGTTCAATTCCTGTTCATAAGAATAAGCTAATTTACTTAAGATTCCAAGGTCGCTGAAGAGAAAATAGAAATTATTTTTCGCCATCAAGGAATATTATTCCTAAAAAGGGGGTTCAACGGTGTTGATCGGGTGGAATGGGGTGTCGGCGTCACTCCATGGGTCGCTTTGCGGGCGTGGCGCCGATTGAGGTGCGGATTCGAGTACCGTTGACGCATATCGCCATAGGGTGGGCCGAATGATCAAGCCCCTGTGTCTGTTGGACCATTGGTTAGGCGGGAGGTGCGGGTCCGTGGAGCACAGTGCGTTGTTTTACCCTGTGAGTGACGCGGGCTAGTGCTGCATATGGAGTTTCTCTGATTTAAAGTCGTAGTCCGTGCCGAGGCCGGACTCCTCAATGGCGCTTGTCAATGGGAGTACGGCCCCAGTTTCATCGATGAAGCGTGTTGTGCAGATCGCATGGTTGGGAAGCTTGTGATTTTCTGTTTCAAAATTGACGTTGAGCGTCCCTTTTGGCGAACTGCCGATTTGGTAATAGACCGATTCTTCGCCGATCCTGTCTGACTCCCTGACGCCACCGGCGAACAAGCCGCAATTCACCAGGATTTTCGTCAGCCGCGTCTTTCCGTAATCGGAGCGCCACCGGTTCAGGTCATCCAGGTTGTTGAACTCGTATGGTATCCGCAGTGTGACGTTACTGCCGCTTGCGGCCAGTACGTTCTGAGCGCCGGGCGGCGGGAGGGTCGACTGGGCGGGTGGGGCGGCACTGGGCACGGTCGGCAGAAGGCATGCGAGGAGTGTCAGGATTCGGGATGTTTGGCTATGGTTCATGGTCTCGCCTTGATGTGTTTTCTCAGGTCGATATGCAGCATGGGCATCTCGACAGTGGCCCTGTTCGTATAAGCGTTGAGATGGATCGACAGTGGTGGCATATCGAGTATGGCGCGGTTTTGGTACGCGGCCAGGTTGATTGCCAGTGCCGGCATATCGATCACGGCTGATGTGGTGTAGTCGCTGATCGACACCCGAAGGGCAGGCATCTCAATGTCGGCCGTGTTGTTGTATTCCTTCAGATCCAAAAACAACGCGGGCATATCGATGCGAGCACGATTGCGGTATTCCTGGAGCGCCACCGATAGCATAGGCATGTCGATGAGCGCTCTTCTCGCCGTGCGCGGTGGCGGACTGGTAAAGGCGAAGCCCCCTCTGTGATGTGGGATGGTGTTCCCGGGGCGGGCTGGAGGTGATTTTCCGGCTGTCCCCGTAATCGGAGACAGCACTGCGGTCGCGCTATTGTTGGAGTCGTTTCTCTCCTGCAAACGCCTGGTGTGGTTGATATGGGCGGTGATGGTGGCGCCGCGTGAAATCCGCTTTCGGGTGTTGAACTCCATCCTCGATTTGTCGCGGCTGAGTACCCGTGCCGGATCCACCATCTTTTCCCGGCCCGAGCGCCTTCCGAGGTAGTAGGTGGTGCATGTCGATGCAATGCAGAGCTTGAGCGGGATGTCTTTATGCGTGGCCTTGTCGATGGCGGAAGCGCTGTTGGAGAGGGAGAGAATGATCTCGTTGTTGGCGTTCAGACGGATCTTCTCGACCAGGAGATCCGGTAAGGCACGCTTTCTGGCCGGAAGCGGTTTCAGCGGACGGGCTGTTGGTTCAGTGATGAGGGAGGGGCGTGCTGCCTGAGCGAGCGCCGGGGATGGAGAGAGGCAGTAGAGGAGCAGGTAACCGGCAGCGGTGAGGAGCGCCCCTGTCTGCCTGCCGCCGCGTCTCAGGGGCAGTGGGTGATCCCCGTTGTGTGACCGAAGGCGGGCCGGTCCGCCCCCTCCCCGGGGCCGGAAGGAGCGTCGGGTTCCCGGTTTCGATAAACCAATAACGGCTGCCTCTGTAAGCACTTTGTCACAACCTTGCGACGCTGCGGTCATTTACTTGGAGATTGCCGCATCTTTCTATCAGATTCCGAAAATCCCCGGGATTATTCCTGTTCGAGGTTCATTCTCCGCAGGAGGATAAGGTGCTGTCAACCCGCTTTGCGATACACACCCGGCCGCTGTGGTGTGTTGCTGGAGGAGTGGAAGGTGGTATGCGGGTGAGCGGTTGCGTGTTATGGCTCGGGGCCGCTCCAACCGAGTACTGCGCCCTCGTCGAACCAGACGTAGCTGTGGCGCTTCGAGGTGGGGTGGTAGTACCAGGTGTCGAACACCCGCTGTTCTTTGCGCTCGGGTGGGCCCAGCAGCTCCCGGATGGCGGCGCCGTCCATCCCCCGGTGGATACGCTGCCACAATCTGGGGTCTTTCCACCGATTCCCCATCCGTGACTCGCGCAGTTGCCGCTCCAGTTCGGCCACCCGCGCCTCCAGGGCTTCGAGGCGCTGGCCCAGGAGGGCGTTGTCGGCGGCATGAGCGCTGAGGCCGTATAGTAAAACAGTTAGCGCAAGTAGCATGACCGGTGAGGGACGGCTCATCGCTTAGTGGCCGGCCGCCGGGGCACCAGCACCGTGGCCTCGTTCCAGCGCCATGTCGCGGAGCTGGATCTTCTCACCGATGGCGCGGTGGTATTCCCGGGCCAGGCTGTTTTGCGGATCGAGTTCCAGTGCCTGGGCCAACATCGCCCTGGCGTACTCCAGGGCACCTGAATGTTCGTAGAGAAAGGCGAGTCCGATGAACAGCTTCGGGTCCTCGGGAGAGAGTGTGATCGCCCGTTGCATGGTGGGGATCGCGTTTCCGTAATCCTGTTGCAGCAGATAGACCCCGAGCAGCTTGCGGTGGGCGTCCAGGGAGGAGGGGTGCTCGCGTATCACCTGTTTGAGGATCGCCTCGGATTGACGCAGGTGCCGGGCCCGTTGCGGTGAGTTGATCGCCATGGGGAGGGCTTGCGCGTAAAGCTGCATCGCTTCGGCAATGGCGTCGGCGGGCGGGGGGGCGCCGGCGTGAGCCGTCAGGGTGAACAGCAGCACCGGGAGGCAGAGCGGACGCAGGTGCTGGAAAGGGATGGATCGTGCCACGGATATCTCCTGATGGCGGCGCTGCCGTGTGACGGCGAGCGGCGCGGGCGGAATGAAAAACCCCCACCCCCAGAGGGGGTGGAGGTCGGGCGATGCCTCAGGCTACTTGGCGGAGTAGCGCTTCATGAACTCCTCCTGCCGCTGCTTGCGCTCGGCAGCCTTTGCCGGGTCTTCCTTGCCGAGAAACCACTTGTGCGAGTTGGAGTTGAGCACCTCGTCCAAAACTTTCTCCAGGTTCGCCGCGGCCTGCTGATCCTCGGCACTGCCGTGCTTACCCTCTTCGATCAGCTCCCGCAGTTCGGGCACCATCTCGGTGTAGAAGTTCTTGCCGAGATCGTAGGTTCCCTCCCAGTGGGTGATGTCGGGGCCCATCATGGATGCCGCCATACGGGCGCGGCGCCCCTCGTGGTGCCACAGTTCAAACCAGATGAAGTCGAGCTTGTTGGCGAACTTCGGCCCTTTCATCAGCGGCTTGGCGGCCTTCATCAGCTCCACGCCGGGCTTGCCGTACTTGCGGTTGTAGAGTTCGACCAGGCCGTCGTACTGGATGTACCAGTTATCCACCCAACCCTCTTCGTGGCACGACTGGCAGACCTTGCGCATGTTGTCGCGGCGATCCTCCCAGCTCAGGGTACCCTCGACCCATCCCTGTTTTTTCGAAACGGGGGGGCGGTTGTTCCAGCTCAGCCGGTCACCCACGTCATGGGTGATCTCCTGCTTCTTGGTGGCGCTCATGTGGCAGGTGGCGCAGGTCGGCGCGGCCCAGTAGTCCTCGCCCGGTATCCACTTGGCGCTGTCCAGGTTCATCTTTTCGCGGTTGGCGCGATAGGCGATGCCGTGTTTCGATTCGTTGTAGATCTCGATCTGCGGATGGTCGGGACCCATGTGGCACTTGCCGCAGTTCTCCGGCTGACGCGCCTGCGCGACGGAGAAGGTGTGCCTGGAGTGACAGGCCGCGCAGGTGCCTTTCGAGCCGTCCGGATTGATGCGGCCGATGCCGGTATTCGGCCAGGTCGCGGGATCCAGCGCACCGTCCTCCAGCACCTTCACGGTCGAACCGTGGCACTGCCAGCAGCCGTTGACGGCGGCAGCCGAGATGCCGTTGGGAAATCCCGGGGTGACCATGCCGTTGTCGCCCTCGATCACCTCGGCCAGCAGGTTATCGAGCGAGCCCATGATCTTGCCCGCGTCCGCGTGGTGGGATTTCTGCATCTCCCGCGCCTCTTTCTCATGGCAGTTCGCGCAGTCTTTCGGGGAGACGATGATCGAGATGTGTTTCTTTACCTTCTCGTCATCGTGGATGAAGGCGTCGGGGTCTTTCGGGTCCGCTGCATGGCATTCGTAGCAGCCCACGTTGGCGCTATAGTGCCTGCTCGATCCCCACATCTGGACCAATCCGGGATTGTTCTTCTTGTGACACTTGACGCACTCCTTGGTCTCCTCCGACATCTCCTTGGGTGGCGATTGCACTGCCCCCGAGACGCCGGTCGCCATGAACACGCAGAATCCGGCCAATAGATATTTCAGCATGGTAGCACCTCGTTTCCTTTGCGTTTTAATCGGTTTTTATTGCTAGGAAGGACCGCTAGTCCGCATTGTTCGCCAGGCGCATCGCGTCATGGATAATTGAATTATTATTCAATCGCTAACCGCCATGGAGAGCGAAGCGAAGGCGGTTAGTCCCCGATAGGCGTAGGCGCGGTTGTATGGCCGCAGTTACGACCGATAGGGAGTGACGTAGGGCATACAAATAGCGCATCCGACACGCCGTAGAGTCATTGTGGTCATCATGACGGAGTTGCGCACGAGCAGCTTTGCTGCAATGTGCGGGACGGAGTCGTGATGAGCGCAGGACGGTCGGGGCAGTAACGGCTGTCGCGTTGGCGAGTCGATTTTGGGGACTGGGATGTCCCAAAATCTTTCACGAGGTAGCGACACTCTTGAGGTTGTGCTTGAATTTCCGGCCCTATGTTCATTTCATGCCGTTCGATCCGGGTGGTGGTGCCACCTGATTGTGCGTTTTGAGCGGCCTCTCATAATCACCATGCCTTTAAGGGTGATCGGGCAACCCGCTTTGTCAGTCGGCCCCAAAATTCCGGATCTCGGTGTGCGATGTGGGCTAGCGGCTTTTCCCCCAAGGGGATTTACACAATCCCCTCATGGGATTAAAACAGCCGGCTGTGGTCAAACCTTGATCCGTATCAAGAAAATTGGCCAAAAATGGTATGCTTTGGGGTGTTTACGATGCGCCTGGCCGTGGACGGCCCGGCCTCACCGGAGGGGAGGACATGGGAGATCTGCGGTCGATCATCAGGCGCATCCACCTCTTCGCCGATCTCGATGAGGGGGATCAGGCCCGGCTGGAGGAGGGTGCGCGCCACCTAAAACTGAAAAAAGGGGCGTCCCTGTTCCATTGTGGCGACGAGGCGGATGGCTTCTATTACGTGATTCAGGGTTGTGTGAAGCTCACCCTGTTCGCTCCCGGAGGCGGCGAGAAGGTAGTGGAGATCATCCGCGAGGGGATGACCTTCGGCGAGGCGGTGATGTTTGCCGGAAAGCCCTACCCGGTCACCTCTCAGGCGGTGAGCGAGACGCATCTGCTGTTCCTCTCCAGGGACCCGGTGTTGCGCTGTATCGAGCAGCGCCCGGGCTTTGCGCTGCGCATGCTTACCGGCATCAGCCGCCGCATGCACGGGCTGGTTCACGATATCGAAACCTACAGTCTCTGCTCGGCCCTGCAGCGTGTGGTCGGCTATCTGCTCAATGAGATCGAGCCCGAAGGGGCTCACGAGAGCATCTGTGCCTTGCGCCTGCCCACCAACAAGAGTGTGCTTGCCTCACGCCTCAACCTGACTCCGGAGACCCTCTCCCGGGTCCTGCGTAACCTATCGGAGAAGTCGCTGATCGAAGTGAGCGGACGGCAGGTGGTGATACGCGATATACGGCGTTTTGTTCAATTCGCCGAGCAGAGCGGGCGGCTGCTTTAGAGCGGGATCGGGGATATTGGGACAATCCCGCCGGATTGCCGGACGTGGCGAACGGTTGGTCTGCAACCCCTTGTCCGGTATGGTATCCGGTCTGGCGCGACGCGCCTTGATGCCGGGGACCGGAAGTCAGCGGCGCTACCCACCCTTTTATTGACGTGAGCCGATAATGCGAGACGACCTGATCTTCATGCAGCGTGCCTATCAGCTAGCCCAACAGGCCGCCGAGCAGGGTGAGGTGCCGATCGGTGCCGTGGTGGTGCGCGACGGGGCGATCATCGGCGAGGGCGGAAATCGCCCGATCGGTGATCACGATCCCACCGCCCATGCCGAGGTGGTGGCGCTGCGCGATGCCGCGCGGCGGGTCGGCAACTACCGATTGCCGGGCGCCACCCTCTACGTGACGCTGGAACCCTGCCCGATGTGCGCCGGCGCCATGGTACATGCCCGGGTCGGGCGGGTGGTCTATGCCGCCTCCGATCCACGCAGCGGGGCGGCGGGCAGCGTGTTCGACCTGTTGCCCTCGGATGGCCGCTTCAACCACCGAACCGAGGCCGAGGGTGGGCTGTTGGCGGAGGCGTGCGGGGAGCTGTTGCGGGATTTCTTCCGGCGCCGCAGGGGGCGCTGAAGCGGGGATTCAGAGCATTGGGGGCAGGTTGACCTCGATCGGCTTCTCCGGGCCTTGGTTCTCCGGGCGCTGGGCCAGATGCCAAGTCAGCAGATCGAAATAGTTGCGAATGTTGTCCACATAGTTGACCGCTTCGGCACCCCGGGCGTAGCCGTATTTTACGGTCTTATGGTGTTTCTTCTGGCTTAGCAGGGGAAGGTAGCGCTTTACGTCGGTCCACTTGTCGGGATCGGCGCCATCGCGCATGGCGAGAATGCGCGCGTCCTCCAGGTGACTGAAGCCGATGTTGTAGCTCGCCAGGGTCAGCCACATCCTGTCGGGTTCCTGAATGCGCTCCGGGATCTTCTCCTGCATCATCCTGATGTAGCGCGCGCCACCCAGAATACTCTGCTTGGGATCGCGGCGGTTGTCCACGCCGAGCTGATTGGCGGTGGCCCGGGTCAGCATCATCAGCCCGCGCACTCCGGTTGGAGAGACCGCCTTGGTATTCCAGTGGGACTCCTGATAGCTGACCGCCGCCAACAGACGCCAGTCGAGGCCGGTCTGTCGGGCCGCCTCCCTGAAATATGCCAGCAGATCGGGCAGCCGCTGGACGAAATGGCGCTGGAAGGTACGCTTGTCCACAAAGCCCAGCCGGTCCACGTGCCCGTAGTAGCGCTCCAGCAGCTGCTCCAGGATTCCCTCGCTCTTCAATTGGCCGATAAATTCGCTGGCGGCGTCGTACAGACTATCGTCCTCGGCATGGGGAAAGGCCCAGGCGAGGCGGTCCGGCTCACCCAGATCCATCGCCACCTTGAGCATTGGATAGAGCTGGCGGCTCAGGGCGACCTCATTAGAATCGCCGATGGTGTAATCGATGAGCTGCTCCTTGACCAGATACAGCAACTCCTCACTCTCAATCCCCTGTTGCGCGGTCCATGTCAACTCCGGGTAATCGAGTTTCAATCGCTCCAGGGTCTCCTCATGGCTGCTCCCGGCCACCACCTCCAGGGTGCCGGAGAGGGTGTCGGCGATCGACGTCGGCTTTTTACGGTCTCGTCGGTAGACCAACTGCTGGGTGATCTCCTGGTAACTGGGGGCAAATCGCACCAGCGCTTCCCTTTTCGGGGTCACGGTCAGGCCGGCAGCGGCGAAATGCGCTTCCCCGTTGACGATCATGGGGATGATCTGATCAAAGCTCTCGGGCACGATATATCGTACCCGCACTCCAAGCCTGTTGGCGAAACGTTCCACCAGCTCATATTCGAGCCCGCGAAAACCGTCCCTCTCTTCGTAATAGGTGGTGGGGCTGTTGCGGGTGATCACCACCAGCGCCCCTTCATCCTGAACGCGATCCAGCAGGGGCTGCTCAGCTCCGCAACCGGCCAACAACGACAACACAGCCGCGCACAGCCGTCCCGCCACCCGCGAAGCGCTGCGCCGCTGAAATGCGGCCCTGAAGGGATGAGTGAAAGTCTTGGTTTCGTGTAGAATGCCCACCACGCCATTGTAGTCAGCCCCGGCTGTTGCGTACAATGTGCAGTGACAAATGGAGAGGTGCCGGAGCTGGCCGAACGGGCTTGACTCGAAATCAAGTGAACCCTCTGGGTTCCGAGGGTTCGAATCCCTCCCTCTCCGCCAATAAAGCCAAAAGGCCCCTGTATGGGGCCTTTTGGCTTTATCAGGGGAGTGGAGGATATGGTGAGAAGCCTTCGGTTCGACCAGGAGCGGCGGAGCCGCGACGCAGGACGCCGGCTCTGCCGGCGCCCCGAAGGGGTGAGCTGCGCAGCAGCGAATCAATCCCTCCCTCTCCGCCAACAATATCGGTAACTTACTGAAGATAAATAATAAAATTATCAATTACAAGGTCCAGTATGCGGATCTATATACGGCCTGAACTTGTTCAGGCCGTTTTCATTGTGCGCCCAGCATGAGCGCACTCTTGTGGGTGCAACAATTTGGGTTACCCGTTGGGGTGCATTTCCTACCAGACCGTTTTGACATGCTGATAGGCCTGGATTTTCGCATCTGCGGTAACCAGTGGTGCCGAGTGGTGCCGGGCGAGCGCAACAATCATCCGGTCGGCAGGGTCGGGGTGAAACTCGCCGGGCAGGCGCACTGACTGCACGGCGACGTCCGGTTCCGCCGGGACGAAAGCGATGCCCTCGATGGATTCCACGGTAGCCAGCCAATCGTCGATGTCCATCGTCAGCGCCAGTCGCCCCTTGGCGACGAGCATCGCAATCTCCCAGGCAGTGATCGCAGACACGAGAATCTGTCCGTCTTCGGACAGTTCTGTTTCAATCGCCTTTCGAGCGCGAGGCGTGAGCTGATCGTTATCATTGACCCACCAGATCAGCGCATGGGTATCGAGCACGATCATTCCAATGCCTCCCAATCTCCTTCCCCAACGGGTTCGGTCGGATCGGCATACTCGGCCACGCTGCCTTTGAGGATAGTGAGTGGGTCGCGATGTTTGTCGCGGTACTTGCGGACCTCGACAGCGGGCTTGCCGTGGTCGGTCACGATCACGGCCTTACCTGTCGCCTCCACCTCGCGAAACAACTCTAGCGCCCTGGCCTTGAACTGGGACTTTGAAATCTGCTCTTGCATAAATATAACCCTGGTCATCTAACTCTGGTCATCAGTATAGCAATAATGACTACTTTTGGTGACTATGGAGTCAATTTGGTGGGAATTTACCCCGCATTCAAATAAGACGTGGGGGGGATTGCCTACACTCCAGCGACTCCCTCTGAGACACTACCCCCGCATTGAGAAACCGAGGTACCATGAGTCAACAGCAGAGTCGCCGGGAGTTTTGGCGAAGCCACCACCAGCAGTGCAAGGCGCAGCGCATGACACTCAATGCCTATGCTGAGCAAGAGGGGCTGACACTCTCTGTCTTCTATGGTTGGAGCAAGCGTTTCAGGCAGGAGCGCGAAAGCGGTTTCAGCCGTGGTCAGGTGGGAGGGTCCGGCCGGACTGAGTACCGCCTGCACTTTCCCAACGGCTTGGTGCTGGGGTGGAATGGCGATGCCGACTCGCAGTGTTTGGCCCTGCTGGTGAAGTCACTGGCATGATGCGCACCGACAACCAACTGCCCGAGGTGTTTCTCTGCAGGGCACTGGTGGACTTCCTCAGGGTATCCAGGGACTTGCCGTGCTGGTGGAGGCGCAACTCTCCCTCGACCCCTTCTTAGCCCGAATTATTCATAAAAAAGGCGCACCTCGTTCAACCAATTGATATAATTGGTATTTCGCCAAAAACGCTTCGGTGAAGCTAAACGAGGTCGCCCCATGTCCAAGTCTACCCAAGAACCGCTGAGATTTCTCCCCGTTGACGGTCT
>PQCP01000104.1 GCA_003062205.1 Candidatus Sedimenticola endophacoides
GTCACTCCCTATCGGTCGTAACTGCGGCCATACAACCGCGCCTACGCCTATCGGGGACTAACCGCCTTCGCTTCGCTCTCCATGGCGGTTAGCGGCTGTAGGGGCGCATCCGCCCCCCGCCGCGGCAGGCGCCCGCCGTGGCGCGCCGCCGCCCTCCCTTTCCGCGCAGCCTTTGTTGGCGCAGGCGCCGCACCCGGGGCGGTAGGCCTCGCCGCGCCCCGGCTCGCGGCGCAGCAGCCAGCGCTGAAACAGCACCCAGAGGGCGCACAGCAGGCTCAGTCCGAGCAGGGCGAGGAGGTGGTTGAGCATCCCCCTCCCCTCAGCCGGAGCTGAACAGCCCGGCGAAGCCCATGAAGGCCATGGAGAGGATGCCGGCGATGATCAGGTTCATGGCGGTGCCCTGGATCAGGGCGGGTATGTCGGACAGCTCGGCCTCCTCGCGGATACCCGCCATCAGCACCATCGCCAGGGTGAAGCCGGCGCCGGCGCCGAGGGCGAACACCAGCCCCTCGGTGAATCCGTAGCCCTTGTTGGTGGCGAAGATCGCCAGACCGAGGATGGCGCAGTTGGTGGTGATCAGGGGCAGAAAGATCCCCAGGGCCTTGAACAGGGCCGGACTCAGCTTCTTGATCGCCATCTCGATGAACTGCACCGTGCTGGCGATCACCACGATGAAGCTGATCAGCCGCAGGTAGGGGGCGTGGGGCAGGATGTAGGTGTTGAGAAACCAGCTGCAGATGGCGGTGATCACCAGCACGAAGGTGGTGGCCAGGCCCAGCCGGAACGAGGTCTCCAGGCGCCCCGAGACCCCGAGGAAGGGGCACAGGCCCAGGAAGTAGGCGAGTACGAAGTTGTTGACCAGCAGGGCGCTGATGAAGATCCAGATCAGATTGTCCATGACACGCCCCCTCCCCGCTTGCTCCGGGCGTGCCTGCCGTTTGACTCTGCGGCTCGGCTCATAACATCTCCCTCTCGGTGGCGGCCACCTCGGCCAGGAAGGCGCGTTTGCGGGCCGCGATCCAATTGAACAGCAGCAGCAGCAACCCCAGGGTAATAAAGCCGCCCGGGGGCAGGATCATGATTACCCAGGGCTCGAAGCCGGGGCCGAACAGGTCCACGCCGAACAGGCTGCCGTTGCCGAGGAGCTCGCGCACCCCGCCCAGCGCCAGCAGGGCGAACATGAAGCCGGCGGACATGCCGGCGGCGTCCACCACCGCCATCCGCACCCCGTGGCGCGAGGCGAACGCCTCCTGTCGGCCCAGGATCATGCAGTTGGCGACGATCAGAGGAATGAACGCCCCCAGCTCCTTGTGGACCGCCGGCAGCAGGGCCAGGATGGTGTAGTCGGCGATGGTCACAAAGGTGGCGATGATGATGATATAGAGCGAGATGCGCACCTGTTTCGGGATCAGATGCTTGAGTGAGGCGACCAGAAAGCTCGACCCCATCAGCACGAACAGGGTCGCCAGCCCCATCACCAGCGAGTTGAGCGCGGTATTGGTCACCGCCAGCATCGGGCACATGCCCAGCACCTGGACGAATACCGGATTTTCGCGCCACAGTCCCTTGATGAACGACTCGTAGCTGCTCTGCTCTCTAGCCATGCCGGGGCCCTCCTGAAGCTCCGCTGGGATGCAGGGTAGGCGGGTGCGTGAGCGGTCGTCCGGTCATTGCTCCGCCTCCTCGATGCCGGGTTGGCCGTCGGGGGCGGGCAGGCGTCCCTTCCAGCGTTGATGCCCCTCGTTGATGATGCGCGCCACCGCCTTGGATGAGATGGTGGCGCCGGTGATCGCGTCGATCTCATTGGGCGCGGAACGGGTGCCTTTTTTCACCGCGACGATTTGCGGCTCGATGGCCAGATCCTCGAAGTTGGCGACGAACTCCGCATCCTTGTAGATCTTGTCCCCCAGCCCCGGTGTCTCGCGGCTCTCCAGGATCCACATGCCGAGCACCCGGCGCTCGGCGGGGGCGTAGCCGTAGAGTACGCGGATGGTGTCCTGAAAGCCGGGCCCGGCGCTGTTGATGGCGTAGCCGACCAGTGCCCCCTGGGGGTCGTAACCGCCGTAGACCACCTCCTCGCCGCGCGCCTCGGGGTTCTCTTTGAGACCCTCGGGAGTGGACTCGAATTTGCGGATCCGGGTTACCCCGGGCAGCACCCGGAACACCGCCTGGCGCAGCTCCTCCGCCTTGTTGGCGGTGATGGTGGGCAGGGTCGCTTCGTAGATGGCGATAATCGCCAGGCCGGAGATGAATCCGGCGAAGGCCAGCGACAGGGCGAGGCGGGCGCTGCCCGGCTCCTTTACGCCGTTGCCGATGCTCATGACGTCTGCTCCCCCCGGTCCCGCCCGCCGCCGCGCCCGAACACGCGCGGCTGGGTGTAACGGTCGATCAGCGGGGTGGCCGCGTTCATCAGCAGGATGGCGTACATCATACCCTCGGGAAAGCCGCCGAAGACCCGGATCAGCACCACCAGGAAGCCGGTGCCGAGCCCGAATATCCAGGCCCCGCGCGGGGTCAGCGGTGAGGTGACCGGGTCGGTGGCCATGAACAGGGCGCCCAACAGCATGCCGCCGGAGAGGAGGGTGAACAGCGGCCCGGGATAGCCATCGCCGGTCAGGCTCAGCAGGGCGGAGAAGGTGGCTGCGGCGAGAAAGATGCCGGCGGGGATGCGCCAGTCGAAGTCCCGGCGCAGCAGCAGGAACAGCCCGCCGAGCAGCAGCAGGGCGCCGCTGGTCTCGCCGATGCAGCCGCCGGTGTTGCCCAGCAGCAGCTCCGGCAGGGCCGTCCCCTGCTGCTCGAACTTCATCAGTCCCAGGGGGGTGGCGGAAGAGAGGGCATCATAGGCCGGACTCTGAAAGGGCAGGGCGAGGAGGCTCGGCGGGATCTCCCAGAAGGGGCCGCCGGACGGGGCCCAGGTGGTCATGGCGATGGGGAAGGTGCCGAGCAGGAAGGCGCGCCCGACCAGCGCCGGGTTGAACAGGTTGTGGCCCAGCCCGCCCCAGATCACCTTGCCGATGCCGATGGCCACCGCCGCGCCCAGGAAGGCCATCCACAGGGGCAGGCCCGGCGGCAGGGTGAGGCCCAGCAGCAGGCCGGTGAGCAGGGCGCTGTTGTCGCCGATGGCGGCGCGCCGCCGGGAGGCGGGGGTGAACGCCCACTCCGTGGCCAGGGCCCCGGCCATCGAGGCGAGCAGCACCAGCAGCGCGCCGAGGCCGAAGAACCAGATCCCGGCCAGGGTCGCCGGCAACAGGGCCAGCCATACGTCGAGCATCGCCCGGGGGGTGTTCATCCCCTGGCGCAGCATGGGTGCCGGCTGAAGCAGCAGATGGGGTTCGTGTTGGCTCATGCCGCCTCCACCTTTTTGTGTCTGATGCTCTCCTTCGCGCTGCGGATCAGCTGCACGATGGGGATGTTGGAGGGACAGGCGAAGGTGCAGGCACCGCACTCCACGCAGTCCATCAGCTGGATCTCCTTCATCTGGTCGAAGCGGCGTGCCCGGGCCAGGCGGGCGAAGCGCGACGGATTGAGGAAATAGGGACAGGCCTCCAGGCAGCGGCCGCAGCGGATGCAGGGGTGGGCCGGTGGGCGCGCGGTTTCGGCCTCGGTGAAGGCGAGGATGCCGGAGCTGTCCTTGAGCAGGGGCACGTCCAGGCTGGCCACCGGACTGCCCATCATCGGGCCGCCCATGATCACCTCCCGGGTCTCCTCCTTGAGGCCTCCGCAGAAGCGCAGCACCTCGCGCACCGGGGTGCCGAGGGGGACGATCAGATTGGCCGGGTAGGCGGCGCCGGGGCCGGAGACGGTGACCACGCGCTCGATCAGCGGCATGCCACGGTCGAACCAGTCGGCGATCGCCACCAGGGTGCCGACGTTGTTGACCACCACGCCGATGTCACGGGGCAACTGACCGGCGGGGACCTCCTGGTCGTAAACCGCCTTGATCAGCATCTTCTCCGCACCCTGGGGGTACTTGACCGGCAGGGAGACCACCTCGACCGGCTGCCCCGGCTCGATGCGCTGCTTGAGCACCTCGATGGCGTCGGGTTTGTTGGACTCGACGCCGATGGTGGCCCGCTCCGCCCCCAGCTTGGTCAGCAGGATCTCGATGCCGCGCAGCAGGGCGTCCGGGCGTTCGATCATCAGGCGGTGGTCGTTGGTCAGGTAGGGTTCGCACTCGGCGCCGTTGACCAGCAGGCGGGTGATGCGCTGGCCCTCGGGGATGGCGTATTTCACGTGTGCCGGGAAGGCGGCGCCGCCGAGGCCGACGATCCCCGCACGCTGGATCTGCTCGATGAACGCCTCCATCGGCAGGGCCGCCCAGTCGATGGCCGGTCGGGGCTCGACCTGCTGGGTGGAGTAGGGGTCGGCATCGATCACGATGGCCGGGCGGAAACTGCCGTCCGGGTAGCGTTCCGAAGCGATGCCGCGTACCCGTCCGGTCACCGGGCTGTGCAGGCAGGTGGAGACGAAGGCCCCCGCCTCGGCGATCATCTGGCCGCGCCGCACCTGCTCTCCGGCGCTGACCAGGGGGCGGGCCGGCGCGCCGATGTGCTGGCCGAGGGGCATCACGTAGCGATCCATGAAGGGCACCCGCTGGATCGGCCGGTCCACGGTCTGCTCCTTGTGACCGGCGGGGTGCACCCCATGGCTGAAGCCACCGCCGAAGAGGTTGAAGAGCGACATACTCACGCCCCGCCCCGCGCCGGGGTCCACCCGCGGTCTGTGAGCGGGTTCATGGGCGATACCCCGCAAGCGACAGCAGGCGGCCCCTGATCCGCTCGGCCATCTCGTCCTGCTGGCGGGCTTGCAGCTCGGCAAGCCGGGCCTCGTATTCCGCGCGCAGGGTGTCGAGGGCCGCCTGGTGTTCGGCGGCCACCCGCTGTTCGGCCTCGCGGTTGACCTGCTCGGTGAAGGGGGTGACCAGGCCGGCCAGCTCCTGGAGGGTGCGCCAGCGCGCCTGGCACTGCCCGATGCGCTCCATCAGCTGCGGGGAGACGGCGAGGCGGTGGCCGTCGGACTCCACCACCGGGGTCTTGGCGGCGCGCGCCGCCGCCTCCAGGGCCAGCCAGGAGGCGGCAGGGGTGGGACCGGGGGTCTGCTCATCGACGGCGCTGAAATGGCCGGCGAAGCGCTCCTCGCCGAGGGCCCAGCGCAGCGGGGTGATCGCCTGCCCGTCGCCGTCCAGGGACCAGGCGGCCCGTGGCTGGGGATTTCCGGAGAGGTCGATGCGGCTGCCGAAGACCCCGGCGGCGCCGGGATCGTACCGGAACAGCGGACAGGCGCGCCCCTGCACCGCGCGTCGCGCCTGGATCACGGTGCGTTCGGTGGCGAAGCCGTGGCGCGCGGGGCTCGGGGCGTGGAGGCGGATCAGGGCCGCACCGGGGAAGGCGAGCGCCTGGCGGACGCTCTGTTGCAGATGCCCCGGGTCGGAGATGGAACACTGGGCGACATAGGCCGCACGCTGGGCCAGGGCCATCAGGGCCAGATCGGTGCCCGGGTCGTTGCGGCTGTCGAGGGGGCGGCTGCGGCGCCCGCGCTGGTCGAGGCCCATATCCAGCTCGCTCAGTACCACGATCTTGACCGGGAGCTGGCTGCCCAGCAGCCAGGCGATCTGACTGAAGCCCCTGCCGCCCAGCTCCCCCTCGCTGCCGACCAGAAACAGCGGCGGGCAGAGTTGGCGTTGGGTGGCGTCCAGCTCCTCCCAGCGCAGCGGCCGAAGCGCCCCGGCATCCTGGCGCGGATCGAGCGCCGCCCGGGCCTGGCGCAGCAGATTCAGGGTGGCCAGGGTCTCTCCCGCCTGGGTCTGCAGCAGGCCGGCGGCGAGTTGGGGGGCGTTGCCGGTGGTGTCGATGGTGACCGGGGCCTCGAACGGGTTGTTTGGGAAGGTGCCGGCCCAGCGCGCCACCGAACCGGCGGCGATGGCCAGGCCGTAGCGGGCGCGACCCAGGCCGTAGCGCCCCTCGCTCAGGCGCCAGTGGATGTCGGCCAGGGCCCGGGCCAGGCCCACCAGGCGCTGCATCTGCTCGGTCTCGACCTCCCGGGCGCCGAGCCGGGCCAGATCAACCTCCTCGCCCGCATTGGCCTTCAGACTGTCGGCCAGGTGGTCCAGGTCGTCGGTCGGCAGGGCCTCGGCGAGGGTTTCGCTGATGAGTTTGCGGAGTCCGTCCAGGGTCTCGCCCAGCTCCCGGGTGAGGGTCTGGTGCAGGGGCTGTTGCCGGAACTCGGTGGCGCCCAGCAACTGGCGCAGGATGATCTTTTCTCCGGCCCCGGCCTCGGCACTGTCGCCGCCGGTCATCGCCAGGGCGCAGTGGCGCGACAGCATCAGGGCGGCCATCGAGTCCATGGCCTGTTCGTGTTGCAGGCGGGTGATGGTCGTCGAGTCGGTGTCGGGGGTCTGCTGCCAGAGACGCCACAGGCGCCGCGCGTCAGCGATGATCTCGGGGCTCTGGGGATCGCGGGTCAAGGCCAGGTCCTGACAGCTGGCGGTGCAGATGCCGCACCCCTTGCAGGCGTCTGGATTGATCACCAGCGCGAGCAGTTCGCCGCCGTCCTTGCGCTGTCGCTCGCCGGCCTGGAACAGGGGCTCGGTCACCGCCAACGGCAGCGGGCCGATCGTCTCGCGCAGGGCGTCGATGTCGGCCTCAATGGCCTCCAGGCGTTCGCCGCTGAGCCGGGCCTTGTCGCGCAGCCACTGCCATGCCTGGTCGATCAGCCGGTCGGCGGCCCCGCCGGTGAACTCGCCGCTGCGCGCCATGGCGCTGATGCGCCCGGCCAGCTTGCCCGCCAGCGGGCGCAGGGCGTCGCAGCCGGCGGTGTTGACGCCGCGCTGGACCAGCGTCCCGGGGGGGAGCGCGGTGACCGCGATGGCGCTGTCCGGGCAGTCGATCCAACAGGCGCCGCAGGCGGTGCAGTTGATCGGGTGGAAGCCCGGCAGGGTGACGCGATTGGCGCTCAGGTCCTGGAAGGTGCTGCTCAGCGGCGGCACCGAGCCGGCGGCGAGGAACGGATCGACGGTGAGTTCGTCCTGTTCGCCGTTGCGATACAGCACGCCGATCTGATCCCAGAAGCGCGGCAGGCTTTCCAGGGTGGTGCTGCTGGAGCCCAGGTGCTGGACGATGGCCGGGGCCTCGTCCTGCCAGTGGCTCGGCGGGGGGGTGTCGGCGTTGCCCGGGTCGAGGGTTTCGAGGGCGTCGCAGCCGGCCTCGAAGGCGGCATCCAGGGTGGCGTGCTCCGCCCCTTCCGGCGTACCCGATCCTTCGCTCCAGGCGCCCAGGAGTTGGCGCCTGCCCTGGTCGATCACCCCGTGTCCGGCGAGGGCGTTGAACAGCCCGCCGAGGATGTAGGCGTCGCGCAGTTCGGTCTCCCGGTAGGGGGCGGGGGGTAGGCGCAGCAGCGTCAGGCCGCGTTGGGCGATGGCGCCGCGGGTCTCGTAGCTCAATCCCTGCAACAGGCGTCCGGGGTCGTCGCACTCGGCGATCAGCAGCAGCCCCCCCTGGCGCAGGTTGCCGTGGAGGCGCGCCTGGCCCAAGTTGTTGCAGCCGATGGCGAGGGCGGCGTCCACCGGGGTGTCTCGGCCGCAGTCGCCGTGCCCCTCGGGGGCCATGAACAGGCGGTCGCCGACCCACTGGCTGCGGTCGTCCCAGCTCAGTCCGGGCTGGGTGCGCAGGTGGCCGCCGCCGAGGCGGTGCAGCAGTCCGGCGCTCTCGCCGACCAGGGCCTCGGCGCGCGCCTCGGCGATGCGGTAGATCTTCAGGGTGAGGGCCCCCGGGGGGCTGAGCAACGGCTGTTTGGTGCGCTCGCGCACACCGAGCCCTGCGATCTGCGGGTAGGCGCGGCGAATCCGGTCGAGCAGCACCTGGCGTTTTGGATGGCTGTTGTCGCCGGAGTAGAATTCGAGCCCGATATAGCGGGTGGAGCTGGCCGCGCCGCGCAGTCCCCGGCACCAGGCGATCAGATCGGCGCCGCGCAGGTGCAGTCCGGCGATGCCGTAGATGCCGCTGTGCAGGCGTGGCATCTGGCGCTGCTCCATGACCGGATAGCCGGGGTGGGTGTGGTCGCCGAAGCGGCCGTTGTCGAGGGCGCGGTGCATGGCCGCGCGCAGGCCGCCGAGCAGCGGCGTCTCCTCTCCCAGATGGCTCTCCAGACGCTCCAGCACCGCCACCTCGTGGCAGCCGCTCACCGCCTGCGCCAGCTCCGGGCCGGGTAACGGGTGCAGGCAGCGCACCCCCAGCACACCGACCTTCATCCGGTGCTCGGCACGCAGGTGGTCGGCGGCGGCGCGGGCGGTCTCGATGCCCGCACCCTGGGCCAGGAGCAGGGTCTTGGCGTCCTCGCTGCGATAGCGCGAGAGGGCGCCGTAGCGTCGGCCGGTGAGTTGGGCGAATTCGTCGCAGGCGCGCTCGATGATCGGCCCCAGGTGGGCATCGAAATAGACACTGCCGCCGGCACGGGCGGCGGCGGCGATCTCGCCCCCCTTGAGACTGCCCTGGAGCATCGGCTGATCCAGGTCGTGCCAGCGCGGCAGGCGCGGGCGCCGCTCACCGAACAGGATCTCCTGGGCCGGGGTGGGGGTGTCGATCCGCTCGTCGGGCGCACCCAGGTAGCCGTCTACCAGTTCGGCCGACGGCAGGCGCAGCTCCTGGGCCGAGAGGGCGGTCATCTCCGCGTCCATCGCCACGACGCCGGGGATCAACGCCTGTTCGGCGATGCGGTGGGCGATCAGGGTGAGGTCGACCGCCTCCTGCACGTTGACCGCGATCAGCACGAAGCAGCCGCTGCCGGCGAGCTGGTGCAGGGGGCGGTGGTCGCTGCCGAGGCTGTCGCCGCCCTGGGTGCTGATCTGTGTCACCAGGGGCAGGTGCCGACTGGCGGCGTCGCGCAGCAGCTGCTGGGCGCCGCCCAGTCCGCCGGAGGAGAGAAAGGTGGCGCAGCGGCGGCCGTTGAGTGCCTGACCGATGGCCGCGGCCAGGGCGCCTTCGGCGCTTTCGGCGTCGATGGTGGCGAGGGGCCGGCCGAAGGCGTTGCGGCCCGGCTCGGCGCAGCGCCGGCGCCAGCCGTGAGCGGCCCCTTCGGTGGCGGCGCAGGCGCTCAGCGCGGCACTGTCGCAGATCAGCGACTCGGTGTACCCGACGGCCCCGGCGCCCTCCAGCACCGCATCGGCGCGTAGCACGGGGGTGCCCTGTCGGCTGCCGAAGAGGCGTTTGTATAGGCGTATGGCGAGACGATTGGTGCCGCTGGCATCAAGCATGGCGTTGTCCCTCTCTGGCCCGGGGGGCGGGCGAGTCTGTGAATTGGTTGCCCGCGATCCAGCGGATGGCGCCTGTGGGGCAGCGCCGGGTCGGCGCCGCGCTGACCGTCAGCCCCGTCGTGTAGTTGATCCGGGGCAGGTTGTCGCGCATCTCGATCAGTCCCGGGGGGGCGTCGGCCGCGCAACGGGCACAGGCGTCGCAGGCGACGCTGCACAGGTGGGTGGCCGCCTCACCGTCCAGGGGGGTGGCGCACTGCACGAACAGGCGCTGGCTCTCGGCGACGATCTCGAACAGATCGCGGGGGCAGGCCTCGACGCAGTCACCGCAGGCGGTGCAGCCGTCGCTCTCCACCACCGGCAGGCCGTTGGGGTTCATGTGGATCACTTCGAAGGTGCAGGCGATGGCGCAGTCGGCCAGCCCCAGGCAGCCCCAGGAGCAGCCCTTGCCGCCGCCGGAGATGACGGCGGCGGCGGCGCAGCTGTCGAAGCCCCGGTACTCGGCGATCTGGTGGGCCTCGGTGTGTCCGCCGGCGCAGTGCAGACGCGCGATGCGCCGCTCCTGCTGCCCGGCCTCCACGCCGAGAAAGGCGGCGATGTCGTCGATCATGTCGGGGCTGGCGACGGTGCATTTGCTGAGCTGGACGCGGCCCCTGACCACCGCCTCGGCGAACGGGGCGCAGCCGGGCTCGCCACAGGCGCCGCAGTTGGTGCCCGGGAGCATCTCCTCGGTCTGCTGCACGCGCGGGTCTTCATCCACCCGGAACAGGCGCGCCGCGCTGGCCAGGATGATCCCGAAGAAGAGACCGATCCCGGTCATCACCGCCGGTGCCGTTATCAGGTTTGCGAAGTCGAGGCTCATATCGCTGATTCAGTTCAGGGCCCTGGCGTCCGCCGGGCGCTTCCGTCAGTTGAATGCCGCCGCGCGCTGCATCAGATCGTCCAGGTTGGGCTCGCCCGGATTGAGCGGTTTTCCCGGATGGATGCAGCGTGACGGGCAGATCTCGGCCGCCTCGACCAGTTGCGCGTAGGTGCCGGCCGCGATGTCCGCGATCACCGCCTGGTTGTTGTCGTTGTAGACGAACATCACCGGGTTGATGGCGAGACAGTCGTTGCAGCTGGTGCACAGTGGGGCGTCGATCCACGCCTCGTCGAAGCTCAGCTCCTCCTCTTCCCCGGTCCGTGGGGTGGGCGGTGGTTCGGCCTCTGTCTCCGCTTGCGTCTCTGGTTCGGGCCGGGCGGGTGCTTCGGCGGCGGGTGCCGCCGCAGAGGAGCTGGGCAGACGGCTGAAGTCCATGCCCATGAGGACCTCGGTAAGGCGCCCCATCACTTCGCCGGCGGCCTCGGCGCGGGCCTCGGTCAGGGCGGTCTGGTGCGCCTCGACGAGCCGTTCCCGCTCGGCGTCGGCCTGGGCCTGAACTTCGGCGCGGGTGCGTGCCTCGGCCTGTTCCACATAGCGGTTGTTGACCCCCGCCATCTCCTGCAGGGTGTGCCAGAAGTTGAGGCGGTCGCGGCAGGCGTGAACCAGGGTGCGGCTGACCACCAGGCGTTGCAGGGTGCCGTACTTGTCCACCCCCCAGATATAGGGGATGGCCTGGGCGGTGTCGCCCTCGGGGCGTTTGAGGAACCGGGCCAGGGGGATCAGGTCGCTCGATTCGCAGGCCGGGGGCACCACCGCGAAGTGGTGGTGCAGGCGCGGCATCAGCAGGGCGTAGTCGGCGAAGGTGAAGGCGGTCTCGCACTCGATGGTGGCGCCGCTGGCGTCGAGGTAGCGGAAGGGGTGGACCGGCCAGGTCCGTTCCGCCTGGGGGTTGCCGTCGAAATCCATGCGCTCGGCGCTGCTGTCGCCCTTGCCCGGGTTGACCCGGAAGAAGGGGTGGGCGCGCCCTTCGAGCCCTGCGCTGGCCACCAGCCAGGCGTTGATCGCGGTCTCGTTGCCGGTGGTCCTGAGGCCGGTGCTGATCAGGTGCATGCAGGTGCGGGTGGCGTCGAGTCCTTCCAGGAAGCCCTTGATCAGGTGCTGGTGGCGCGCCGCCGAGGTCTGGGCCACGAAGGCCTGGCGGTGGGCGATGCCGATGTAGCCCAGTTCGGTGCGGTAGTTCTGGAACGGGTCCTCGTCCGCCAGCGCCGCCGGGTTGTTGTGGGGCTGGACGCGGATCATGATCTGCACCGGGCGCCCGGAGCAGAGCAGGCGGGTGAGCGAGGCACGGTCGCTGGTGGCGGCGAGGTCCGCGCTCTCCAGGACGATCACCCCGGGGACCAGCAGCAGCTCCTCCTTGGAGAAGGCCTCCCAGCCGAAGCTGGCGAACCAGGGGTCGTGGATCGCGGGGTTGTAGATGTCCTCGATCTCCAGGTGGGCGATGCGCAGGGCGGCGAACACCTTGCCCAGGCGCGCCGCCTCCTGGTCGAACAGGTTCATCGCCTCGGTGCAGGGGTCGGTGGCGGAGACCGCCTCGAAGCCGGGGATCTGGTTGAGCCAGCTGTCGTCGGCGAGGTAGTCGCCGTGCACGAAGCGCACCCGCACCTTGGTGTCATCATAGGCGGTTAGGGTGGCCAGGGCCTGCTCGATGCGCGCCTGGCGCGCAGGGGGCATGCTGACCGAGCCGGTGGAGTGGGCCATGAGGCCGGACAGGGCCTCGGGGTCGAGCAGGCCGGAGGCGCGGCCGATGCTGCTGCGCAGGTGCGCGGGGGCCTTGACCGCCTCGGATTTTTGATGCTCCACCTCCAGCAGCCGAGAGAGACCGCGGATGCCGTCGCGGATCGCCGTCTCGAAGCGCTCATGACGCGGTCCGCTGAGGGTGCGGATGACGTGGATCAGCTGGTGGATGGCGGGATAGAAGCCGTAGCCCATCACCTGCCCCTGTTCGGGGATCGCCGCGCGCAGGCGCTCCAGGTCCCCGCGCAGCTGGTCGCTGCTCTTGGGGTCGAGCTGCAGTTGTTCCAGCAGACGTTCGGCGGCCTCGTCCAGCAGCGGGTGCAGGGGCTGCGGTCCCTCCATGCCCGGTTGGGTCTTGTCGCCCTCCAGGCGCTGGCGCAGGTCGCGCTCCAGCCAGGGGAGGTTGTCCTTGAGCATGCGCGCGCCGTCGCCCTCCGGGGCGAAGGCGGCGACCGTCTCGGCCAGGTATTCGGAGAGGGGCTGGGCTAGATCTCTGGCCGCGATGGGGCGTTCCCCCGGCCGTGGCCGCTTGAGAAACAGCGGGTATTCGAAACGCAGGCGCCGGGCGTCGCGGAACGGGTCGAGCAGCGCCGGCAGGCACTCGCTGGTCACCCCCTGGATGCGGTTGCTGACCTCGGGATTTCCGAGGTGGAAGTGGCGCAGGTTGTGCAGCGCGGCCTTGGTCGTCTCGGCATCCTGGATGCCGCTGGGCAGTGCGGGCAGCGCCCCTTCGTGGTGCACGGTTACTGTCATGGCGGGACCTTTGTTCCGGGTTGCGGGTTAGATCGCGAAGCTGTCGAGGGCGGCGTTGATCGCGGCCAGTTTCTCTTCGTTGGTCTTCTCCCGCCCGGCTGAGGAGAGCACGTCGTAGACCGGGGCGTCGGGATCGTGATAGAGCAGGCCCAGGGGGATCCGGCTCTCGTCACGGGCGATGGCCATGGCGCCTACCCAGTCGCTGGGGTCGTGCTCGTGCTGCTCCTTGAACACCCGCTTCACGCTGTCGTCCATCGGGATGCCGTTTTCGTGGGTCAGCAGCAGCATCTGTTCCGGATGCTCCTGCATCGGCTTGCAGAAGTCCTGGGAGAAGACCGGGCAGCGCTGGATGACGCGCACGAAACTGGTCCCCTTATGCTGGTGGGCCGCTTTGATCGTCTCGTAGAGCAGGGGCGGGTTCCAGTCCACCACCTGGGCCACGAACGAGACGTTGGTGATGCCGAGGGTGACGGTCAGGGGGTTGAGCGCCGGCAGCGGCGCCCCGTAGGGGTGGGTGTTGGTGAGCATGCCCTCGGGGCTGGTCGGCGAGGTCTGCTTCTTGGTCAGGCCGTAGATGGCGTTGTCGAACACCAGCACCACCATATCCATGTTGTAGCGGATGGAGTGGATCCAGGGACCGGCGCCGATGGAGAAGCAGTCGCCGTCGCCGGTGGCGACCCATACGTCGAGGTCGGGACGGCGCGACTTGATGCCGTTGGCCAGGGGCAGGGCGCGACCGTGCAGGCCGTGGAAGCCGTAGGTGCCCATATAGTGGGGCAGGCGGCTGGAGCAGCCGATGCCGGAGACGGCGACGGTCTGTTCAGGGGGCAGCTGGGCGTCGCGCAGTACCCGGTGCACGGTGTTGAGGACGGCGAAATCGCCGCAGCCGGGACACCAGCGCGCCTCGCCGCCGGCGTAGTCGCCCAGGGTGAAATAGCGCTCGAAGACGTCGAGGGACCAGTCCGCTTTCAATCCAAACATAGTGGTCGCTCCTTAGATTTCGTTGTGCATCGCGGTGAGGCGACGGTTGAGTTCTTTGTGGATCATGCCCGGCTGCATGGGGTGGCCGTAGACCACTGACCAGCAGTCGACGTCCACCAGGGTGCTGGCGCGCAATACCGTCGCCAGTTGGGCGTAGCGGCGGTTCTCCGGGGTGATCTGCGGGGCGTCCGGGCGGTCGCTGTAGTTGATCTCCACGGTCATCACCTGCCGGAATCGGGAGAATATCTCCTTCAACTGCGGTTCGAGCGGGGAGAGGAAGCGCAGGTGGATGGAGGAGACCTTGTGCCCCGCGTCGCGCAGCTTGTTCACCGCCTCCTCGATGGCGCCCATGGTCGAGCCCCAGCCGACTACCAGCAGATCGCCCTCGTCGTCGCCGTTGATCACCGGCGGCTTGAGGGTCTTGCCCAGGGCCGCGAGCTTGCGGCTGCGGTGTTCGCAGGAGGTCTGATTGGTGTCGGAGTCGTAGGCGACCTTGGAGCGGTTGGTATGGGAGAGGCCGGTGAGCACGTACTCCCCGCCACGCTGACCCGGAATCGGGCGCGGCGAAAGGCCGGTCTGCGGATCCCAGTCGTAGGCGGGGACGTTGCTGTCCCAGGCCGACTGGTCGATGGGCGCCGCCAGCCACTCCTCCTGAGGCACGGGGCGTGGGTAGGGCTGGACGCCGGTGGCGAGATTGGCGTCGGTGAGTACGAACACCGGGGTGCGGAACGCCTCGGCCAGCTTGCGCGCCAGGATCACGTAGTGAAAGCACTCCTCGATGGTCGCCGGGGCGATGATTACCTTGGGGGCGTCGCCGGGCATGCCGTAGAGGGTCGAGAGCAGGTCGCCCTGCTCCACCTTGGTGGGCAGGCCGGTGGAGGGGCCGCCGCGCTGTACGTCCACCACCACCAGGGGGATCTCGCCCATCACCGCCAGGCCCATCATCTCGGTCTTCAGGGCCATGCCGGGGCCGGAGGTGATGGTGCAGGCGGTCATGCCGGCGTAGGAGGCGCCGATGGCGAAGCCGGCGGCGGCGATCTCGTCCTCCGCCTGGTGGACGAAACCGCCAGCGTCCTGGAATACGTCCGCCAGGTAGTGGGAGGCGGAGGTGGCGGGGGTGATCGGGTACATCGCCACCATCTCCATGCCCGAAGCCATGACGCCGAGACCGATCGCCTGGTTACCGTTGGTGACCACGGTGGGGCCCATGTCGTCGGTCCAGGGGTCGATGCGGTAGTGGTAGTCGACGTGTTCGGCGGCGAAGCGGTAGCCGGAGCGGAACAGCTCCTGGTTGGGCCTGATCACCGCGTCGCCCTTGCGCGCGAAGGCGCTGGCGATCTCGTCCAGGCCCATCTGTACGTCGCGGCTGTAGATGTGGCAGAGCATGCCGAGCACGAACATGTTCTTGCCCTTGCGGGCGTTATCGACGATCTTCAGGCATTCGGTCTCGATCGGCAGTTCATGCACGACCAGGCCGTTGTCGCGGAACTCACCGACCGCCGCCGCGTACTGTTCGCGGATCTCCTCCTGAGGATCGCTCGCCCACTTGTCGTCGAGCAGCACCACGGTGCCTTTCTTGTAGGCGCCGTTGGCGATGCGCGAGTAGAGCACCTGCTCGTTGAAGGCGACCACCAGGTCGGCCTCGTCGCCCATGTTGGTGACGTAGCTGTCGGCGACGCGGATGCGGATGCCGCTGGCCCCGGCGGGCGAGCGGGCCGGAGGCTGGATCTCGGCGGGGATGATCTCCACCGTCCAGGCCCCGTTGCCCATCTTGCCGCTGATGGTCCCGAAGGTTTGGCCGCACTTCTGGGCCCCCTCACCGGAGTCGCTCACCACCTCGACGATATGCTCGCTGATCCGGGTCGGCTGCCGGTCGGGAAGGCCGCTCACCAGGGCCGCGGTTTCGTCTGTCTGTGTCATAGGCACACCTCAATGTTTCCGCCACGGCGGGGGCGTGGTTCGCCGCTCGCCATGGAGTTTCTAATTTAAAGCCTGTTCGTATTCGCTCATGAAGTGGTAGAGCGAGCTGTCGAGTACCTTGACCGCGCCGTCGAGCAGGTGGCAGCGGCCTGAGCCGGGCAGGATCTTGCAGAGATTGATCAGTGATTCGAGGTCGGCGCGGGTCCCCTCGCCGGTGTCGATCTTGCTCAGCAGCATGGATATGTAATAGGTGCCGGTCTTGCACGACGGGCACTGGCCGCAGGAGGAGGCGGCGAAGAAATTCACATACTCGGTGACCCGTTTGACGATGCCGGTGCCGTGGGAGACGACGATCATCGCCCCGGTGCCGAGGGCCGAGCGGCGCGCCGCCACCGATTCGAAATCGAGGGGTACGTCCAGGTCGGTGGTGGTCAGGATGGTGTTGGAGGGCCCTCCGGTGAAGATCGCCTTCAGTTTCTTGCCCACCAGCATGCCGTCGCCGTAGATGTAGAGCAGTTCCGACAGGGGGGTACCCATCGGCAGCTCGTAGGCGCCGGGGCGCAGCACATCACCGCTGATGCAGTAGATCTTGGTGCCGCAGGCATCGCCCAGACCCAGGTCGCGGTACCAGGCGGCGCCGTTGCGCAGGATGTGCGGGACGTTGGCCAGGGTCTCCATGTTGTTGATCAGGGTCGGGCAGCCGTGGACCCCGGACTCGGCGGGGTAGGGCGGCTTGCCGCGGGGGAATGGGAAGTTGCCCTCCACCGATTCGATGGCGGCGGTCTCCTCGCCACCGATGTAGTGACCCGAACTGGCCACCACCTCCATCTCAATCGGCCTGCCCAGGGCGTCTGCAGCGGTCTGTAACGGTGGGGTGCCGCGCCACTGCTGCACCGCCTGGTGCATGTTGTCGATGGCCAGGCCGAGGTCCGGGTTGATGTAGAAGACGATGCGGTTGATGGCGCAGGCGAGGGCCGTGATGAGCGCCCCCTCGATGATCTGGTGAGGGGTCTCGGCCATTAGCAGCCGGTCCTTGAAGGTCCCCGGCTCGTCTTCGTTGCCGTTGCAGATGAGGTATTTATCGCCGGTGCCCTGTTGTTGGGCGACGAAACTCCACTTCTTGTGGGTCGGGTAGCCGCTGCCGCCGAGACCGCGCAGCCCCGCCTCGCGGATCGCGTCGATGATCGCGCCGGGCGCGGCGCAGGCGCGCGCCAGCCCCTCGCCGCCGTGGCCGGAGAGCCACTGGTCGAGTTCCGGGCCGACGCGGCACCCCGGGTGCAGCAGCACCTGGTTGAGGGGGCGTTGCGTCATTGCATCCCCTCCCGTTCGGAGTTTTTGCGCAGACCGGCGTAGTCGGAGTCGTTTTCGAAATTGGCGTAGCCGGGGAACAGGAGCGGCCCCTTGCTGTCGAGGGGCATCCCGGCCAGGGTCAGCTCGCGGCGCAGGTTGCTCAGGTGTTCGATGGAGATCTTTTTGTGGCCCCGGTCGTGGGCGCGTCCCGCGGCATGGGCCCCGGCGCGGCGGCCGAAGCTGATGATGTCGAGCAGGGAGTTGCCCATCAGTCGGTTGCGCCCGTGCACGCCGCCGCTGGCCTCGCCGATACAGAATAGGCCGGGGACGTTGGTCTGGCCGTTCCTGTCGATCACCACGCCGCCATTCTGATAGTGCAGGGTGGGGTAGATCAGCATCGGCTGGTGGCGCGGGTCGATGCCGCATTTTTTGCCCAGCTGGATCAGCTTGGGGAAGCGCGCCTCGAACAGCCCGGGGTTGCGCAGTTCCACGCTCGGGGTGTCGAGCCAGACGCCGCCGCTGCCGCTGCCGGTGCTGATGCCCCGGCCCTCGGCGCATTCACGGATGATGGCCGCCGCCACATGATCCCGTGGCTGGAGTTCGTCGACGAAGCGTTCGCCCCGGCCGTTGAGCAGGTAGGCGCCGGCGGAGCGTACCCCCTCGGTGATCAGGGTACCGGCCAGGTGCTGGGGATAGGCCAGGCCGGAGGGGTGGTACTGGAAGGAGTCGAGATCCCTGAGCCGGGCCCCCAGACGGTAGGCCAGCACCAGCCCGTCTCCGGTGGCGCCGAAGTGGTTGGAGGTGGGAAATTCGTTGAGGTGCATGCGGCCGATGCCGCCGGTGGCGAGGATCACCGCCTTGGCCCGGACCAGCTTGTGCTGGCGCTCCTTGAGCGAGGAGATCACGGCGCCCGCGCAGTAGCCGGATTCGCTGGAGAGCAGCTCCACCGCCGGGCTGTAGTCCCACACCTCGATGTCGCTGGTGCGAATCGCCTCGCGCAGCACCCGCATCATCTCCAGGCCGGTATAGTCGCGGTAGTAGACCACCCGGGCGGCGGAGGTGCCTCCGGCGCGGCGGGTCATTAGATCGCCATAGTCGTCCAGGTCGAACTGCATCCCCTGTTGGATCAGCCAGCGGATCACATCCGGGGCATCGCTCACCATCTCGGCGACCAGCTCGCGGTCCACCACCTGGCGGCTTGCCCGGATGGTGTCGTCGAAGTGCATCTGGGGGGTGTCGTCCTTCTCGATCGAGGCCTGGATGCCCCCCTCCGCCATCACCGTATTGCTGTCGCCCAGGCGCAGCTTGGTGGCGATGATCACCCGCGCGCCCTGCTGTTGCGCCACCAGGGCGGCGGCGCAGCCGGCGCCGCCGCCGCCGATGACCAGGACATCGGTCTCGGTGACCGGTGAACCGGCCAGGTCGGCCTCGTCGATGCGGGCGTCGGCCTGCAGTAGTTGCGCCACCTGGCGGTGGCAGATGTCGCCCTTGTTGGGGCCGACCTGCAGGGTCACCTTGGCGTGTGCGTCGTGATCGGGGTGAAAGGCGCGCAGCAGCTCCCGGGTGTCGGGCTGCGCTCCCGGTGCCGGGCGTTGGGCGGCGGCGGTGTACTCGGCAAGCGCCTGTTCGATGGGGGTGCCTTTCATGTCGGTTCCGGCGGGTCGTCAGGTGACGACCTGCAGCTCCCCCTTGCGCAGCCGTTCCAGCCTGCGGATGAGGTTGGATGGGCGGGTGTGAAAATAGGCGGTGACCCGGCGTGAGAACAGCCCCACGTGGTTGGGCGCGATGGATTCGGGGCAGGCGGTCTGGCAGAGATTGCACAGCACGCACTCGCCGAACAGCTCCCCGGCCTCCCGGAACTTCCCCTTGGACGCCAGTTCGACCCCCTTCTCGACCTGGATCCCCTTGGGGCAGGTGGTGTTGCAGCCGCCGCAGTGGCGGCACTTCTCCGCCTCCGGGAAAAACTGATGGAAGCGGGCCTGGACCTCCCAGGAGTTTTTGATCTCGTCAAGCTGGTAGCGGTGGTGGGTCGGCGTCGGGAAGAGCAGGAAGTTGACCTGCATCCCCTCTTCGACCAGCACCTGGCAACCCAGCTCGGTGGTCACCTGGCGGCTGTCGGCGCGGCGCACCATCACCCGGCAGGAGCCGCACACACCCTCCAGGCAGCCGACGCTCTTCACCCTCGGGTAACCGGCGTGCCAAAGCGCCTGGATCACCGACAGGTAGGGTGGGGCGGAGATATCCTTGCCGTTGATGGTCAGGTGGATCTCGTGTGCGTTGCCGGACATGCTTGAATTTACTCGCTTTTACTGCCATTCAGTATCAAAACAAGAGTGTCGCTACCTCGTGAAAGATTTTGGGACATCCCAGTCCCCAAAATCGACTCGCCAACGCGACAGCCGTTACTGCCCCGACCGTCCTGCGCTCATCACGACTCCGTCCCGCACATTGCAGCAAAGCTGCTCGTGCGCAACTCCGTCATGATGACCACAATGACTCTACGGCGTGTCGGATGCGCTATTTGTATGCCCTACGTCACTCCCTATCGGTCGTAACTGCGGCCATACAACCGCGCCTACGCCTATCGGGGACTAACCGCCTTCGCTTCGCTCTCCATGGCGGTTAGCGAATGCTCCGTATTATGGGGCAGAGTCTGAAGCTGCAACTATCAGTAATGCTTATGCAAAATACCCACCACCCCTTATTGTCCTTATTAAACAAGGCGTTAACGGGGAGTGGGGGCGGGGGTTGGTGGGAATCAAGGGTATTAACCCCGGCCTTTGGGGGCGTTCAGGGGTTCTCCCTGACCTTCCGCACGCTGGCCTGGACGGCGCCGAAGCTGTTGTCGAACAGCTGCTGCTCGTCCGGGGTGAGCGGGAATTCGATCACCTGCTCCACCCCCGCGGCGCCGATCACGCAGGGCACACCCATGAAGTAGCCGTCGACGCCGTATTCGCCCTGGCAATAGGCGGCGGAGGCGATGACCCGCCGCTTGTCCCTGACGTGCGCCTCGACCATCTCGGCGATGGCGGCGGCGGAGCTGACGAAGGCGCTGCCGTTGCCCAGCAGGGAGACGATCTCGGTGCCGGCGTTGCGGGTGCGCTCGGCCACCGCCTCGATGCGTTCGGGACTGAGCAGGTCGGTGATCGGGACACCGCCGATGGTGGCGGTGCGGATCAGCGGGATCATGGTCGGGCCGTGGCCGCCCATCACCAGGCAGGCGACATCCTCCACCGAGTAGCCGGTCTCCATCGCCAGGTAGGTGCGAAAACGCGCGCTGTCGAGGGCTCCGGCCATCCCCACCACCCGGTGGTGGGGCAGGCCGGATGCCTGGTGGAAGGCGTAAACGATGGCGTCGAGGGGGTTGGTGGTGACGATGCAGAAGGCGTCGGGGGCGTGGCGGCGGACCTGCTCGCCGACATGGCGCACAATGGCCAGGTTGACGTCCAGTAGATCCTCGCGGGACATGCCCGGCCTGCGTGCCATGCCCGCGGTGATGACCACCACGTCGGCGCCCTCCAGGTCCGCGAAGTCGCCGCTGCCGCGAAGCTCCACGTCGTGGCCGCCATTGGGGCGGTAGCCCATGATGTCGAGGGCTTTGCCCTGCATGCGCTCGGCCTGTTCCGGCGTGTCGATGATCAGCAGGTCGCCGAGCTCTTTCTGGGTCAGCAACAGCGCCAGGATGCCGCCGATCTGACCGCCGCCGACGAGGGCGATGCGTTTTCTTGGCATGGAGGTTTTCCTCTCTAATTTAAACAGTGCGTGGGCCGGGCCGCGGGAGGTGGCGGCCGTTCGGTCGAGGGGCGGAATACCGCCCGGGGCACCCGGATTCGGTGCGGTGTCTGCGTCCGCGCGGGTGTGTGGGGCGTCGTGGGTGCTTTCCGCCTCCGCCGTGGCGGGATCCGGCGTGTCGTCCGGTTGCGCATTTGTAGGGTGTCGCGGGGGGGCTTGGCAAATATGAATTTTCTATCCGTAACCAGTCAGCATCTATCGCCAGGCCGATGTTTTGCGTTTGCGTTGAAATGCAGAGCGCCGAAACAGGCCCTGGTTTTTCGGTAAAACACGGTCCCATAGTCCCTTTGAGAACGTGAGCAATCCATTTTAAGAACGTATCCCCGTCACCCGGCGAACCGAATCCTCAGTCGAAGCCGCTGCGATCTGGAGCCGAATCGCCGGGCGCGTCTTGCGCGCCCGCCAGGAGCTGCTTCAACTGGTGGATCGAAAGACCGCTGTTCGGGCGTTCGGTGAGCGGGTCGAGGGGCGGGTCGGTTCGATCGTGCGGGGTCAGAATAAGCAACTCGATGGATGCATCACCGGCTTCAAAAGCCAGCAGGGGACGCGGCTCCCTGCGCCCCTTGGAGAAGCGAACGCTCATTTCGCCATCCCGGTGCGGGATGTGGTGATGCAGCAGGTGGAGGATCACCTCCTCCGGGGTCTCGGCGTAGAGGTGGAGCCGGATCGGGTGCTGGGGGCCGCCGCGGCCCGGGGCGAGGCGGGGACCGAACTGCTTCAGGCTCTGCATGGCCTGGAGGGCGAGCCGGTGTTGTCGCTGCACCAATCCCGCGCGTGCCGCTTCGGCGTCCACCTCTTCCCCATGGAACAGCTGCAGGTAGTCGAGCAGGGCCTGGTGGATCTCCCCGTTGCCGGGCAGGGCGTGGGCGTCGATGTGGGGAAAACGGCGTGCCGCCCTGCGCCGTGCCGCCGCATAGTCGAGGTGCTCCTCGCCGGCCAGGATGCGTGCCGCCTCGGCCGCGATACGCCGACGTATCTCCTGCTGCTCGCGGCGGCTCACGCCCCAGGCCTCAGAAGAGTTCCGCGGCCGGGGGCGGGGTGGCGCTGTCCGTGCCGGAATCGGCCCGGTAGGGGTCCCCCCCTCCGGTGGTCACGCTCTCCTGCGGGGCGTTGTCCGCCCGGAACACCTCGAAGATGGCGTCCTTCTGTGAGATCGGGGCCCGCTTGCCGGTGGCCGGATCGATGCGCACCGTGATCATCCCCTCGGGCATCCCGAGGTGGTGTTCGGGCACTCCGTCCAGGGCCTGACCCATGAAGTGGATCCAGGCGGGCAGGGCGGCGCGGCCGCCCACCTCGCCCCGCCCCAGGGGCTTGGATGAGTCGAAGCCGACCCAGGCGATGGCCACCAGCCGACGTTGGAAGCCGTTGAACCAGGCGTCGCGCTGCTCGTTGGTGGTGCCGGTCTTGCCCGCCAGGTCCTTGCGGCCCAGTACCATCGCCTTGCGGCCGGTGCCGTGAGTGATGACATCGCGCATCATGGAGTTCATCAAGTAATGATTCTCGGGGCTGATGCCGCGCGCGGCGCGTTTCGGGGTGGGGGCGGTTGGCTCCTGGGCTGGTCCCGGAGCTTGTTCCGGGGCCGTTGTGCCGGAGGGCTGGTCGGCCGTCGCGGAGCCGGGTGGCGGGGACGGCTCCTCGATCTCCGGGCACTCCTCGCACACCCGGGCTGGGTCGGCCAGGAAGACCTCCCGGTCGGCGCTGTCGGTGATGCGGGTGATCAGATAGGGCGTGACGCGGTAGCCGCCGTTGGCGAGCACCGCATAGGCCCCGGCCATCTCCAGGGGGGTGACCCCGCCGCTGCCCAGCGCCAGGGAGAGGTTGTGCGGCAGTTGCGCCGGATCGAAGCCGAAATTCTTCGCGTGCTCCAGCGCGAACTCGACCCCCATGGCGCGCAGCAGTCGGATCGACACCAGATTGCGTGATTTTGTCAGGGCGTGACGCAGGCGGGTCGGACCGAAGAACTTGCCGCTGTAGTTCTCCGGTCGCCAGGCACCCTCCAGGCTGGTGTCATTGAACACCACCGGCGCGTCGTTGATCAGGCTGGCGGCGCTATAACCCGCCTCCAGGGCGGCGGAGTAGATGATCGCCTTGAAGCCGGAGCCGGGCTGGCGCCGTGCCTGGATCACCCGGTTGAATTTGCTGTGGAAGAAGTCGTAACCGCCGACCAGGGCGCGGATGGCGCCGTCGTCGGGATCGACGGAGACCAATGCGCCCGCGGCCTCGGGAATCTGGGCCAGGCGCCAGTGTGCCGGGGTGTCGTCGCTGGCCTCCACCGGCAGGATGCGTATCAGGTCCCCGGGGCGGAGGATCTCTGCGGCGGTTTTGGGTTTCTCCCCGCGCCGGTTTTCATTGATGTAGGGCCGGGCCCACTCCAGCCCCTCCCAGGTCAGGGTGAGACGCTCACCCCCGGACAAAAACAGTTCCGCCTGCTGCTCGGCGACGGCGGTGACCAGCGCCGGGGTGAGGTCGCCGACGCGGTGGTGATCGGCGAGCAGTCCGTCGAGGTCCGCGTCGGCGGGCGGTTCGGGCAGCTCGAAATGTTGCTCGGGGCCCCGGTAGCCGTGGCGCAGGTCATACTCCTGGAGGGCCTTGCGCACCCCCTCCTGCGCGGCGTCCTGGAGTCGGCTCTGAACTGTGGTATGGACGCTGAAGCCTTCGGTGTAGGCGTCGGCGCCGTAGCGCTCATACATGTGCGAGCGTACCATCTCGGCGACGTAGGGGGCATCCATCTCCGTCTGGGTCTGGTGCAGTGAGGCGCTCACCCCCTCGGCCAGGGCCGTGCGGTACTCCTCCTCAGGGATCATGTCTAGATCGCGCATCCGCCCCAGGACGTAGTCCCGCCGCTGTAGCGCCCTCTCGGGATTGATGATCGGGTTAAACTTTGATGGGGCCTTTGGCAGTCCGGCGATCATGGCAATCTGGGGCAGCGTGAGCTGTTCCACGCTCTTGCCATAATAGATTTGGGCGGCCGCGCCGATGCCATAGGCGCGGTTGCCGAGGTAAATCTTGTTGAGGTAAAGGGCGAGGATCTCCTGCTTGGGCAGGTCGCGTTCGATCTGTAGGGCGAGAAGGATCTCGTTGAGTTTACGGATATAGGTCTTTTCGCTGGAGAGGTAGAAGTTTCTCGCCACCTGCATGGTGATGGTGCTGCCCCCCTGGCCCTTTTCTCCGGTCATCAGCAGGTTTACCGCAGCGCGGATCAGCCCCTGGTAATCGACTCCGGGGTGCTCGAAGAAGCGGTCATCTTCGGCGGCGAGGAATGCCTGCACCATGCGCTCGGGGATCTCGGGGTAGGCAAGGGGGATGCGGCGCTTTTCTCCGAACTCTGCCATCAGCAGGCCCTCGGCGGAGTAAACCCGCAGCGGGACCTGAAACTTGACGTGTTTCAGATTTTCGGTGGATGGAAGGTTCGGTTGCAACTGGTAGTAGATGACAGCGGCGCCGATAACTCCTGCGAAGAGGCCTGTAAAGGCGCTCCACAAGACGAATTTGAAAAATTTTGCTAACCACTTCATGCGCTGGTTCACACTCTCCTGGCTTGGGGGGTGATGTCGGGTTCGGCTCGGGACTATATTGGTTGCATTCTTTAAAGTTCAGGTATCCCGCCTCGGTGCGTGGCAGGCGTCACTTTACCATCGCGCGGCGGGCTTGGGTAATCGGCTCTGGTCGCTGCTGTGCAGGTCCGTAATCGGGGGCATTTTAACAAAATCGGTGACGAGACGGCACTTTTGCATAAAAAAACTTCACAAAAAAATCATTTGTTGCTATATAGTTAACTATCCTACTTAAAGGAAAACCTGTAAACATACTCTCAAGGTTGCCGCAGATAGCCGGGAAGGACGCGAAATGTTCGCCTTTTTTGGGCCAAAAAAACAGGCCATGGTCGGTGTGGATATCAGTTCCACCGCCGTTAAACTGCTTGAGCTGAGCAAGTCCTCCGGGCGCTCCGGGGCTCAGTACCGTGTGGAGTCTTATGCGGTCGAGCCGCTTCCGGCCAACGCCGTGGTGGAGAAAAACATTGCCGATGTGGAAGCCGTCGGGCAGGTGATCGCCAAGGTGGTGAAACGCTCGGGCACCCGGGCTAGGCTGGCGGCGGTTGCGGTCTCCGGCTCCGCAGTGATCACCAAGACCATCACCATGCCGGCCTCGCTCTCTGATCAGGAGATGGAGGCGCAGATCCAGCTCGAAGCGGATCAGTACATTCCCTACCCCCTGGAAGAGGTGAACCTCGACTTCGAGGTGCAGGGGGTGTCGGAGAAGAACCCGGAGATGGTCGACGTGCTGCTGGCCGCCTCACGCAGCGAGAATGTCGATGACCGGGTTGCGGCGCTGGAGATCGCTGGTGTTGAGGCGGCGATCGTCGACGTAGAGGCCTACGCCATCGAGAACGCCTTTACCCAGATTGCTGACCAGCTCTCCGGTCATGGCGAGGGGTTGACCGTGGCGGTGGCCGATATCGGTGCGACCACTACCACCCTGAATGTCCTGCATAATGGGAAGACCATCTATACCCGCGAGCAGAATTTTGGCGGTCGCCAGCTAACAGAGGAGATTCAGCGCCGCTACGGGCTTTCTCGTGAGGAGGCAGGTATGGCCAAGCGCCAGGGTGGGCTTCCCGACAGCTATGTGGCAGAGGTGCTGGAGCCGTTCAAAGAGGCGATGGGGCAGCAGGTGAGCAGGTCCCTGCAGTTTTTCTTCTCGTCGAGTAGCTATAACAGCGTCGATTACATCGTGCTGGCTGGAGGCAGTTCCTCCATCCCCGGGGTGGATGAGCTGGTCGAAGAGAAGATCGGCACCCCGGCGATTATCGCCAACCCCTTTTCCAGTATGTCGGTCTCTTCCAATGTGAAACCCCAGGGCTTGAGCAATGATGCCCCCTCCCTGATGATCGCCTGCGGCCTGGCCTTACGGAGCTTTGACTGATATGGCTAGAATCAACCTACTCCCATGGCGTGAAAATCTGCGCAAGAAGCAGCAGCGGGACTTCGGTGTCGCGGCCGTGTTCGCCATATTGCTGACGGTTGCGGGTTGCGCCGGTGTCTTCTTCTATGTGGAAGGCATGATTGACCAGCAGCGCCAGCGCAATCAGTTTTTACAGCGCGAAATCGCCGTAGTGGAGGCGAAGCTGAAGGAGATCGAGGATCTGGAGAAGACCAAGGCCAAGCTGATCGCCAGGATGAATGTCATCCAGGAATTGCAGACCAGCCGTCCCGAGATCGTCCACTTGTTCGATGAACTGGTCGCCACCATCCCCGAGGGGGTGCATCTGGTTAAATTGAGTCAATCGGGCGCCGTTCTTACTCTGGACGGGGAGGCGCAGTCCAACGCCCGCGTCTCCACCTATATGCGCAATATCGAGGCGTCCAAGTGGATCGGCGACGCCGCCCTGCAGGTGATTACCGCACAGGGGAAGGATGGCGCGGGTCAGAACAAGTTCATCCTCAACGCCAAGCAGGTCAGCATGTCCGAGGAGGCGAAGAAGTGAATCTGCAGGAACTCAACGAACTGGATCTGAGCGACATCGGCGGCTGGCCGATGCCGGTGAAGGTGGTGCTGGTGCTGCTCCTTTGCACCGGCATCGGTATCGGATGGTATTTCTTCAATACCGAGAAACAGCTGCAATCACTGGAGCAGATAGAGAGGCAGGAGCTGTCGTTGCGCAAGGATTTTGAGCGGAAGCAGGCGCGCGCCGTGAATCTGGACAACTACAAGAAGCAGTTGGAGGAGATGCGCCAGTCCTTTGGCGCCATGCTGCGCCAGTTGCCCAACACCACGGAGGTGGCGGATCTGCTGGTCGACGTCTCCCAGACCGGGTTGGCGGCGGGGCTGGAGTTCGATCTCTTCGACCCCCAGGCCGAGGTGCCCAAGGAGTTCTATGCGGAGTTGCCGATCAGTCTTAAGGTGCGGGGTGGGTATCATGAGTTTGGCGAGTTCATCAGCGGGCTTGCCGCCCTGCCCCGGATCGTCACCATTCACGATGTTGTGGTGGCCGCAGAGAACGCCAAGAACGAGAGGGCGGGAGGCAAGGTGTTGACCATGGAGGCTACGGCCAAGACCTATCGCTACCTGGATGAGGAGAGTGGACAATGAGCGATCGCGCCACCCCGGAAGGGGGAGTGAAGTTTCTGGTGGCGGCTGCTGTGGTGCTCCTCGTCGCGGGCTGTAGCGCGGACATGCAGGATCTGCACCGCTATGTCGATGAGGTGAAATCCCGCAAGCAGGGCGAGATCGAGCCCCTGCCCGAGATCCGGCAGGTGGAAACCTTTGTGTATGTCGCCGGTGAACGCCGCGATCCCTTCACCGTCGAGGTGGAGGAGGAGGCCGAGACCGCAGGGGGAGCGGGGGGTGGGGTTATGCCCGATCTCAACTGCCGCAAGGAGGAGCTTGAAGGGTATGCCCTGGATTCGTTGAGAATGGTGGGTACCCTGGAGTTGTCCGGGACCCAGTGGGCGTTGGTCAAGACTTCGGACGAGACGATTCATCGGGTCAAGCCCGGAAATTACGTGGGGCAGAATCATGGTCAGATTCTGCGTATAACCGAGACTGCGGTTGAGTTGACAGAATTGATTTCAGACGGCCAGGGTGGGTATCAGGAGCGCCAGGCCTCCCTCGCACTGACAGAGTAGATCAGGGGTGTAACGATGAGTGTTGAATCGCGCGGCGATAGGAATAACAGGCGGACCGGCAGCGGTCGTTGGTTTGGCGGCGGGGCTGCGGCGGTGCGCCCGGTCGGGTTGCTTCTTCTCCTTCTGGTGTTTTCTCCGCAGGCCGTCATCGGCAGTTCGCTGAAGGATATCAGCTACGCCGCCCTGCCCGGCAACGGGGTGCAGATCACCCTCACGGCGGATGGGCCGGTGGGGGAGCCGGCCTCCTTCGCGACCGACAATCCCGCACGATTGGCGATCGATTTCGCCGGTGTGAGCAGCAGTCTGGCCCAGAAGGGTGTGGCCGTGGGCGTCGGCGCGGTACGCAGTGTGCATGCGGTGGAGGCTGGTGGGCGGACCCGGGTTGTGGTGAATCTGGTCAGTCCGGTCGGATATACCATCGATGTCCAAGAGTGTCGCTACCTCGTGAAAGATTTTGGGACATCCCAGTCCCCAAAATCTTTCACGAGGTAGCGACACTCTTGTTCCGTCCCCTGACCGAGGACGAGAAGGAGGCGATCGAACGCAAGAAGGAGACCTTTACAGGGGAGCGTCTGTCGCTGAACTTCCAGGACATCGAGGTGCGGGCGGTGCTGCAGCTGCTGGCCGATTTCACAGGCCAGAACCTGGTTACTTCGGATACGGTAACGGGGCGCATTACTCTGCGCCTGAAGAATGTGCCCTGGGATCAGGCCCTGGATATTATCATGAAGACCCGGGGACTGGCGATGCGCCAGAACGGCAATGTGATGCTGATCGCGCCCACCGAGGAGATTGCGGCGCGGGAGAAGCTAGAGCTGGAGTCCCAGCAGCAGATTGAGGAGCTGGCTCCCCTCTACTCCGAGTACATCCAGCTCAATTACGCCAAGGCGGCCGACATCCAGACCCTGTTGAAGAGCGAGGATAATCAACTGCTTACCCCGGAGCGTGGCAACGTGACGGTGGATGAGCGCACCAACACTCTGCTGGTGCGTGATACCGCGGCCAAGCTGGAGGATATCCGGCGCCTGGTTGCCCGGCTCGACATCCCGGTGCGCCAGGTGCTGATCGAGTCCCGGGTGGTGATCGCCAGTGACACCTTCGCCAAGGATATCGGAGTGCGTTTCGGCGCCACCAAGCGCTCGGAACTGGACAATCATTTCCTGGACATCGGTGGTGCCAAGCCGGGCTATCTGAATGGCACCTCGGGAATCGCCGACACGAGCTTCGTGGTGGCCGGGGACGACGAGGCGGAAACCGCGGAGGCGTTGATGGTGAATCTCCCCCAGACCCTTTCAGGCGCCCGCGGGGGGGGTATCAACTTCATTCTTGGTAAGGTCGGCTCCTATCTGCTCCAGCTTGAGCTCTCGGCCATGCAGCAGGAGGGTAAGGGTGAGGTGATCTCCAGCCCCCGGGTGATTACCGCGAACCAGAGCAAGGCGGTGATCAAGCAGGGTATCGAAATCCCCTATCAGGAGGCATCCTCCAGCGGCGCTACCAGCGTGGCGTTCAAGGAGGCGGTGCTGAAGCTGGAGGTGACCCCGCAGATCACCCCTGACGACAGTGTCATCCTCGATCTGGAGATCCAGAAAGACGAGGCCGATTTCACCCGCTCCGTGCTCGGCGTACCGCCGGTCAACACCCAGTCGGTGGAGACCTCGGTGCTGGTCGAGAACGGCGAGACGGTGGTCCTTGGCGGGGTGTTCGAGCGTACCGACCAGACTAACACTGAACGGGTTCCGTTCTTCGGCGACCTCCCCTATGTCGGTTTCCTGTTCAAGCAGGAGCTGCGGAGGGACGAGAACAGCGAACTGCTGATCTTCGTCACGCCCAAGATCCTGAAGGCGGGGCTGGGGCTGCGCTAGCCCGGAGCCGAAAGCGACTGCAGGGGCCTGTCGCCGGTGGTGACAGGCCCCTTGTTTTTTGCGCCCAGAGGCCCTGTAGTACGCTGGTATGAGTCGCGCCACGGGAACCATGGCGCCGACGCGGACGGACTTGGCGGTTTGCGCCATCACCGACGGAGAGGTCGGGTTGCGTAGCCAGGGCACTTCAAAAGCCGGATAATGCCGTGTGTAATCCGGTGAAGGCCGAAGACAGGCGCTGCTTCAATGCGCGTGAACAGTCCGTGGCGGCGAGGCATGCGAGCTGGGGACAATGACGGGCCAGCCACGCAAACCCGGCACAGGGCGACCCGAAATGGAGAGGGCACGGCCGTCATGGCGCGCAATAAGAACATATTTCTGATCGGTCCCATGGGGGCGGGCAAGACCACCATTGGTCGCCAGCTGGCCGCTGTGTTGGGGCTGGGCTTCCATGACAGTGATCGGGAGATCCAGCGTCGTACCGGGGTCGATATACCCACCATCTTCGATTTTGAAGGGGAGGTGGGTTTTCGTCGGCGCGAGCGTGAGGTCATCGACCAGTTGACCCAGGCCGATGGTCTGGTGTTGGCGACCGGAGGTGGTGCGGTCGCCGACGCCGCCAACCGCGGCTGCCTCGCGGCCCGTGGCACGGTGGTCTATCTCCACTGTACGCCGGAGCAGCAGTACCAGCGTACCGCCCGTGATCGCAGTCGTCCGCTGCTGCGTACCGAAGATCCGCTGGCGCGGCTGCGGGAGCTGATGGCCGAACGGGAGCCGCTGTATCGGGAGCTGGCCGACGTTGTGGTGAGTACTGAACGGAGGAGCCTGAGGTCGGTGGTGGGCGAGATCGTTCGCCGGCTGGAAGGCGCATGATTTGACATGCCCGGCGTACGTTTGCGCGGCGGGCCACAGTTTGATGATGAAGGGTTGATGATGAATGCAGTGACCAAAACCTTGACTGTCGACCTTGGTGAGCGCAGCTACCCGATCTATATCGGGCCGGGCCTGCTGGGTGACCCCCGGATCTACCGGGAGCATATCCCGGGGCGTCAGGTGATGGTGGTGACCAACGAGACGGTGGCGCCGCTCTATCTGGAACGGGTGTGCGCGGCCCTGGGCGGGTATCAACTCGCCCGGGTGATCCTTCCGGACGGCGAGCGCTACAAGAGCCTGGAGATATGGCAGCGGATCATCACCGCTCTGCTCGAAGCGCGGTTCGATCGCCAGTGCACGGTGCTGGCCCTGGGGGGCGGAGTGGTCGGTGACATGGCCGGGTTCGCTGCCGCCAGCTACCAGCGCGGGGTCAACTTTGTGCAGGTGCCGACCACCTTGCTGTCTCAGGTGGACTCCTCGGTGGGCGGCAAGACCGGGGTCAACCACCCGCTCGGCAAGAACATGATCGGCGCCTTCTATCAGCCCCGTTGCGTAATCGCCGACACTGCGAGTCTAGACACCCTCGATGACCGGCAGCTGTCGGCGGGCCTCGCCGAGGTGATCAAGTACGGGTTGATCGACGACCTGCCCTTTTTCGAGTGGCTGGAACGGAACATGGAGCCGCTGCTGGCGCGCGAGGCCGATGCCTTGAGCCATGCCATCGAACGCTCATGCCTCGACAAGGCACGGGTGGTCGCCGCCGACGAGCTGGAGTCGGGACGACGCGCACTGCTCAATCTGGGCCACACCTTCGGACATGCCATCGAGACCGGCATGGGCTATGGCGAGTGGCTGCATGGGGAGGCGGTGGCGGTTGGCATGTGCATGGCCGCGGATCTGTCGCGGCGCCTGGGGTGGTTCGACATGGACGCCCAGGCGCGGGTGGTCGACCTGGTGGCCCGAGCCCGTTTGCCGGTGGCTCCTCCGCCAGATCTGGATGGGGCACGGCTGCTGGAGCTGATGGCGGTTGACAAAAAGGTACAGCAGGGGCGCATGCGGCTGGTCCTGATGCAGGGGATGGGGCACTCCCTGGTGACGGATCAGTTTGATTCGGGCCTGCTGCGCGCGACCCTGAGCGGGTATGGAAGAAATGACGTCTGTTGATCACCACATGGGGGACTCCGCTCCAGAGGATGAGGGTTTCAGCTATCCGGAGTTCGAACAGCAGGTGGAGCTGCTTCGCTACCTGATCGACAACGGCGACCGGATTGCTCTGGTACGGGGCAAGGCCGGTGCGGGCAAGAGCACGCTGGCCCGACGGGTGGCCGGATTGGAGCCGCCAGGGTGGGTGCTGTGCGGGATCGAGGGAAACCCGATGCTGCAAGCGGAGCAGCTGTTCGAACAGCTGGGCCGGGGGTTCGCCACTGCAATGGGGGTGGGCGATCCGCTGGAGACATTGCGCCAGCGCCTCGACCGTTTGCGGCAGGAGGGGGGGCGCCCCGTGGTGCTGGTGGATGATGCTCACCTGCTGCCTGTGGAGACGCTGGTCGGTCTGTTTCGTATGTCTGCGCTGCAGATCAAGGGGCGGCCATTGGTGAATATCGCCCTGTTCGCCAGCGCGGAGATCGATGCCCAGCTGGGTGCGCCGCAGATGCAGACACTTGCTCCCCAAACCATTCAGACCATCGAGCTGCAACCGATGACGTCCGACCAGACGGTCTCATATATAAAGCACCTGCTGCGGGCCAGGAGCCGAGTTCAGGAGGATGTCGGCCTGAGCCAGTCGCGCCTGGAGCGGATCTATCGCGAGAGCGGGGGGGTGCCTGGGGCGGTCAGAGACTGTCTTGATCAGCTGCTGGAACAGTGTGTCGAGGCGGATAGCGCGGAGGAGGATCCGGAGGAGCATCGCTCCCTGCTTTTCGATTTGCCGCTGCCTGCGATTGTGGGGGTGGTGGTGATTGTGGTGATGTTGCTGCTCACCCTGGTGTTTGAAGACCAGATCAATGCCCTGTTCGCGGATACGGATGCGCGGGAGGATGGGGGTGTCCGTGTGATCGAGGCGCCTGAACAGGTGGTACCGCTGGCCCTGCCCGGTGAGCCGCAAGATCCGGATCCAGCGGGCGATGTGGGGGTGGTGGAGGAGCCCGAACCGGTGATGGCACTCCCGCAGCGGGTGGCGGTTCCCGGGTTGGCGCAAGGCGGTGAACCACCCGCAGGGGCACCGATGGCTGGTAAGACTGCCGTCGTTGAGGCGGTGGCGCCATCCCGGGCGGAGACTCCGGATGAAGCCGCAGGTGCGGAGACGGTGGTGCCTGCCGCCACGCCGATGCGACCGCAGTCCGATCCTTTGGGGCAGCGGCAGAAACAATCTGAGGCAGAGTCGCTCGTGAATGAACCCGCCGCGAACAAGCCACCGCGGAAGTCCCCCACGGTGACCAGTGAGCGGGTGGAGGCGGCGGCGCCGTCCGGGGCGCCGGTGGTGAATGCCACCGGGGGTGCGGCGCCCACGCCGCGTGACGAGGCCTGGCTGCTGTCCCGCCCCGCGGGCGCCTATACCCTGCAGCTGATCGGTGTCAGCAACCGCCTATCGGCTGAGAATTTCATCGATCTGCACCGTCTGCGCGGAGAGGCCCTGGTGTTGCCGCTGACGGTCAAGGGGCGCCCCTGGTACGCGGTGCTGCTCGGCAGCTACCCCACGCGCCAGGCGGCCCTGGCGGCCCAGGGGAAGCTTCCGGCCGCGTTGCGCGGCGCCGGAGTCTGGCCGCGCCCCATCGATTCGCTGCGCCAGGCGCGCGCCGATCGCTGAGGTGGCTGCGGGGTCTCCAGGCCACCGAATTGGCGCGCGGGCTTGGGGCTTCAGTGAATTGCCCGGTTTGGCACGGAGGCCGTGCATCGGGTTCCTGTCCGCTTCCGGCACGGGCGCTGCCCGACCCGGTTTGGTAAGGGGCGGCCGCTCGGTCTGAGCCATCCGGTTCGACACGGGTGGAGCCCGGCTGCGTGGGCAACACTTCTATCCCCCGGCCGGGTCATGCCGAAATCCCGGATTTCCCTGGGTGGCGGCGGCTGAATACTGGCCTGAAACGGCTTTCTCCAGTATCCTACGCGGTTCTGTTCGCCCGACTCCGCCTGGACCAGCGCGGAGCGGCGGCATCCATTGTCCCGGGCCCTCCGGGGCGTGTCCGAAATAGACAAGCTGGGCGGGGGTGGGTGTTCCACCGCTGTCCCAGAGTGAGACGAGGTTTGCGATGGGCCAGGGCGCTTTGCCAGCGAAGCAGGGGTTGTACGACCCCCGTAACGAACATGATGCCTGTGGTGTCGGATTTGTAGCCGACATCAAGGGGCGCAAGAGCCACAAAATCGTCGAGCAGGGGCTTGAGATCCTGGAACGGCTGGTACACCGCGGCGCCGTGGGGGCCGATCCCCGCGCCGGTGACGGCGCCGGAATCCTGATCCAGCTGCCCGATGCCTTTTTCCGGGCGGTGGTCGATTTCGACCTTCCCGCCGCCGGTGCGTACGCTGTCGGGCATCTGTTTCTGCCCCGGGACGACGCGGCCCGGGCCGAGGCGCAGTCCGTTGTCGAGCGCTTCATCACCGGCGAGGGGCAGCAGCTGATCGGCTGGCGCGACGTGCCGGTGGATAACAGCGGCCTGGGCTACAGCGTCAAGCCCACCGAGCCGGTCAACCGTCAGGTGTTCGTGGGGTGTGGCGCCGGGTGTTCCAGCCAGGACGCCTTCGAACGCAAGCTGTTCGTGATCCGCAAGCAGATCGAGAAGGTGATCCGCGAGTCGCGTCTCGACGGCAGGGAGTCCTTCTACTTCACCTCCATCTCCTCGCGCACCATCACCTACAAGGGCATGCTGCTGTCGGACCAGGTCGGTACCTACTACCAGGATCTGAACGACGAGCGCATGGTGTCGGCCCTGGCGCTGGTGCATCAGCGCTTCTCCACCAACACCTTTCCTACCTGGGATCTGGCCCACCCGTTCCGCATGATCGCCCACAACGGTGAGATCAACACCCTGCGCGGCAATGTCAACTGGATGGCGGCGCGCAAGCATGCCATGGCCTCCGAGATCCTCGGCGATGATCTGGATAAGGTGTGGCCGCTGATCCCCGAGGGGCAGTCGGATTCGGCCTGCTTCGACAACGCCCTGGAGCTGCTGGTACAGGGCGGCTACTCCCTGGCCCACGCCATGATGATGCTGATCCCCGAGGCCTGGTCGGGCAATCCACTGATGGACGAGAGGCGCCGCGCCTTCTACGAATACCACGCCGCCCTGATGGAGCCGTGGGACGGCCCCGCCGCGGTGGCCTTCACCGATGGACGCCAGATCGGCGCCACCCTGGACCGCAACGGCCTGCGTCCGGCCCGTTATCTGATCACCGACGAGGGGTTGGTGCTGATGGCCTCGGAGATGGGGGTGCTCGATATCCCCCAGGAGAAGATCGTCAAGAAGTGGCGCCTGCAGCCGGGCAAGATGTTCCTGATCGACACCGAGCAGGGGCGCATCATTGATGACGTGGAGCTCAAGGAGCAGCTCGCCTCCAGCAAGCCCTACGCCGAGTGGCTGAAGCAGAGCCAGATCCGCCTGGAGGACCTGCCCGAGGTGGTGGGCGCCATGTCTCCCGACCCCGCCACCCTGCTGGATGCCCAGCAGGCGTTCGGCTACACACAGGAGGCGGTCAAGTTCCTGCTCACGCCCATGGTGCTGACCGGCCAGGAGGCGACCGGCTCGATGGGGGCGGACAACCCCCCGGCGGTGCTCTCGGCCAGGGCCAAGCACCTCTCCAACTATTTTAAGCAGAACTTCGCCCAGGTGACCAATCCGCCGATCGATCCGATCCGCGAGGAGATCGTGATGTCGCTGATCTCGCTGATCGGTCCGCGGCCCAACCTGCTGGGGCTGGAGAGCGGCGGCGCCAACATGCGCCTGGAGGTGCACCAGCCGGTGTTGACCAACGCCGATCTGGAGCGTATCCGCAATATCGAGGACAGCAGCCACGGTGCCTTCCGTACCCGCACCCTTGATATCTGCTACCCCGCCGACCAGGGGGCCGCCGGCATGCGCGGAGCCCTTGAGGCCCTGTGCGAGAAGGCCGAGCGGGTGGTGTTGGAGGGGTTCAATATCCTGATCCTCTCTGATCGTGGCACCGACGCCGATCATGTGGCGATCCCGGCCCTGCTGGCCACCTCGGCGGTGCATCACCACCTGATCCGCATGGGGCTGCGCACCGAATCGGGCCTGGTGGTCGAGACCGGCTCGGCCCTTGAGGTGCACCACTTCGCGACCCTGGCCGGTTACGGCGCCGAGGCGGTCAATCCCTATGTCGCCTTCGACACCATACAGGCCCTGTTGCCCGCGCTGCCGGAGCGGCTGAGCTTCCCCGAGGCCCAGATCCGTTACATCAAGGCGGTGGGCAAGGGGTTGAAAAAGGTGATGTCCAAGATGGGCATCTCCACCTACCAGTCCTACTGCGGGGCGCAGATTTTCGATATCGTCGGTCTCTCCAGCGCCTTCGTTGCCAAGTATTTCACCGGCACCTCGACCAAGATCGAGGGTGTCGGCCTGGACGAGGTGGCCGAGGAGGCGGTGCGCTGGCACCGCGACGCCTACGGCGATAACCCCATCTACCGCAGGCATCTGGACACCGGCGGCGAGTACGCCTACCGGGTGCGCGGCGAGGAGCATGTCTGGACCCCGGAGACCATCGCCAACCTCCAGCACGCCAGCCGCCGCAACGACTGGGCCACCTACGAGGCGTTCGCGCGCGCGGTCAACGAACAGGACGAGCGCCTGACCACCTTCCGCGGCCTGTTCGACTTCAAGTTCACCGGCAGCGAGATCCCCCTCGACGAGGTGGAGCCGGCCAAGGAGATCGTCAAGCGATTCGCCACCGGCGCCATGTCCTTCGGCTCGATCTCCTACGAGGCGCACTCCACCCTGGCCGTGGCCATGAACCGCATCGGCGGCAAGTCCAACACCGGCGAGGGCGGGGAGGAGCCGGAGCGCTTTCGGCCGCTCACCGACGGCTCCTCCAATCCGGAGCGTTCGGCCATCAAGCAGGTTGCCTCCGGACGCTTCGGCGTCACCACCGAGTACCTGGTCAACTCCGACGACATCCAGATCAAGATGGCCCAGGGGGCCAAGCCCGGCGAGGGCGGCCAGCTGCCCGGTCACAAGGTCAATAAGCAGATCGCGCGGGTGCGCCACTCCACCGAGGGGGTGGGTCTGATCTCGCCGCCGCCGCACCACGACATCTACTCGATCGAGGATCTGGCGCAGCTGATTCACGACCTGAAGAACGTGCAGCCGCGCTCGCGCATCTCGGTCAAGCTGGTCTCCGAGGTGGGTGTGGGCACAGTCGCCGCCGGTGTTTCCAAGGCCCATGCCGACCATGTGACCATCTCCGGTTACGACGGCGGCACCGGGGCCAGCCCCCTCACCTCGATCAAGCATGCCGGCTCCTCCTGGGAGCTGGGGCTTGCCGAGACCCACCAGACGCTGGTCCTGAACCACCTGCGCAGCCGCATCGTGGTGCAGGTCGATGGCGGCATGCGCACCGGACGCGACGTGGTGGTGGGCGCCCTGCTCGGCGCCGACGAGTTCGGTTTCGCCACCGCGCCGCTGATCGTCGAGGGTTGCCTGATGATGCGCAAGTGCCACCTCAACACCTGCCCGGTGGGCGTGGCCACCCAGGACCCGGAGCTGCGCAAGCGCTTCACCGGCAAGCCGGAGCACGTCGTCAACTACTTCTTCTTCGTCGCCGAGGAGGTGCGCCGCCTGATGGCCCGGCTCGGCTACCGCACCTTCAACGAGATGATCGGCCAGATGGATCGGCTCGACATGCGCAAGGCGGTCAGTCACTGGAAGGCCAGGGGGCTCGACCTCTCCCCGGTGTTCGCCAAACCCGAGGCCCCCGAGGGGGTCGGGATCTACCAGAGCGAGACCCAGGACCACGGTCTGGACAAGGCGATCGACAACGAGCTGATCGCCCGCGCGGCCCCGGCCCTGGAGCGCGGTGAGGCGGTGCGCATCGAGATCGGGATCGAGAACTTCAACCGCAGCTTCGGCACCATGCTCTCCGGGCGTGTGGCCGAGTCCTACGGTCACGCCGGTCTGCCCGATGACACCATCTACATCAAGGCCCAGGGTACGGCAGGACAGTCGTTCGGCGCCTGGGTGGCCCGGGGCGTGACCATTGAGTTGGAGGGCGACGCCAACGATTATGTCGGCAAGGGTCTCTCCGGCGGGCGGCTGGTGGTCTATCCGCCCAGCGTTTCGGGTATCGGCAAGGCGGAGGAGAACATCATCGTCGGCAACACCGTCCTGTACGGCGCCATCAGCGGCGAGTGTTACTTCCGCGGCGTGGCGGGCGAGCGCTTCGCGGTGCGTAACTCCGGCGCCACCGCGGTGGTCGAGGGGCTCGGCGACCACGGCTGCGAGTACATGACCGGCGGTGTGGTGGTGTGCCTCGGCGGGACCGGCCGCAACTTCGCCGCCGGCATGTCCGGCGGTATCGCCTACGTGCTGGACGAGGCGGGCGACTTCGAGCAGCGCTGCAACCTCTCCATGGTCGAGCTGGAGCCGGTCAAGGAGGAGGATGACGCGCTGGAGGCGCTCGATCACCAGGGCGGCGACCTGGAGACCAAGGGGCGGGTCGATGTCAGCCACGACATGACGCGCTTCGACGCCATCCGTCTGCGGCAACTGATCGAAAATCACCTCCACTACACCAACAGTGCGGTGGCCAGGGAGATCCTCGACAACTGGGACGCCTGCCTGCCGAAGTTTGTAAAGGTCATGCCCGTGGATTACCGCCGTGCGCTGATGCAGCTGCAGGCGCAGAAATCCCGGGGCAGTGAAGCAGCCAAGGGGAGTCACTAATCATGGGTAAGCCAACCGGTTTTCTCGAATATCCACGCCAGGACCGCAGCTATGCGCCGGTCGCCGATCGCATCACCCACTATGATGAGTTCTCGATCGCGCTCTCCGAGCCGGATATGAGTCTCCAGGGTGCGCGCTGCATGGATTGCGGCATCCCGTTCTGTCATAACGGCTGCCCGGTCAACAACATCATTCCGGACTGGAACGACCTGGTCTACCAGGGCGACTGGCAGGCGGCGCTCGATGTGCTCCACTCCACCAACAACTTTCCGGAGTTCACCGGCCGCATCTGCCCCGCCCCCTGCCAGGAGGCGTGTACCCTCAATCTGGTCGATGACTCGGTGACCATCAAGAATATCGAACTGTCGATCATCGAGAAGGCGTGGGAAGCGGGCTGGATCCAGCCCCAGATCGCCCCCCATAAGAGCGGCAGGAGCGTCGCCGTGGTGGGCTCCGGTCCGGCCGGTCTGGCCGCCGCCCAGCAGCTGGCGCGCGCCGGACACAAGGTAACGGTGTTCGAGCGCCAGAACCGCATCGGCGGACTGCTGCGCTACGGCATCCCCGACTTCAAGCTGAACAAGCGGGTGATCGACCGGCGCATGGGACAGATGCGCGCCGAAGGGGTGATCTTCCGCGCCAACACCCACATCGGGGTCGACATACCGGCCCGGGAGCTGCTGGACGGCTTCGACGCCGTGGTCCTGGCGGCCGGCTCCGAACAGCCCCGCGACCTGCCGATACCCGGACGCGAGCTAAACGGTGTGCACTTCGCCATGGACTTCCTGCGCGCCAACAGCCACCGGGTGCAGGGAGACGAGATCCCTGAGGAGGCGTTCATCAGCGCCGCCGACCGGCACGTGCTGGTGATCGGCGGCGGTGACACCGGTTCCGACTGCATCGGCACCTCCAACCGCCACGGCGCCCGTTCGGTGACCCAGATCGAGATCATGCCCCAGCCTCCCGAGCAGGAGGAGAAGGAGACCACCTGGCCCCATTGGCCCAACAAGATGCGTACCTCCACCTCCCAGGAGGAGGGGTGCGAGCGCATGTGGTGCGTGGCGACCAAGGCGTTTCTCGATGACGGTAACGGTAACGTCCGGGGCGCCCGCTGCGTCAAGGTGGAGTGGAACCGCGATGCCGGTGGCAACTGGCAGATGCACGAGGTCGAGGGTTCGGAGTTCGAACTCAAGGCCGATTTGGTGACCCTGGCCATGGGCTTCGTGCACCCGGTGCACGAGGGGATGCTGGAGCAGCTGAAGGTGGAGCTGGACGGCCGTGGCAACGTCCGGGGCGCCACTGACGGCGCTGATGCCTACAAGACCTCGGTGGACGGGGTGTTCGCGGCGGGCGACGTGCGCCGGGGCCAGTCCCTGGTGGTGTGGGCGATCCGCGAGGGGCGCCAGTGCGCGCGCGCGGTGGATGAGTACCTTATGGGTACCTCCGAGCTGCCGCGCTAAAGCGCCAGGGCGTCGTCCGGCGGCATGGATATTGGCATAGCCGCAACTGATTTAAAGCATTACTGGGGGGAACTGTGGCTGAATTGAAGAACGACCGTTTTCTGCGCGCCATGCTGCGCCAACCCGTGGACATGACGCCGGTGTGGATGATGCGCCAGGCGGGGCGCTATCTGCCCGAGTACCGCGCCACCCGCGCCAAGGCCGGCAGCTTTATGGACCTGTGCAAAAACCCCGAGTTGGCCTGCGAGGTGACCATCCAGCCCCTGGACCGTTTCCCTCTGGACGCGGCGATCCTGTTCTCGGACATCCTCACCATCCCCGACGCCATGGGCCTCGGGCTCTATTTCACCGAGGGCGAGGGGCCGCGTTTCGAACGGCCGTTGCGCGACCGGGCGGCGGTGGACGCCATCGGGGTGCCCGATCCCGAGGGCGAGCTGCGCTACGTGATGGACGCGGTACGCACCATTCGCCACGAACTCGACGGCCGGGTGCCGCTGATCGGTTTTTCCGGCAGTCCCTGGACTCTGGCCACCTACATGGTGGAGGGCGGCGGCACCAAGAACTTCGCCCAGGTCAAGGGGATGATGTTCGACCAGCCGGCACTGATGCACGACCTGCTGGGCAAGGTCGCCGACGCGGTCACCGCCTACCTCAACGCCCAGATCGCCGCCGGTGCCCAGGCGGCGATGATCTTCGACACCTGGGGCGGGGTACTCAGTCCGCGCGATTATCAGACGTTCTCCCTCGACTACATGTCGCGCATCGTCTCCGGCCTGACCCGTGAGAGCGAGGGTCGGCGGGTGCCGGTGATCCTGTTCACCAAGAACGGCGGGCAGTGGCTGGAGCGGATGGCCGATAGCGGCTGCGACGCCCTGGGGGTCGACTGGACCACCGATCTGGCCGACGCCCGCGCCCGGGTGCGCGACCGGGTGGCCCTGCAGGGCAACATCGACCCCTGCATCCTCTACGCCGCCCCGGAGCGTATCCGCGAGGAGGTGGCGCGGGTGCTGGCCAGTTACGGCCAGGGGCCGGGGCATGTCTTCAATCTGGGCCACGGCATCCATCCCAACGTCAATCCGGAGCACGCCGCCGCCCTGGTGGAGGCGGTGCACGAGCTGAGCCGCCCCTACCACCAGGGTTGACCGATGCGGATCGCGCAGCTCGGCCTGGGCCTGATGGGGCTGCCCGTCGCCCTGCGCCTGCAACGGCAGGGCTTTGAGGTTGGAGGCTGGAACCGCGGTGCCGGGCGCATGGAGGCGGCGCGCCGGGCGGGCTTGGCGACCGATGCCGATCTCCCGGCCCTGGTGCGCGGCGCGGATACCCTGATCCTCACCCTCAGCGACTACCCGGCCATTCAGGCTGTGCTGTTCGCCCCCGGCCGGACCCTGGAGCTGGAGGGGCGGCTGATCCTGCAGATGGGCACCATCGGTCCCGCCGAGAGCCGGGCGCTGGCCGCGCGCTGCCGGGAGGCCGGTGCCGAGTACCTGGAGGCGCCGGTGCTGGGCAGCCTGCCCGAGGCCGAGGCGGGGACCCTGATCGTGATGGCAGGCGGCGGCGAGGCGGAATACGCCCGGGCCCTGCCCCTGCTGAGCGCCCTGGGGCGCGCCCCGGAACGGGTCGGCGGGGTGGGGCAGGCAGCCGCCCTGAAGCTCGCCATGAACCAGCTGATCGCCTCCCTGACCGCTGGCTTCTCCCTGAGCCTGGGACTGGTGCGGGCCGAGGGGCTGGATGTGGAGCGCTTCATGGTCCTGCTTCGCGCCAGCGCCCTCTACGCCCCCACCTACGACAAAAAACTAGGCAAGATGCTGGCCCACGACTATGCCAGCGCCAACTTCCCCCTCAAGCACCTGCTCAAGGATATGGCGCTGTTTCGCGGCGTCGCCGCCGCCGTGGGCATCGACGACACCCTTCCGGCGGCGCATGCCGCCCTGTTGCAGCGCGGCGCGGCGGCCGGCCTGGACGATCTCGACTACTCGTCGCTCTACGAACTGATCAACCCGGCTCCCCCGGAATGAACGCCCGGGCGGCCGCTGCCGGGGAGGGGCGGGGCGAGCCCCGGGGTTTCGCCTACCTGCTGCTGGTGCTGGCGACCCTGTTCTGGTCCGGAAACTTCGTCCTCGGCCAGGCGATGAGCACCTCGATCCCCCCGCTGACCATGTCCTACTGGCGCTGGCAGGTGGCGCTGCTCCTGCTGCTGCCGTTCGCCCTGGGGGGGGATGCGCCGGGAGTGGGGGCTGATCCGCGCCCACCTTCCGCGGCTGGCGCTGCTGGCGCTGCTCGGCGTGGCGCTGTTCAACACCTGCGTCTATATCGGCCTGCAGAGCACCACGGCGATCAACGCCCTGCTGATCAACTCCGCGATCCCGGTGTGGATCATGCTGCTGGCGATGAGCTTCATCCGCGAGCCGGTGACCGGGCGCAATCTGGCTGGGGTCCTGTTCTCCCTGTGCGGCGTGGTCTACCTGATCGTGCGTGGGGAGTTGGGCCTGCTGCTGCGCCTGGATCCCAACACCGGTGATCTGTGGATCCTGGCGGCCACCCTGGCGTGGGCCGTCTATTCACTGCTGCTGAGGCGCTGGAAACCGGCGGCACTGTCGCCGATCAGCTTCCTGACCTTCACCATGCTGGTCGGCGTGGCGTTGCTGGGGGCGCTCCACTGGTCGGGTGTCACCGGCGAGGCCCCGATCATCTGGGGGCGAGGCGAGCTGATCAGCATCGGCTACTTCGCCCTCTTCCCGTCGCTGGTCTCCTTTATCTGCTGGAACGAGGGGGTGGTGCGGGTCGGTGCCCCCACCGCCGGTCACTTTATCCACCTGATGCCGCTGTTCGGCACGCTCTTGTCGGTCCTGCTGCTGGGGGAGCGGGTGCTGCCCTATCACCTGGTCGGGGCGGCGTTGATCGGGACCGGGATCCTGGTATCGCTGAAGCGCTCTTGAGGGGCGTTCAGGGGGCCGGACGAGCGCCCGGAAAGGAAGACAATTCCCGCCCGCTTTCCGCTATTCTTTCTCATAGGGAGCAGGGGATTTTCGCGCTGGCGCATATCGCCGGGATGGTTGCGAAATGGCGGAAAACACAGGGTGTGATTCGGCGCAGGCCGGGGACAGATACGATTTTCCCGATCACGACATCTCCAACGACGAACCCGTGCCCGCGCGGCGCGCGGGTTACCCGCGCTAACCGCCATGGAGAGCGAAGCGAAGGCGGTTAGTCCCCGATAGGCGTAGGCGCGGTTGTATGGCCGCAGTTACGACCGATAGGGAGTGACGTAGGGCATACAAATAGCGCATCCGACACGCCGTAGAGTCATTGTGGTCATCATGACGGAGTTGCGCACGAGCAGCTTTGCTGCAATGTGCGGGACGGAGTCGTGATGAGCGCAGGACGGTCGGGGCAGTAACGGCTGTCGCGTTGGCGAGTCGATTTTGGGGACTGGGATGTCCCAAAATCTTTCACGAGGTAGCGACACTCTTGTTATTTGTGCCTATTGAAAAAAAGGGCTGAGGGTCACAACATGAACCGGCATCGCTTTCCCGTAGCACTTCCACGGCTGTTTCTGATCGCGGCACTGACGCTGCTGGCGGGCGCTTGTGACAGGGCTCCGCCCGCCGGGGAGGGCGCGGCACCGGCCGCCACGCCCGGGACGGCCCCGGAGCCGACCCCGGGGCGCCGTGTCGCCCTGGTGATGAAGACGCTCACCAATCCTTTTTTCGTGGAGATGGAGAAAGGAGCCAGGCAGGCGGAGCGGGAGTTCGGCATCAGCCTGATCGTCAAGACCGCGGCCCAGGAGACCTCGATCCAGCAGCAGATCGCGATCGTTGAGGAGTTGGTGCGGGAGCGGGTGGATGCCATTGTAATCGCTCCCGGGGATTCGGTGGAGTTGATACCGGTCCTGAAACGGGCCCAGGAGGAGGGGATCGTGGTGATCAATATCGATAACCGCCTCGACCCGGATTTTTCCAGGAAGAACGAGCTGCTGGGTGTCCCCTTTATCAGTGTGGACAACGAGCAGTCGGCCTACCGCAGCGCCAGGTACATCGCCGATCAGGTCAGTGAACCCGCCACCGCGCTGCTGATGGAGGGTATCCGCGGCGCACTGAACGCGGAAGCGCGCAAGAGCGGTGCGATGCGGGCCTTCGCAGAGCATCCGGCTATCACCCTCGCCGCCTCGGAGACGGCGAACTGGAAGATCGACGAGGGTTACCGGCTGATGCGCGGCTGGCTTCAGCGCCACCCGGATGTGCGCCTGGTCTTCGCCGCCAACGACATGATGGCCTTCGGGATCATCAATGCGCTGCAGGAGGCCGGTCGGGAGGATGTCCTGGTCGCCTCCTTCGATGCCCTGGAGCAGGCCCGGGAGGCGATTCGTGAGGGGCGCCTTCAGGCCACCGTGGATCAGCGGCCCGCCCGGCAGGGCTACCTGGGTGTGCAGTTCGCCCTGCGCGCCCTGGATGGCGAGACGCTGCCCGGGGTCACCTACCTGGAGACAATCCTGGTGACCCGGGAAAACGTCGATCAACCGTAGCGGTATCCCGATGCCGATCGGCCGGCTCACGATCACTGGAAAATTCGCCATTTTCATGGTGCTGATCGGTGTCGTTCCGCTGCTGACCGCCGGTATCGTCGCCTATCAGAGCGCCAAGCAGGCCCTGGTGGAAGGGGCGCTCAAGGAGCAGCTGCACATCCTCTCCGGTTACCAGGACAACCTGGTGTTGATCCAGGAGCAGATCGAGAGCCTGATCGCCAATATCTCCGGGGTCGAGGCGATTACCAATGCCCTGCGCAAGCCGCGGCGGGAGGTGACCAACTACGAGCAACTCGCCACCGAGGTTCAGGTAGGCTACATCCTCAACGGTTACCTGAATATCAAGGGCCTGGTATCGATTCATGTGTTTGGCGAGGAGGGGGCGCATTATCAGGTGGGCGACACCCTCGACAGCCGCCTGCGCCCGGTGATCCGGGACCAGATCCGCCTGGGCGCACTGGGCGCGCGCGAGTGGGTGCACTGGACCGGAATCACTGAAAACATCAATGAGCACTCGACCCGGCATCATGTGCTGGTGGCGGCCAAGGCACTGTTTACGATCGATCGGGAAAGTCTGGAGCGGCGGCTGATCGGAACCCTCGCGGTCAACTACAGTATCGATCAGCTGGCACAGCTGTTCGAAAAGGATCAGCGCCCCGGCCGGGTGTTTCTCATCGACCAGAACGGACGCTATATCTACCATCCGCGGCGCGAGTGGATTGGCCGGAAGGTGGATGAGCACCTGGCGGCCTATCTGCAAGGGGCCGGCGGGCACGAGGGCCTTGGGGCGGAGATGGGCGATCTCTATCTGACGCACCGGCACATCGAGCGCAGTGGCTGGATCCTGGTTTCCGGGATCCCGGCCGAGGCGCTGCTCTCTGGCGTCAGAGTGATCCGCAACGCCACCATCGGGATCTTTACCCTGGCCCTGATCTTCGTGGTGCTGGTGGCGCTCTACTTCTCCCGCTCGGTGGTCTCCCCGATCCGTTACGTGACCCAGAGCTTCAAACGGCTGAAAGCGGGGGCCAGCGATGTGGCACGGCTGCGGGTGACCGGACAGGATGAGATTTCACACCTGGCCCAGTGGTTCAACCAGTTTCTGGACGAGTTGCAGCGGCGGCGCGCGTCGGAGAGCGCACTGCGCCTGAGCGAAGAGCGCTACGAACTGGCCGCCAAGGCCACCAATGAGGGGATCTGGGACTTTAACCGGGAACAGCACAGCTTCTACTTCTCGCCGCGCTTTCGGGAGATCATCGGTTACCGCCCGCAGAAGGGGCCGCCGTCGCTGGGCACCTTCTATCGCATGATCTACCCCGAAGACCGCCCGCTGATGAAACGCCGCTTCAGGGAGTTCCTGCGCTCGGGGCGGAACTTCATCAACATCGAGCACCGGATGAATCGCCCGGACGGCAGCTTCGTCTATGTCAGCAACAACTGCCAGGCGATCCGGGACGACAGTGGCCGGGTGGTGCGCATGGCCGGCTCGATACAGGACATCACCCTACAGAAGGAGATCGAAAACCGGCTGCGCCATGACGCCTCCCATGATCCGCTGACCGGACTCTACAACCGCAACTGGATGATCAAACGCATCAATCGGGAGCTGGAGGAGACACGGCAGGTGCCGGAGCGGCTGTTTGCGGTGCTATTTCTGGATCTGGACGATTTCAAGCAGCTCAATGACACACTGGGCCACAGCTACGGCGACCTGCTGCTGATCGAGGTGGCGCGGCGCATCGAGGCGCAGGTGCGCCCGGGCGACGCCATCGCGCGCCTCGGCGGCGACGAGTTCATCATGCTGCTGCCGGATATCAAGAGCGGCGATGCATTGCATGTCGTGAGGCGTCTGGTCGAATGCATCGCCGAGCCGTATACCCTCTATCACCACGAGTACGCCACCCATGGCAGCATCGGGGTCGCCTTCTCCAGCACCGGCTACGCCAACGCCGAAGAGCTGTTGCGTGATGCCGATACCGCCATGTACCGAGCCAAGACCCTGGGCAAGGGCCGTTACGAGATCTTCGATAACGAGATGCGCCAGCGTCTGCTGCGCAGTACCACCATGGAGCGGGGCCTGTCCAAGGCGCTGGACGCGGAGGAGTTGGAGATGCATTACCAACCGATCCGCTCGCTCAGCAGCGGGCATACGGTCGGATTCGAGGCGCTGGTGCGCTGGAACGATTCGCAACACATGACCTCGCCCGCGGTGTTCATCCCGCTGGCCGAGGAGAGCAACCTGATCCACCCCCTGGGTCATTGGATCTTCAGGCAGGTGCTGGCACAGCTCAAGGCGTGGGACGACGCCTTCGATCTGCCGCAGGATTTCAAGGTGGCGGTCAATGTCTCGCCCAGGCAGTTTGCCGACCGGGCACTGGTGGAGTGGATGCTGCTACAGCTCGGTGAGTACGCTCTACCCGCTTCGCGCCTGGCCATCGAGCTGACAGAAACGGCAATATTCCAGGACCGGATCGCGGTGCTCTCGGCCCTGACGCGGTTGCGTGACAGCGGCATCAGCATTCATCTGGATGACTTCGGTACCGGCTACTCCTCCCTCAGCTATCTCGGCAGCTTCCCGATCAGCGCCATCAAGATCGACCGCTCGTTCATCTCGGCCATGCGACCGGGGGGGCGCCATGAGCGCATGGTCGGTAGCCTGATCACGATGGCCAGGGAGCTGGATATCCTGGTGATTGCCGAGGGGGTGGAACAGGCCCGGCAGTTCGAATATCTGCGCCGCAAGGGGTGCGATTTCGCACAGGGTTTTCATATCGGACGGCCGGAGCCGGCCGTGCGGGCCACAGGGCTGTTACTCGGGGAGTTTGATGCCGACCGCCTGATCGGGCCGGAGATGTAGGGTAGGTGGCACATCCCCCCGGAATCCCGTGACGCCCACGCGCCGGTGGCACGCATGAGGGGCTCCAGGGGGGTGCGTGGTTGCTTATGATTCAGGTTGTGTGCTGTTTTCCAGCAGCCAGTGCATCCGGGTGGACCACCGTCCTCCCTCGCCGGCATAGACCCAATTCCAGGATGCCGACTGCCGCGAGCCGCTGCTGACCCAGTTTCCGGTATAGGAGTGGATACTCGCGGTGCGCACATGCTGCCCGAGCACGTCATCCTCGTTTGTGAACAGAGACGCCAGCCAGTCGATCAGGGAATCGAAGAACCCTTTTACATAGTTGGCGATAAAGCTGGCGACTATGGGCGGGATGGTGATTCCGAGCCAGGCGCCCGCGGCAATGATACCCCTGGAAATCAGCTCCTCGGTGACCTTCTCCTTGGCGTATCTGGCGGCTTTTTGTAGAAAATCGTTATAGCCGCCGTCGTCACGCTCGATCGCGTACACCGTGGCGGAGTAGACTTTCGGCCATGTTGCTTCGCCACCTTCGCGTAAATCGAACGAACAAAGACGCTTGTCGGAAAAGGTCTTTTGGTTGCCTTCGGAGATGGAGCCAAGGTTGTGGCTGTGCTGTTTGACCCAGCCCGATTCATCGATTGTCAGCACCCCCAAAGTGACCTCGTCGGTCTTGTTATAGGTGCCGAAAGGCCAGATGTAGTAGTCATCCTGGGACTCTTCGACTTTGATTCTCTCCAGACGCAGGATCAGGCGGTTGTTGCCGCTAGACAGGGCGGTGACAGTGGGACTGGCGCGGCGCAGGTGAAGCGAGCGCAGGGCCGGTGAAATGCCACGGATACTCGCCATGACGCTTGGCGATTTCATCAGCGGCGCGGAGGTGATGCTTGTGGTCAGGCGGTCCGATATCTTCAGGTCCACGAGTTCTCCAAGCACCTTCGCGCGCTGTGCGAGATCGAGTTGGGCCTGGCGTTTGAAATAGCTGCGCAGAAGATCCTGCTGCCCGGTATCCAGATCCCCGAAGAAGTTGGCGAAGCGCTCTTCGTCGGTATTGGTCCGCTTCATCCCGGCGACGAGGTATCGTTCTCCGGCGAGGGCGAAGCTGCGAAAGGCATTCTGTCCGAGTTGATAGGCCCCGGAATCAATGGCGAGATCTTCTGTTGTGTTGAGGTCGGTCATACTGAAACGCTCCTTGTTGCGAGTTATCCCGGATAATTCCTCCGCGAGTCCGGGTAAGAGTTTAATCAAGAGTGTCGCTACCTCGTGAAAGATTTTGGGACATCCCAGTCCCCAAAATCGACTCGCCAACGCGACAGCCGTTACTGCCCCGACCGTCCTGCGCTCATCACGACTCCGTCCCGCACATTGCAGCAAAGCTGCTCGTGCGCAACTCCGTCATGATGACCACAATGACTCTACGGCGTGTCGGATGCGCTATTTGTATGCCCTACGTCACTCCCTATCGGTCGTAACTGCGGCCATACAACCGCGCCTACGCCTATCGGGGACTAACCGCCTTCGCTTCGCTCTCCATGGCGGTTAGCGGGGGTGGCGGTCGGTTGTCGTACACGACAACGTGAGCGCCGGGTGATCCGTTCGTGAATGCGCCCCGGAATGCTGAACCATGAGTGATTCCTCGCGGGGGCTTTTCGATCGGTATGCGGGAGTGGATGTTACAGCAAACGGGGTCAACTGATGGGAAGTGGAGCGGGTTTCAGTATTATCTGATACATATTTCGGTTAAATTCGAAGGGTGGTGTAATGTTAGCGGGACGTGTGCCGGGGTGGTGTCGCTGATTATTTTGTGGTGTTTGCCCGGGGTTGCATGACTTGCGTGAGCGTACTCTTACTGACCCGGCGGAGAATCTGAACCCATTTCCCTGGCGGTTTTCACAGAGCCTCTATACTTGGGATGGCGGCGTGAGCCGCCGCATCCCGTGCATGGAGGTATCCCTGATGAAAGATATCCGCAAGCCGCTTCAGGTGGGCGCCCCCGATCCGGAGCTGAGGAACTCTCCGGTGTTCGACGAGGCGGATGCCGATCTGCTCTCCTACGATGCCGAGTTGGAGAGTGGAGTCTGTTATCTCAACGACCATCGGTTCGCCCTCGGCGATTATGTGTGCAGCGGGAACGAGCTGCTACGCTGCGCGGGGCGCGGCGTGTGGGTGCGTCAGGGGGACTGCGTCAAAAGCTGATCCCGGGCGCTGGTGCCCGACCGTCAGGACTTGATACTATCCGATCAGCCCCAATAGAGGGCTGTGTACCGGCGGGTGTGCGCCGCCGGTGGTGTGTCCTCTTACTTTTCAGGAAAGACCGATATGATGCGAATCGCGCTGTTTGTCGCCACCAATCTCGCCATCGTGGTGCTGATCAGTATTACCTTCCGCCTGCTCGGGATTGAGGGTGTGTTGCAGAGCAATGGGGTGGATCTCGACCTCAATGCCTTGCTGGTGATGTCGGCCGTGATCGGCTTCAGCGGCTCGTTCATCTCCCTGCTGATGTCGAAGTGGATGGCCAAGCGCAGCATGGGGGTGCAGATCCTCGACGCGCCGGCCACCTCCACCGAGCGCTGGCTGGTGGAGACGGTGCGCCGCCAGAGCCAGCAGGCGGGCATCGGCATGCCGGAGGTGGGGATCTTCAACTCTGCCTCGCCCAACGCCTTCGCCACTGGTTGGAACCGTAACAGCGCCCTGGTGGCGGTCAGCACCGGGCTGTTGCAGCAGATGAGCCAGGCCGAGGTGGAGGCGGTGCTGGGCCATGAGGTGAGCCATGTGGCCAACGGTGACATGATCACTCTGGCCCTGATCCAGGGGGTGGTCAACACCTTCGTGGTGTTCCTGTCGCGGGTGATCGGCCATGTGGTGGACCGGGTGGTGTTCAAGACCGAACGAGGTCACGGTCCAGCCTATTACGTCACCGCCATCGTCGCCGAGCTGGTCCTGGGGGTGCTCGCCAGTATCATCGTGATGTGGTTCTCGCGCCGACGCGAGTTCCGCGCCGATGCCGGGGGCGCCGCGCTGAGCAGCCGCCGCAAGATGGCCGATGCCCTGCGCCGGTTGCAGGCGATGCAGGAGCCGCAGCCGCTGCCGGACCAGTTTGCCGCCTTCGGCATCGCCGGTGGCCTGGGCGGTGGACTCAAGCGCCTGTTCATGACCCATCCGCCCCTCTCCGAGCGGATCGCCGCCCTGGAGGCCGCCACCGGCTGAGCGCCGCGCCCCCCGGTTTGAATCAATAGTGGGGCGGGGGTGGTTCGTCACCCGCCGCCACGCCGGTATGGTGCAGGGCCTTGAGCTGGTCGCGCAGGGCCTGGAGCTGGCGCGACTGCTCGTCGAGCTGATTCTGCTGGCGCGCCACCGTGGCGTTGAGTGCGGTGATGGCGTCGTCCTGGAACGCCAGCCGGGTCTGCAGGTCGATCAGTTCCTGTTGGGTCATGGGCGGTGCTCCCGTGATAGGTAGTCGGTGGATTGCATCTCCCGCAGGCGGCTGCTGGCGCGCTGGAAATCGAAGGCCAGGCGTTCCCCCTGGTAGAGGGCGTCGGGGGGTTCGGCGGCGCTGATGATCAGCTTCACTCCCCGGTCGTAGAAGGCGTCTATCAGGTAGAGGAAGCGGCGCGTGGCGTCGTCCAGGGCCGGCCCGAGCAGGGGGATGTCGGAGATCATCACGGTGTGAAAGCGCCGCGCCAGCTCCAGATAGTCGGCCTGGCTGCGCGGTGGTCCGCAGAGGGCCGTGAAGTCGAACCAGACCAGGTCGTCGGCCACCCGGCGCACCGGTATGTCGCGGTGCGCCACGTGGATGTGCCCGTTGCGCCGTCCGGGTTCCGGCGCCAGTCGTTCGAACTCCTGCTCCAGGGCCTGTTCCACCCCGGCGTCCAGGGGGGTGTGGTAGACCGGCGCCTGTTCCAGGTAGCGCAGGCGGTAGTCGGTGCCGCCGCCGAGCTCCAGGACCCGGGTGTGGCGCTTGAGCAGGGCGATGGCGGGAAGGAAACTGGCGCGCTGGATGCCGTCGCGGTAGAGGTCGTCGGGACGGGTGTTGGAGGTGGTGACCAGGGTCACGCCGCGCCGAAACAGGGCGCGCAGCAGCCCGGCCAGGATCATGGCGTCGCCGATGTCGCTGACGATGAATTCGTCGAGGCAGATGACCCGCGCCCCGGTTGCCAGCTCCCCGGCCACCCGCTCCAGCGGATCGGGCCGCCCCCGCAGGGTGGCCAGCCGCTCGTGGGCGCGCGCCATCAGTTGGTGGAAGTGCAGCCGCAGCTTGTCTTCGATGGGGAGCTGGTTGAAGAAGATATCCACCAGCCAGGTCTTGCCTCGACCCACGCCACCCCACAGATAGAGCCCGGTAGCCGACGGTGCGGGCGCGCGCGCGGCCGACCAGGGCAGGGTAAAACGCCGCCGCCGGGGAGGCGCTTGCAGCAGTGCCCGGTGGAGCTGCTCCAGGGCCTGGACCGCCGTCTCCTGGGCGGGGTCCGGGAGTATCCCGGGGTCCGAAAGCCGCTGGCGGTAGTACTGTTCGGGGCCGCCACTCATGGGCGTGGTGTGGTGTGCCGACGGGGTGCGTCGCCGGCCGCGAAACCGGTGGAGATCATTCGTCGCCCGGGGGAAAACGATCGTCCAGGTTGGCGGGGCAGAGTACCGTGCGCATGGTGCCGATCAGGGTCAGCAGCTGGCCGTTGCGGATGCGGTAGTAGATGCGGTTCGCCTCCTTGCGGGAGGTGACGATGTTCTTGTTGCGCAGCTGCTCCAGGTGTTGCGAGATATTGCTTTGCGAGGTGCCGGTCTTCTCCACGATCTCTCCCACCGAGAGTTCGTCATCGCCGAGGGAGCAGAGGATCTTCCAGCGCAGGGGGTGGGCCATCGCCTTGAGGGCATTGGCGGTGAGTGTGGTGTCTTCGTTCGGGATTTCGGGTTCGCTCGGCTCGTTCATCTTCGGTTCCTCGGCGCGGTTACGCGCCACGCGGGTCAATCATCGCCCGCTTGTTTGATATATCCCGTCATGTTCTTGGCGATACAGATTATATTCGCTATTGCCCCGTCGGGATCAAGGATCGCGGTGCGCGAGAAGAGGATCGGCACCCGCCGCCCCTCGCGGGTGATGAAGCGCGCCTCGATCTTGCTCAAGGCGCCGGTGCGGATCAGCGCCTCCAGCCAGGTCCCCATGAAGGCGCCGGCCTGTTCGTCCTCCCCCTCCTCGAAGATGTCTCCGATCTGCATTCCCAGCAGATCTCGCTCGCTGTAGTTGAGCATGCCGCAGGCGGCCGGGTTGGCCTCGACGATACCGCCCCCGGGATTGAGCACCAGCAGTGCCTCGCCCATGTAGCGGATGATGTTCTCCAGGTGCTGCTTGGCCTGGTCCAGCTCGGCGGTGCGTTCGGCCACCTTCTGTTCGAGTACGATATTGAGGTTGCGCTCTTTCTCAATGAGGCGGAAGTAGGTGCTGATCTTGTTGATCAACTGGTTGTCGTCGATCGGCTTCAGCAGGTAGTCCACCGCGCCCACGTCGTAGCCCTTCTGCTGGAACTCCTGCGCCTTGAAGGCGGCGGTGAGGAAGATGATCGGGATGTCGCGGCTCTTTTTGCGGATCTTGAGCATGGAGGCGGTCTGGAAGCCATCCATCTCGGGCATCTGTATGTCGAGGATGATCAGGTCGATATCGCCCTCGCGCAGGGCGATGTCCAGCGCCTGCTGGCCCGAGGTCGCCTCCAGGATCTCCACGTCCATATGCTCGCGGACCAGGGTGCGCAGGGTGAACAGGTTGTGTTCGTGATCGTCGACGATCAGGAGTTTGAAGCCGCTGTAGCCGGTCATCTTCTCTCGCTATGTCTCCCGTGGGGCCAGGTGGCGGGCGATCGCCAGGTGTAGTCGGGCGGGGTCGATGGGCCGGGGGACGAAGTCGTTCACCCCGGCCACGAGGCAGCCCTCGCGCTCGCTCTCGTCGGCCGATTCGGTGAGCACGACCACCGAGAGTGCGGCATGGCCCCGGGTTGCCCTTATGGCCCTGATCGTATCACAGCCGTCGGGCAGCAGCATGCGGGGGGTGGCCAGCAGGATGGAGAACGGTTCCTCCTCCAGCGCCTCGCACGCCTCCTCCCCGTCGCCGGCGGCGGTCACCTCCAGGCCCCAGCGCTCCAGCAGTGGGGTGAGCTGCAGCAGGAGGCGTACGTCGTCCTCCAGGATCAGGGCGCGATGTCCGGCAAAGCCGGGTTCCTGCCGGGTTGGGGCGGGCGTGGGTGTGGGCTGTTCCTCCGCGGGGCTGTGCGGTGGGTGCGGGGGGCTGGGGGGGGAGGTGTGGGGCCGGTAGGCCAGGGGCAACAGCAGAGAGAAGGTGGAGCCGCCCCCGATCTCACTGTTGAGTTCGATGTGTCCGCCGAGCAGGTGGGCCAGTTGCTGGCTGATGGCCAGCCCCAGGCCGGTGCCTCCATAGCGCCGGTTGGTGGAGCCGTCGCCCTGGCGGAACGCCTCGAAGATATGGCCCTGCTGCTCCTCGGGGATGCCGATGCCGGTGTCGCGCACGCCGATGCGCAGTTCGCAGTCGCAGGCCGGGGACGGTGCGATCGGCTGCAGGGTGATCACGACCCCGCCCTGGCGGGTGAATTTGACCGCGTTGGAGAGAAAGTTCTTGATGATCTGACGCACCTTGCTGAGGTCGGTGGCGATGTTGTGGGGCGCGCGCGGGTCGATCTCCAGCTTCAGCCACAGCCCCTTGGCCTCGAACTGGGGGTGTACCAGGGTGATCAGCTCTTCGAGCATCGGGGCTACTTCGACCTGCTCGATATCCAGGGTGGTCTTGCGCGCCTCGATGCGTGACAGGTCCAGGATGTTGTCGATCAGGGTTTGCAGATCGCTACCCGCCTCGTGGATCACGCGCGCCTTTTCAGCCTGGTCTGGATTCAGGCCGCTGCGTTGATCGGCCAGCAGCTTCGATAGCAGCAGGATCGAGTTGAGCGGGGTGCGCAGCTCGTGGCTGACGTTTGCCAGGAACTGTGATTTGTAACGGTTCGACTCCTCCAGTTCCCGGGCGTGAGCGCGCAGGTTGCGGCTGTTTTTGCTGTGCTCCACCGAGAGCTGGGAGAGGTTGTCGCCGAGGCGGCGCAGCTCCTGGGGGCCGCGCCAGGAGAAGGTCACAGGCTGCTCGGTCTCCAGGGTGCGCTGGATGCCCTCGGTCAGCTCCTTGCCCAGGCGGTCGGCGCGGTTGGAGAAGAGGCGGGCTGCGAACCAGACGAAGATCACCAGACCGAACACAATGCTCAGCACGCGCACCGTCATGGTGTCGCGGAACTCGGCGATGGGCGAGGGGTCGACGTGGCGCCCCACCCAGAGGGCACCCGCCTGTTCGGTGCGGAACAGCGGCACCCACATGATTTGCTGTCCATCGCCGCTCCACAGCGCCGGTGCGTTGCTGGCGAACAGCTCCTTCAGCCCCTGGAATCGATCAAAGGCGCTGTCGCCCCGCGCTTCGCCCGGGTAGCGCAGGAACTCGCCATTGTCCTGCACCCACAGGGTGTTGCGGTAGACGCGCGCCATGCCGCCGACATCGATCACGATCATGGCGGTGCCGATGTTGCCGGTGCTGGTCTGGCCCTGGATGGGGCTGACCAGGCGCAGGGTCATGTAGCGTCTCGGATCCAGGGCGCCTGCCTGCGGATCGAGGCTGATGGAGCTGACCCGGGGGGGGCCGGGCTCTCTGTTCATCGCCGCCCGCAGCAGCTCGGGCGGCAGGGGTTGCGGGCGCTCGGTGGTCGGTTGCCAGTCGCCGCTGGCGATGTCGCGGTCGAGCCAGAAACGCTCCACGCCGTCGCGGTCGAAGAACACGATCTGAATGATGTCGAGCTGGTCCTGCATGATCTGGTTGAGCCACTGGGCGTAGCGGGTGCGCGCCAGGTCGATCGCCTCGGTGGGGCTGGCCCCGTCGCCGATCACCGAGCCCGGCTCCGGCAGCTTGGCGAGCAGCCGCACCATCTCCTCGCGGCTTGCCAGGTGCTGGTCCAGATCGCGGAAATCGGCCCGCAGGTTTTGCAGGTGGGCCTTGTGGTAGAACAGCTCCATGCGCTCCAGGACCAGCGGCAGGTTGATCACCACGGCGGCGAGCAGCGGCACCAGGGCGAACAGAAAGGAGAAGATGAAGATATGGGTGCGCAGTTTCACGGAGGTGTCCTTCAGACGGTCGCACCACATTACCCCAAAGCGCTCGGCATGGAAAATGTCCGGAGAGGGTGTGAGGCGTGAGGATCTCGTCGCGCTGTAGGGAGCGGTCAGGAATGCGCGATTTGGTTGCGGCCGCGGTTCTTCGCCTGGTAGAGGAGTTGGTCGGCCTGTTCAACGAGTGCCGCCGGGGCCTGTTTCATGTCCGGCACCCGGGTGGCGACGCCGGCGCTGACGGTGATGTTGGGCGCGACGGAGGAGTGCCCGTGGGGGATCAGCAGGTGGGCAACCGACGTGCGGCAAATCCTGGCCAGCTCGATCGCCTTTTCGGCCGGTTCGCCGGAGAGCAGGAAGGTGAACTCCTCCCCGCCGTAGCGGGCGAAAAAATCACCGGACCGGTTGGCCCACGCGTTCAGTGCCCGGGCTACCCGTTTCAGGCATTCGTCCCCTTTTATGTGTCCGTGGTGATCGTTGTAGGCCTTGAAGAAGTCGATATCGAACAGGATCAGGGAGATCGGCCGCCGTTTTCTCTTGCAGCGGTTCCACTCCCGCTCCAGCACCTCGTCAAACGCCCTGCGGTTGGCCACCCCGGTCAGGGGGTCCTGATGGGAGAGTCGATCCAGTTCGGCGATCAGTGCCTGCTCACGCCGGTCCTGGCGGGCCTTCTCGATCAGCAGGCCGTAGGTGGATACGAAGGGTTCGAGGAACTCGGCGACGGCCGCCTGGTAGCCGCCCCGGCGATTGGCCAGCCCCATGACGCCGACCACTCTGCCGGCCACCCCCTTGATCGGCAGGCCGAGGAATGACTGGAGCGGCGGATGTCCCTCCGCCTTGGGGTAGCCGCCGCGCCGTGGGTCGGTGTCCGGGTCGTTGGCGATCACCGGCTCGCCGCTGGTGATGGCGGCGCCCCAGAGGCTGTTGAAATTGAAGAAGTCGAGTCCCCGCTCCCGATTTTGATCGTGGAATTCCCGCAACTCGTCGGTCCAGGCGACATTGCTGATTATGTGTGAACGGATGAATGGCGTCCCGTCCTCCTGGTGCATCAGTTCGCAGATGAAACCGAATTCACTCTGGGAGAGATAGAGCAGTTCGGTCAGGGCGCTTTCGCACCAGCCATAGCGGATGCCGGAGTGCAGAAACTCCAGTTGCATCACCCGGATCGCTTCCAGGAGTCGGTTTTCCAGCGCGGGAGTCTGTCGCATGGCCGCTGCCCTTGTCGCCTTGGTCCGGGGGCTTGCGCGTGCGTTTCATGGCGGTTTCACCCCCTGCTGTAAACATATCAGGTTGATTGCCCGGATGGGAAGCGTGCCGCGGGTGGGTGTCCGGTAGGTGGTGCGGGTTAGAATGGGGACATGGAGCCGCTGCAGATTCTCTATCGAGACGAAAATTATGTCGCCGTGCATAAGCCGGCGGGGCTGTTGGTGCACCGTTCGTGGCTGGCCGGACGGGAGGAGGGGCAGCGCTTCGCCCTGCAGATGACGCGCGATCAGCTGGGGCGCTGGGTCTATCCGGTGCACCGGCTGGACCGCCCCACCTCCGGGGTGCTGGTCTTCGGGTTCAGCTCCGGGGCGGCGCGCCGCCTGGTGCGGGAGTTCGAACAGCGGCGGATCGAGAAGCGCTACCTGGCGGTGGTGCGGGGCTACGCCGAGGCGCGGGGTGAGATCGACTATCCGCTGCTGGCGGAGGATGGGGTCGCGCCCCAGCGGGCGGTTACCGGCTATCGCCGTCTGGCCACGGTGGAGCTGGAGGTGGCGGTGGGACGCTACGCCACGGCCCGCTACTCCCTGCTGGAGGTGTTCCCGCGAACCGGACGGATGCGTCAGATCCGCAAGCACATGAAGCACATCTTCCACCCCATCGTGGGCGATACCTCTCATGGGGATGGACGGCACAACCGGATGTTCCGCGAGCGTTTCGATTGCCGGAGGCTGCTGTTGCAGGCCAATCGTCTGGGGTTCCGGCACCCCTACGAGGGTGGGGAGGTGCGCATCGGTGCGGGTGCGGATCCGGAGCTGGCGCGCCTGTTCGCGCAGCTCGGCTGGTCGCGTTGGCTGGAGGCTACAGGGTCCTGACCAGATCCAGTACCGCCTGGGCGTGTCCCTTGGGCTTGACGTTGTAGAGGGCGTGGCGCACGGTGCCGGCGCGGTCGATGATGAAGGTGGAGCGGACGATGCCCATGCGTTTCTCACCGTGGGCCTCGCGCTCCTGCCAGACGCCGTAGTCCTGGCACACCGTGCCGTCGATGTCGGCCAGCAGGCGGATGGTCAGGCCGTGTTTGTCACGGAAGGCGCCGTGACTCAGGCAGTTGTCCATGCTGATGCCGATGATCTCGGTGCCGGTCGCCTCGAACTCCTCGCTCAGGTCGGAGAAGTCGATTGCCTCCATGGTGCAGCCCGGGGTGTCGTCCTTGGGGTAGAAGTAGATCACCAGATTGCGTCGGCCGATGAAATCCGAGAGCTGCGTCAGCTCCAGATCGGCGCCGGGCAGTTCGAAGCCGGGGGCCTTGTCACCGGTTGCAAGCATCTCTCCCCTCCAGTACGAATGCGGATCGGTTATTGTGGTCTGTGTGGGGAGACTGTATTGGCGAATTCGGGGCGCGTCAATATGGCCGCGCGGGTCTCCGCGGGTGTCCACGGGTGGGGCGCTCCAGACACCCCACCGCGCGGCGGCGCACCCGCGTCCTTCATCGGGATTCGGGCGTATAGGCCAGGTAGGGCGATAGCCAGCGTTCCGCCTGCGCCTGCTCCATCCCCTTGCGCCGGGCATAATCCGCCACCTGATCCCGGTCCAGGGCGCCGACGCTGAAGTAGCGCGCATCGGGGTGGGCGATGTAGAGACCGCTGACCGCGGCGGCGGGCAGCATCGCCTTGCTTTCGGTGAGCCGGATGCCGGTGTGCTCCTCGACCCGCAGCAGCTCCCACAGCAGGTCTTTCTCGCTGTGATCGGGACAGGCCGGGTAGCCCAGGGCGGGGCGGATCCCCCGGTACTGCTCGTCGATCAGCTGCTCATTGTTCAGCAGCTCATGGCTGGAGTAGCCCCAGATCGCCTTGCGCACCATCAGGTGCAGCCACTCGGCGAGGGCCTCGGCGAGGCGGTCGGCGAGGGCCTTGAGCAGGATGGCGCTGTAGTCGTCATGCGCCTTCTCGAACGCCGACAGCCGCTCCTCGATACCCAGTCCGGCGGTGCAGGCGAAGGCGCCGATGTAGTCCTCCACGCCGCTCTCGCGGGGGGCGACAAAGTCGCTCAGGCAGGCGTTGTATTTCCCCTCGGGTTGCGGGCCCTGCTTGCGCAGGCAGTGGAGGCGCCCCAGCAGCCGGTCGCGCTTGTCGTCGGCATAGAGCTCGATGTCGTCACCGCTGGCGTTGGCCGGGAACAGGCCGACCACCGCCTTGGCGCGCAGCCACTTCTCGTCGAATATCCGCTCCAGCATCTCCAGGGCGTCGGCGTGCAGTCTGCGTGCCTGTTCGCCCTTTTCCGGGTCCTGCAGGATCGCCGGGTAGCGCCCTTTCATCTGCCAGGCGTGGAAGAAGAAGGTCCAGTCGATGTACTGGGCGATGTCGTCGAGCTGGATGTCGTCGAGGAGGGTGATCCCCTCCTGGGCGGGGGGGAAGGGGTGGTAGGCGTCCCAGTCGATGGGCGTGGGGTTGGCGCGCGCCTGATCGACGGGGATCAGGCGCCGGGCGCTGTCACGGGCCGCGCGGCGTTCGCGCACCTCGGCGTGGCCGGCCTCCAGCTCCGCGATGAAGGACTCGCGCAGGTCGCGCGACAGCAGGCGGGTGGCGACCCCCACGGCGCGCGAGGCGTCGGGCACATAGGCCACGGGGCCGTCGTATTCGGGGGCGATTTTGACGGCGGTGTGGGCCTTGGATGTGGTGGCGCCGCCGATCATCAGCGGCTGGCGCATTCCCAGGCGCTGCATCTCGCGGGCCACGTGGACCATCTCGTCCAGCGACGGCGTGATGAGACCGGAGAGGCCGATGATGTCGGCGTTCTCCTCCCGCGCGTGGCGCAGGATCTCCTCGGCGCCGATCATCACGCCCAGGTCGATCACCTCGTAGTTGTTGCACTGGAGTACCACGGCGACGATGTTCTTGCCGATGTCGTGGACGTCGCCCTTGACCGTGGCGAGCAGGATACGGCCCTTGGCGCCGCTGGCGCACGCCGCCTTCTCCTCCTCCAGGAAGGGCTCCAGGTAGGCCACCGCCTTCTTCATCACGCGTGCCGATTTGACCACCTGGGGCAGGAACATCTTGCCCTCGCCGAACAGGTCGCCGACCACGTTCATGCCCGCCATCAGCGGTCCCTCGATCACCTCCAGGGTCCTGTCGGCCTGGAGGCGGGCCTCCTCGGTGTCCTGATCGATGTACTCGGTGATGCCCTTGACCAGTGCGTGCTCCAGGCGCTTGCCGACCGGCCATTCGCGCCAGCGCAGATCGGTCTTGTTCTCCACCACCGCGCCGTCGCCCTTGTACTTGGGCGCCAGGTCGATGAGGCGTTCGGTGGCACCCGGGTCGCGGTTGAGAATCACCTCTTCCACGGCCCGGCGCAGCTCCCCGGGGATCTCGTCGTAGAGCGCCAGCTGGCCGGCGTTGACGATGCCCATGTCGAGTCCGGCGCCGATGGCGTGGTAGAGGAACACGGCGTGGATCGCCTCGCGCACCGGGTTGTTGCCGCGAAACGCGAAGGAGACGTTGGAGACGCCGCCGCTGACCAGGGCGTGGGGCAGATTCCCCTTGATCCAGCGCACCGCCTCGATGAAATCCACGCCGTAGTTGGCGTGCTCCTCGATGCCGGTGCCCACGGTCAGGATGTTGGGGTCGAAGATGATGTCCTCGGCCGGAAAATCCACCTGCTCGGTCAGGATCCGGTAGGCGCGGGCGCAGATCTCCTTGCGCCGCTCCAGGTTGTCCGCCTGGCCGCGCTCGTCGAACGCCATCACGATCACCGCAGCGCCGTATCGGCGGCACAGGCGGGCGCGTTCGATGAACCGCTCCTCGCCCTCCTTGAGGGAGATGGAGTTGACCACCGGCTTGCCCTGCACGCACTTGAGGCCCGCCTCGATGATCTCCCACTTGGAGGAGTCGATCATGAACGGCACCCGGGCGATATCCGGCTCGGAGGCACAGAGGTTGAGGTAGTGGGTCATCGCCGGTACACCGTCGAGCATCCCCTCGTCCATGTTGACGTCGACGATTTGGGCGCCGTTTTCGACCTGGGCGCGGCAGATATCCAGCGCCTGTTCGTACTCGCCGTTGAGGATCAGGCGCTTGAACAGCGCTGAGCCGGTGACGTTGGCGCGCTCGCCGACGTTGACGAAATTGAGGCCCTTGTCGATGTTGAAGGGCTCCTGCCCCGAGAGGCGGCACGCCTTGGGAAGATCCGGCAGCGGACGCGGCTTTTTGCCCCGCATCGCCTCGGCGATCGCCTGGATGTGCAGGGGCGAGGTGCCGCAGCAGCCGCCCACGATATTCAGAAAACCCTGGTCCGCCCACTCGGAGAGGTAGGCCGCCATGTGCTCGGCGTCCAGGTCATATTCGCCGAACTCGTTGGGCAGGCCGGCGTTGGGGTGGGCCGAGACCCGGCACTCGGCGACGCGCGACATCTCCTCCACGTACTGACGCAGCATGTCCGGGCCGAGGGCGCAGTTGAGGCCGATGGAGACCGGGCGGGCGTGGCGCAGGCTGTTGTAGAAGGCCTCGGTGGTCTGGCCCGAGAGGGTGCGCCCCGAGGCGTCGGTGATGGTGCCGGAGATCATCACCGGCAGGCGCGCCCCATCCTCCTCGAACACCTGCTCGCAGGCGAACACCGCCGCCTTGGCGTTGAGGGTGTCGAAGATGGTCTCGATCAGCAGGATGTCGGCGCCGCCCTCGATCAGCCCGCGCGCCGCCTCGGCGTAGTCCGCCACCAGGGCATCGAAGGTAATGGCGCGGGCCCCGGGGTCGTTGACGTCCACCGACATGGAGGCGGTCTTCTGGGTGGGGCCGAGCACCCCGGCGACCAGCCGTGGCTGCCCGGGGATGGTGTATTTGTCGGCCGCCTCGCGGCACAGACGGGCGGCGGCGCGGTTCAGCTCGCGGGCGTACTCCTGCAGACCGAAACGCTCCAGGTCCCGGGCGGTGGCGCCGAAGCTGTTGGTCTCGATGATATCCGCCCCCGCCTCCAGGTAGGCCTCGTGGATGTCGCGGATGATGTCGGGCTGGGTGAGCACCAGCAGGTCGTTCATGCCCTTCAGGTTGACCGGCCAGTCGGCGAAGCGGGTGCCGCGGTAGTCCGCCTCCTCCAGGCCGTGGCGCTGGATCATGGTGCCCATGGCCCCGTCAAGGATCAGGATGCGCTGATCGAGCAGGGCGGTGAACTCTTCGGTGCGGTCTGTGCTGCTGGCCATGGTTTCTCTGGTTCCGTGGATGTGAATCGGGAGCGGCCCGTGATTATAGAGCCAGGAGGGTGGGCGGGGAAATGCTAGCCGGGTCGGCGCACCCGGCGCGGGGCGGCCCTGGGCACATGGGTGCGCGGTTCACCGCCGTGCTGGCGGGTGTACTCGTACATGACGATGGAGGCGGCGACGCTCACGTTGAGGCTCTCGACCCGGCCATACTGGGGGATGCTCAGTTTGCGGATCCCGGGATAGTCGCCGGGATCGAAGCTCAGGCCGCGCTCCTCGTGGCCGAAGATGAAGGCGCACTTGCGCGGGAAGCGCACCCCGGTCAAATGCTCCCCCTGGTCCGCCTCCAGGGTGTAGAGGGTGTAGCCCTCCCGCGTCAGCGCGTCGTAACTCTGGGCGAACTCGTCGTGGAAGCGGGCCGGGACACTCTTCAACCCCCCCTTGGCGGCGGTCGGGTCGAAGGGGCCGATGTTGATCAGGTGAACCGCGGCGGCGCCGAACGCATCGGCGCTGCGGAAGATCTTCGGTACGTTGTATCCCGCCTTGAGGTGGTCCAGGACGATCACGAAGGGGTGGGCCCCCGGCTGCGCCAGCAGATTGCGCCGGCGGTGCTTCTCATAGCGCCGCAGGGCCTGATTCCGATCAAATTTCCGCGATTTTCTCAGGGGCATGGGAGGGTTTTCCGCCAATCGGGGTGCCGAACGTGGCATCATAGGGCCTTTCCGTGGTCTGGGAAACAGGCTGAATCCATGACTGGGTTGGGGAAATAGACGATCACAGCAAGCGAAGAGGAGCAGCAGATGACCCAAGCAAAGATGGGCGACACCGTTAAGGTTCACTACACCGGTACCTTCGACGACGGCACCCAGTTCGACTCTTCCCAGGGCAGCGAGCCGCTGGAGGTGACCCTGGGCCAGGGGCAGGTGATTCCCGGGTTCGAGGCGGCTCTGGAGGGGATGACGGCGGGAGAGACCAAGAGCGTCCACATCCCCGCCGAGATGGCCTACGGCGAGTACTCTCCGGAGATGGTGCAGGAGGTGGAGCGCACGGCGATCCCGGAGGAGATCGAACTGTCGCTGGGGATCCAGTTGCAGGCCCACGCCCCCGACGGAACCCCCTTCATGCTGGTGGTCACCGGACTCAACGACGAGACCGTGACCCTGGATGCGAACCACCCGCTGGCCGGCAAGGCCCTCAACTTCGCCCTGGAGATGGTCGCCATCAACGCCTGATGCGCTGCCGGGGCAGGCCATGATCACGCCCGACTACCAAGGCGGCGGCATCACCAACCTGATGGCCTCGGTCGCGCAGGGACTGGGGGGGCGCCCGAGCGGCTACCCGCCGGCGCCCCTGGTCGACCCGGCGGCCCTGGCGGGGGCCGCCAATGTCCTGTTGCTGGTGATCGACGGTCTGGGGTACGACTACCTTCAGCGCCATGGCGCGGGCGGCTTCCTGCAGAGCAACTGCCAGGGGCGCCTGACCTCGGTCTGCCCCTCCACCACCGCCAGCGCCATCCCCACCTTCCTGTTCGGCGTCCCGCCCCAGCAGCACGGCTTCACCGGCTGGTTCGGCTACTACCGGGAACTCGGCAGCGTGCTGGCGGTGCTGCCGTTTCGACCGCGCCACGGCGGGGCTCCGCTCGGGACTCAGGAGATCAGTCCGCGCGCGCTGTGCGGTCGGGAGCCGCTCAGCGAGTCGCTCGCCGTGCCCTCGCTGGCGGTGATGCCGGAGTGGATCGCCGACTCCGATTTCAACCGGGCCTTTCAGGGCCCGGCCCGGCTCGCCCGCTACCGCGACATGGAGACCTTTTTCGACTGCTGCGCCGCCGGGTTGCGGGGCGGGGGGCGGCACTATGTATACGCCTACTGGCCCGAGTTCGACGCCCTGGCCCATGAATTCGGGGTCGCCAGTCCCCAGGTGGCCGAGCACCTCGCGCGGCTGGAGGCCGGTCTGGAGCGGCTGCAACGCCGGATCGCGGGCAGCGACACCCTGGTGCTGGTCACCGCCGATCATGGCATGATCGACTCGCCCCCGGAGCGCACCATCCTGTTGGGGCAGCACCCGGTGCTGGCCGACAGCCTGGTGCTGCCGCTGTGCGGCGAGCCGCGCTTCGCCTACGCCTATTTGCGAAGTGGCCGCGAGCAGGCGTTTCGGGAGTACATCACCGGCGAGCTCGCCCACGCCATCGACCTGCACCCCTCGGGCCGCCTGCTGGAGCAGGGGTGGTTCGGCAGCGGCCCGCCCCACCCGCGCCTGCACCAGCGCATCGGCGACTATGCGCTGGTGCTGCGCGACAACTACAAAATCAAGGATTTCATCCTGGGTGAACATCCGCACCTGCACATCGGGGTGCACGGCGGTGTCTCGCAGGCGGAGATGTACGTGCCGCTGATCCGCTGGGAGAGTTGAGCGCCCGCTCCCCGCGGCTACTCCGGGCGCTTCGTGTGAGATACACTGAACCCTTGAGGGGTCCTTCGCCCTGGAACTGAAGTGAGAGCGTTACCGTGAAGCTGAAAAATATCCTGCTGCTGCTGATCCTGGCCGGCGCCACCGTCTATGGCGGCATCAAGGGGTATATCCATCACCAGGCCGGGGCCCGTTTGGATGAGTTGGTGCGCATCGCCGCGCCCTTCGTGCGGATCGAATACGACGGCATCAGCAGTCGCCTGGAGGGGGTTCTGGCGGTCGACGGGGTGCGCCTCTCGCCCACCGACGGTTATGATCTGGTCACCCTGCGCCGGGTGGAGATCGAGGGCGACGGGCTTGGCTTTTTGTTCGATCTGGGAGAGGGCTTCGCCCGCCAGCCGCCCACCCGCCTGAAGGCGCGGCTGCTCGGGATGGAGGTGCCGCTCGCCGGCACCCTGCGGCCCTCGCTCGGCATGGCCGGCGAGGATGCCGGCTGCACCCTCGCCGGTGTGTTGCGCCATGCGGATCTCAAAGCCCTGGGGCACACCCTGATCGACCTGGACGCCGATGCCGAATACCTGCTCGACACCATGGCCGGGGAGCTGAGCCTGCGCCTCGGCTACCGCATGCACGGTCTCCAGTCGCTGAGTGCGGAGATCCTGGTGGGCGGGGTGGGGGAGCTGACGGCGCTGGCCACCAGCGAGGTGCCGGAGGTGCGCCGGGTCGATATCCGCTACACCCTGGAACCGGAGTACATCAAGGCCCTGATCGGCCACTGCGCCGGGCAGGGGGGCGTCGCCCCCCAGCACTTCGTCAACGGACTGTTTCAGCAGGAGAGCGGGCACTACCTGCGCACCCTCGGCATCGTCCCCGGCCCGGGCCTCATGGAGGCGCTCAAGGAGCTGGTCACCCAGGGTGGCGAGGTGCGGCTGCGGGCGGAGCCGGCCCCCGGCTTGAAGCCGCAGGCGCTGCAGGGCTATCGCCCGGAGGATGCGGTGCGCATGCTGGGGCTGAGCGTCAGCGTCAACGAGCGGCCGGTCACCGATCTGAGCTATTCGCACCAGGGGGGCGGGCGCGGCGCGGCGGCGCGTGCGGAGGCCGGTGCGGCACCGGAGGAGGCGGCGCGGCGGCCGCAGCGTCAGTACTATGCTCCGGTGGGGCTCGATCAGCTGGAGCGTTATCTCGGACGCTAACCGCCATGGAGAGCGAAGCGAAGGCGGTTAGTCCCCGATAGGCGTAGGCGCGGTTGTATGGCCGCAGTTACGACCGATAGGGAGTGACGTAGGGCATACAAATAGCGCATCCGACACGCCGTAGAGTCATTGTGGTCATCATGACGGAGTTGCGCACGAGCAGCTTTGCTGCAATGTGCGGGACGGAGTCGTGATGAGCGCAGGACGGTCGGGGCAGTAACGGCTGTCGCGTTGGCGAGTCGATTTTGGGGACTGGGATGTCCCAAAATCTTTCACGAGGTAGCGACACTCTTGAGGCCCGTGAAGGTGTTCACCAAGGACAGCGAGACGCCCAAGGAGGGGATTCTGGATGCGGTACAGGGCGATCGCCTGAGTGTCCTGCAGCGGCTCTACGGGGGCTCCATGACCGCGATCGTGCGCAAGGAGCTGGTAACCCGGGTCGAGGTGTTGCAGAGCCGTTAGCGCGATCTCTTTCCTTTCGCCTCGGGGCGGCTACACTCAAGTGGCTGAAATAACAAAGACGAGCCCCGGAACGGCCCCGCGCGGGTCGCCCGGGCCGGGGCGACTGCGAAGGAGGAGATGAGATGAGACCCATTCTGCTGGGGATGTTGCTTTGCGCCCTCCCGGCTGCCCCCCAGGCGGCGGTGGTCGGCGAGGAGGTGGTGTACCGGCTGGGCGACGATCGGTTCCAGGGCTATGTCGCCTATGACGATGGGCTCCCGGGCCGGCGTCCCGGGGTGCTGGTGGTGCACGAATGGTGGGGTCACAACGGCTATGCGCGGCGCCGTGCCGAGATGCTGGCGCAGCTCGGCTATACGGCGCTGGCGGTCGACATGTACGGCGACGGGCGGCAGGCGGAGCACCCTGCGGACGCCAAGAAGTTCTCCGCCGCGGTGAAGGCGAACATGGAGATGGCCGCCGCCCGCTTCCAGGCGGGGGTGGAGCGGCTGCGCGCCCACCCCACGGTTGACTCCGGGCGCCTCTCGGCCATCGGCTACTGCTTTGGTGGCGGTATCGTCCTGGAGATGGCGCGGCGCGGCGCCGAGTTGGATGCCGTCGCCAGCTTCCACGGCAGTCTCACCACCACCTCCCCGGCCACCCCCGGTGTGGTCCGTGCGCAGGTGCTGGTGTTCAACGGTGCGGCCGACCCGATGGTCAAGCCGGAGCATGTCGACGCCTTCCGGGCGGAGATGGAGGCGGCGGGGGTCCGCTACAGCCTGACCGATTACCCGGGGGCGCGGCACGCCTTCACCAATCCCGAGGCGGATGCCCTGGGGGAGCGCTTCAGCATGCCCATCGCCTACCATGCGGAGGCGGACCGGGCCTCCTGGGCGGCGCTGGTCGAGGCCCTGGCCGGGATCTATCCCCGCTGAGCCGGGCCGACGCTTGGGCATCCTCTATTACATCCACGATCCGATGTGCTCCTGGTGCTGGGCCTTCCGCCCGGCCTGGGAGCGGATCGTCCACGGCCTGCCGCCCGGGATCGAGCCGCGGCTGCTGCTCGGCGGACTGGCGCCGGACTGCGACCAGCCGATGCCCGAGGCGCTGCGGCGCAAACTGCGCGGCGTCTGGCGCACCATCCAGCGGCAGGTGCCCGGCACCCCCTTCAACTTCGCATTCTGGGAGCGTTGCACTCCGCGCCGCTCCACCTACCCCGCCTGCCGCGCGGTGATCGCTGCGCGCCGTCAGTCCCCGCGCAGTGAAGAGGCGATGATCCTGGCCATCCAGCGGGCCTACTATCTCCAGGCGCGCAACCCCTCCGACGCGCAGACCCTGTGTGACCTGGCCGCCGCCTTGGGGCTTGATCCGGCGCGCTTTGCCAGTGATCTGGCCTCGCCCGGGGTGGACGCGGCGCTGCGGGGGGAGATCGAACAGGGCGCGCGCCTGGGGGTTCGCACCTTCCCCTCCCTGGTCCTGGTGGACGGGGCGCGAACCCGGCACCTGCCTCACGACTACCTCGACCCGGATCTGGTGCTGGCCCGGCTGTGACGCTTACTCCAGGGTGATGATGCGGTCCCGGCCCGCCGGGCGGAAGCGCCTCAGAAGGTGAGCCGGTCGGCGGCTCCGGGGTCGTCGATGAAGCGGTTGCGGGTGCCCTGGATGGCCTCGATCTCGCGGTTGCGCCGCCGCTCTTCGGCATCCGGCGGGTCAGCGCGGTTCCAGCGCTGGAGCAGCCGTCCCTGGCGCTTGAACAGGGTCAGGCCGTAGGTCTCGTGCATGTGGAACATGGCCCGGGCGATGTTGCCTCGGACGGCGGGGCGCGGCTCGACCAGCCGCTGGCGCGGTCCCAACTCGAAATCACAGCCGCCGAAGCGGCGCTGCTCGCCCGGGATCTCGCCGAAGGCCAGGCTGGCGCGCGCCTCGTTGATGTCGCTGCGGGCCGGGTAGAGGTTGTGCATGTCCGCCTCGATGCGGTTGAAGCGCGGGCTGCGCTCGCGGCACTGGCGCCGGCTGCGGCAGCCTTCGGCGTTCATCACCCAGGCCATGGGGAAGACGTGCTCGATGTTGATTCCACGCCCCTTGTCGGGGTCGAAGCGCCGGGCGCAGTAGAGGGTCTCGCCGCCCCCGGCGTAGAGGCGTCCCCAGAACAGCGGATAGACCTCCCGGTATTCGGTGAAGAAGCGCTGCCCCCGCTCCTGCTCCGGGCAGGCGCTCAGGGGGAGCAGGCAGAGCAGCAGGAGCAGGGGTCTCACAGTGGTTTGATCCCGGCGATGCGGTCCAGGCGCAGTTCGAGGCGCTCCCCAGGGTGGTGCTCCAGGTGCAGGTATTCGACCCCCGCGCGGGCGGCGACATCGCGCACCCTTCCGTCGAGGGTGGTGCCGTCGCCGAGGCGCACGCGCACCGCCGCGCCGCGCGACGCGGGTTGTCAGGCTATGGGCTCAACACGTCGCGCAGCACATCCACGATCAGGCCGCTGGCCTGCTCGATCAGCAGCACGTCGTCGTCCACCAGCACCCGTTCCAGGCCGCTGGCGGGGCGGGGCAGCATGCCCTCCAGCCCCTCCGGCAGGGTGCGCCTGGCCAGCCCGGGGGGCAGCGTGCCGTTGCGCTCCAGCTGCTTCTCCAGTCCGGGCGGCAGACGGTCGCGCTTGGCCAGGCCCGGGGGCAGCCCCTTGTGCTTTTTCCCCTTGGCGTGTCTGTCCTTTTTCTTGTGGCCGGGGCGTGACCGCGTCTGGGGCTCTTCACCATAACGGCCCCGGTAGTAGTCGCGGATGGTCTGGCGCTCCAGCGCCGAGAAGATTTGTCCGCTAAGCGTCTGTCCGTCTGCCGCCAGGGTGGGCGCGGTGCCGCTGAGCAGGGCCAGTAGTGTGAGGGTGATGATGTGGATGCGATTACTCATGGCGGGTCTGTTCCGGGTAGTGGTTCAGGGTACGATCATACTCGTCGAAGCCGATCCGGGCACGCAGCTCCGCGAAGCTCAGCATGGCTTGCGGGGTTCGGCCCTGTTTCAGCTCGCCGAGGGCCTCCAGCATGGCCGCCGCCGCGCTGCTCAGCAGGGTCAGTGGATAGGCGGCGATCTTGAAGCCGATCGCCTCCAGTTCGGCCGGTGGCAGCAGGGGGGTGTCGCCCTGTTCGAGCATGTTGGCCATCTTCGGCCCCGGGATCTCGCGGCAGAAGCGCTCCATCTCGGCGCGTTCGCGCGGGGCTTCGAGAAACAGGATGTCGGCCCCCAGGTCGGCGAAGGCGCGGCAGCGCCACAGCGCCTCGTCCAGGCCGTGGTCGTGGCGGGCGTCGGTGCGCGCCATGATCAGGATGTCGCTCCCGGCCTCGCGCTGGTCCACCGCGGCGCGGATTCGGTTGAGGGCCTCGTGGCGCCCCACCACCCGTTTGCCCCGGGTGTGGCCGCAGCGCTTGGGTGCCTCCTGATCCTCGATCATGGCGCAGGCGAATCCGGCCTCCGCATAGCTCCTGACGGTACGGCGTACGTTCATCGGATTGCCGTAGCCGGTGTCGGCGTCGCCGACCACCGGGATCGTGACGGCGGAGCAGATGCCGCGCCCCTGATCGAGCATCTCGGTTGCCGTGATCAGGCCGGTGTCGGGCACCCCGAGGCGGGCGGCGGCGACGGCGAAGCCGCTCATGAAGGTGAGGGGAAAGCCGGCCTGTTCGATCAACCGGGCGCTGAAGGCGTCGAAGCAGCAGGGCATGGTGAGGATGCCGGGTTGGGCGAGGAGGTGGCGCAGGGCCTGGCTGGCGGGTTCGTTCATCAGTGGATGGGAGGGCGCTTGGAGGGTGCATCGGGCGGCGCCGTGGAGTGGTCGCCCGGGGTCTCTCCGTGTGGCTGCCGGCTCAGCCGGTCCAGACGCTGCAGTAGGGTGTCGCGCAGGGCGCGCAGGCCGGTGAGGGCCTCCCGGGCCCGCTCCGGGCGGTTCTGCTCGTGGTCCCGGCAGATCGATCGGCCGGTCTCGTGCACCTGCTGGTGCAGGGAGAGGATGGCCGTATATTCCGTATGTCCGCCGTACTCCTGTTGCGCCTCGCCCGTCAGCCACAGGCCGAAGCGGCAGGCGGTGTGGCGCAGCTCGGGCGGTGCTTCGCGCACACCCCCGAGGTACTCCTCAATGTGCCGGACCCAGGCGCGGTGTTCGATGGCGGCGAACAGCAGTGAGAGGTGGTCGCGGTCGATGCGCCGCCGCCGGGTCCAGCTGGGGTGGGGGTGCCACCCGGCAACCCACTTCAGCAACTGGCCGGGGGGCATTGGGTGGGCGATGCTGTATCCCTGGGCCAGGTCGCAGCCGAGCTTGAGCAGCAGGTCGCCGTGCGCGACGCTCTCCACCCCTTCGGCGATCACCCGGCGGCGGAAGGCGGCCGCCATGCCGATGATCCCCTCCAGGATCGCCAGGTCGTCGGGGTCATCGAGCATGTCGCGAACGAAGGTGCGGTCGATCTTCAGGGTGGCCGCCGGGAGGTGCTTGAGATAGGCGAGTGAGGAGTAGCCGGTGCCGAAGTCGTCGAGGGCGAAGCGGACGCCGATCTTCTGGCAGGCGTGCATGATCCGCGACGCCTTGTAGATGTCGGCCAGGGCGCTGGTCTCCAGTACTTCGAGTTCCAGCAGGCCGGGATCGACCCGGGGGTGGGCGGCGAGCAGCTTGCGCAGGCGTGTGATGAACTCCGGCTGTTGCAGCTGGTAGGCGCCGATGTTGACGCTGACAGGGATGGTGTGCCCGGCCTGCAGCCAGATATCGACCTGCGTCAGCGCCTGGTCGATCACCCACTCCCCGAGCTCGATGGCGAAGGGCTGCTCGGCGATCGCCGGCAGGAAGAAGGAGGGGGGCAGGACCCCCTCCTGGGGGTGTTGCCAGCGCACCAGCGCCTCCACCCCGATCAGTTCGCCGCTGTGCATATTCACCTTGGGCTGGTAGTGCAGGATGAACTCCTCCTTGACCATTCCCTGGTAGATGCGCAGCAGGTGCTCCTGGTGTCCGCGCAGATCCTGATCGTGCTCGGTGTCGAACAGGTGGTAGCGGTTCTTGCCGAGGAGCTTGGCCTGGTACATCGCCTGATCGGCCTGGCGCAGCAGCTGGTCGGCGTTGACCTCGTGCGGCTGTGGATAGACGGTGACCCCGAGGCTGCCGGATACCTGAAGCGGCTTGTCGTCGATCACCACCGGCTGGCTGGTGGTGTCGAGGATGCGCCGCAGCAGCGAGGCGCGCTCGTTGCCCTCCTGCACGTCGAGCAGCACCAGGACAAACTCGTCACCGCCCAGGCGGGCGATGGTGTCGCCCTCGCGGAGGATCTCGTGCAGGCGGCTGGCGAGGTTGATCAGCAGGTGATCGCCGATGCTGTGGCCGTGGGCGTCGTTGATCTCCTTGAAACCGTCGAGGTCGAGGTAGGCGACCATCAGCCGGGCGTGGCGCCGCTCCGCCTGTGTCAGCGCCTGCTGCAGGCGGTCGGCGAGGAGGATCCGGTTGGGCAGGTTGGTCAGGATGTCGTGGTGCGCCGCATACTCCAGCTGCCGCTGGTGCTCGATCTGCTCGGTGATGTCGGTGCAGACGCCGATCCAGCGGCTCGGCCTGCCCTGCCCGTCGAGGATCGGGATGGCGTGGTTGCTCCAGTGGCGGTAGCCGCCGTCGTGGTGGCGGACCCGGTGCTGCAGGCGCAGCGGATCGGTGGCACTGCGGTAGCGTTCGATGATCTCCCGATAGGCGTCGATATCATCGGGGTGGATCCGTTCGAGCCAGGTGTGCAGGGTGGCGGAGACCTCGCCGGTGGGGTAGTGCAGGATCCCGTCGATATCACCATGCCACTCGATTGACCCGGCCGCCACGTCCCATTCGAAGATCAAGTCGTAGGCGGCCTTGCCGGCGATCCGGAAACGCTCCTCGCTCACCTGTAGCGCCTGCTGGGTCTGCTTGCGCTCCTCGATCTCCCGGTTCAGCTCCCGGTTGCTCTGTTCCAGCTGCAGGGTCCGCTCCTCGATCAGGTGCTCCAGGTGCTTCTGGTGGTACTCCAGCTGATCCTGGGTCAGGCGGCGCCGCTCCACCTCGGCGTTGAGGCGCTCCAGCAGGGTGTTCTTTTCGTGCTCCAGGGTGTAGCCCCTGATCCGGTCGCGGCTGCTTTTGACGGTGATGTAATAGATCAGGGTGAGAAACAGGATCATGGCCCCGGTCAGCAACAGCGCCGTCTCCTGGAGCTGGGTCACCAGCATCAGGGGCAGGATCAGCGCAGAGGGCATGCTGGAGGCGATGAAAGCGGGCAGGTAGGCCGAGAGCAGCGGCACCGAGGCGCCCATCACCCCGAGCAGGATCAGGATGATGGCGCTCTGATAGACCGCGCCCTGGGTGTGGGGCAGCAGCAGACAGAGTCCGCCCCAGCCGATGCCGGCGAGGGCGGTGTTGATGGTGAAGTGGTGGGTCCAGACGGCCGGCGTCCGTTCCCGGTCGGCGGCGCCCAGGTACTGCTGGCGCAGGCGGATGCGCAGCAGTGCGGTGCAGAGCATCCAGATGGTCCAGAGGCTCAGCAGCGGGGCCGGAACAGCGTCGGAGAGGCCGTAGGCGGAGGCGGCGGCAATGATTAGGATGCCGCTCGCGGAGGGGATGGCGTTCGCGTAGATCGCCTGCGCCTGCCTGGACTGGATGAATGCGCTTTTCCCTTGCTCCATAGACGCTATTCTTGACCGGAGCGGGGCGCTTTACAAGGCCGGTGGGCGGAGGCGGGGCGGTTTGCAGCGACAAGAAAAAACTGCGAACAAATTCGCACACGGATGAAATTCCCCTATAAAATCGGTTTATTTTTTAAAATCCAGTTAAAAATAGGTAGTTAGAGTGTAATTTTTTCTTTACGTGGGCCGTGGAATCAGTTGACAATTAAAGTACTTTGCAAATGATTCCGGTAAGCACACCCATGCCGCAATCGACCATAACCAGCAACAGTGGAAGAAAAACGATGAACTACAACGAGACCTACGCGCGTTCTATGGAGGATCCTGAAGGCTTCTGGGCGGAGGCCGCGCAGGATATTGACTGGCACAAGCCCTGGGACAAGGTGCTGGATGACACCAATGTGCCCTTCTACCGCTGGTTTGTCGGCGGAGAGCTCAACACCTGCCATAACGCCCTCGACCGGCATGTGGAGGGTGGCCGGGGTGAGCAGGCGGCGCTGATCCACGACAGCCCCGTCACCGGCACCCAGACCACCTACAGCTACCGCCAGCTGCGCGACCGCGTGGCCCGTTTCGCCGGGGTGCTCCGGGATCAGGGGGTGGGCAAGGGGGACCGGGTCATCGTCTACATGCCGATGATCCCCGAGGCGGCCATCGCCATGCTCGCCTGCGCCCGCATCGGGGCCATCCACTCGGTGGTGTTTGGCGGTTTCGCCGCCAAGGAGCTGGCCACGCGTATCGACGACGCCAAACCAAAGGTGATCGTCTCCGCCTCCTGCGGGATCGAGGGGGCACGGGTGATCGCCTACAAACCTCTGCTCGATGAGGCAATCGACTTCTCCATCCATAAGCCCGATCACACGGTGATCTTCCAGCGGCCCCAGGCCGAGGCGGCGATGCAGGCCGGGCGCGACCTGGACTGGGCCGGCGCCGAGGCGGCCGCCGAGCCCGCCGACTGCGTGCCGGTGCAGGCCACCGATCCCCTCTACATCCTCTACACCTCCGGTACCACCGGCATTCCCAAGGGGGTGGTGCGCGACAATGGCGGCCATGCCGTGGCCATGAAGTGGACCATGAAGAACATCTACAACGTGCAGCCCGGGGATGTCTACTGGGCGGCCTCGGACGTGGGCTGGGTGGTGGGCCACTCCTACATCGTCTATGCCCCGCTGCTGCACGGCGCCACCACGGTGATGTTCGAGGGTAAGCCGGTCGGTACCCCCGATGCCGGGGCCTTCTGGCGGGTGATCTCCGAACACGGGGTGAAGGTGATGTTTACCGCCCCCACGGCGTTTCGCGCCATCAAACGCGAGGATCCCGGGGCGGAGCATCTCAAGCGCTACGACATGTCGAAGTTTGTCGCCCTGTTCCTGGCCGGAGAGCGTTGCGACCCCGACACCCTGGATTGGGCGCAGAGCAAGCTGGGCGTGCCGGTGGTCGATCATTGGTGGCAGACCGAGACCGGCTGGGGCATCGCCGCCAACTGTCTGGGTATCGAGGCGCTGCCGATCAAACCCGGTTCGCCCACCGTGGCGGTGCCCGGTTACGATGTGCGCATCCTTGATGAAAACGGCGCCGAGGAGGCCCCGGGCGAGATCGGACGCATCATGATCAAGCTGCCGATGCCCCCGGGTTGTCTGCCCACCCTGTGGCAGAATGATCAGCGCTATGTCGACTCTTAACCTGAGCGCCCAGGAGGGTTACTACCTCACCGGCGATGCCGGTTACAAGGACGCCGACGGCTATCTGTGGATCATGAGCCGCATCGACGACATCATCAACGTCGCCGGTCACCGCCTCTCCACCGGCGGCATGGAGGAGGTGCTCTCCTCTCACCCCGATGTGGCCGAGTGCGCGGTGATCGGGGCCGCCGATCAGCTCAAGGGCGAACTGCCGGTGGGGATGGTGGTGCTCAAGGCGGGGGTGGAACGCCCCGAGCCGGAGCTGATGGCCGAGCTGGTGGCGCTGGTGCGCGAGAAGATCGGTCCGGTGGCCGCGTTCAAGAAGGTGGTGGTGGTGGAGCGCCTGCCCAAGACCCGCTCCGGCAAGATCCTGCGCGGCACCATGAAGAAGATCGCCGATGGCGAGGAGTACCGGATGCCCGCCACCATTGACGATCCCGCCATCCTGGATGAGATCGGCGAGGCGTTGCGGCGCATTGGCTATGCCAAACAGTAAGTGCTGATGCACTGAACCGAGCGCGGGGGCCGCGGCTGGCCGCGGCCCCGTTCACCACCACCATTCTGGAATCACTATGGCCGATTTGACTCAACCGACCATCGACGACTGGCGCAGCCTGGCCGAAAAAGAGCTGCGCGGGCGTCCCCTTGACGAGCTGACCTGGAACACCCCGGAGGGGATCGCGGTCAAGCCGCTCTACAGCGCGGCGGACCTGGAGGGCATGGAGCATGGCGGGGGCCTGCCCGGTTTCGCCCCCTTCATGCGTGGTCCGCGCGCCACCATGTACGCCGGGCGCCCCTGGACCGTGCGCCAGTACGCCGGCTTCTCCACCGCCGAGGAGTCCAACGCCTTCTACCGGCGTAACCTGGCCGCCGGTCAGCAGGGGCTGTCGGTCGCCTTTGATCTGGCCACCCATCGCGGCTACGATTCGGACCACGAGCGGGTGGTCGGCGACGTGGGCAAGGCCGGGGTGGCGATCGACTCCGTCGAGGACATGAAGATCCTGTTCGACGGCATTCCCCTGGACCGGGTCTCGGTCTCCATGACCATGAACGGCGCGGTGCTGCCGGTGATGGCCAGCTACATCGTCGCCGCCGAGGAGCAGGGCGTGGCCCCGGAGCAGCTCGCCGGGACCTTGCAGAACGACATCCTCAAGGAGTTCATGGTCCGCAACACCTATATCTATCCACCCGCCCCCTCGATGCGTATCGTCGCCGACATCATCGGCTATACCGCCGAGCGCATGCCCAAGTTCAACTCCGTCTCCATCTCCGGCTACCATATGCAGGAGGCGGGGGCGACCAATGTGCAGGAGCTGGCCTTCACCATCGCCGACGGCCTGGAGTATGTGCGCGCCGCCATCGCCCGGGGGCTGGATGTGGACCGTTTCGCACCGCGCCTCTCCTTCTTCTTCGCCATCGGCATGAACTTCTTCATGGAGGCGGCCAAGCTGCGCGCCGCGCGCATCCTCTGGGCGGAGCTGATGGAGAAGCACTTCCAGCCACGGGACGCGCGCTCGCGGATGCTGCGCACCCACTGCCAGACCTCCGGCGTCAGCCTCACCGCCCGGGACCCCTACAACAACATCATACGCACCACCATCGAGGCCCTGGCGGCGGTGCTCGGCGGCACCCAGTCCCTGCACACCAACTCCTTCGACGAGGCCCTGGCCCTGCCCACCGATTTTTCGGCGCGCATCGCCCGCAACACCCAGCTGGTGATCCAGGAGGAGGCCGGTGTTACCAAGGTGGTCGACCCCCTGGCCGGCTCCTACTATGTCGAGAGCCTTACCGCCTCGCTGGTGGATGAGGCGCGCAAGCTGATCGACGAGGTGGAGGCGCTCGGCGGTATGACCAAGGCGGTGGAGTCGGGAATGCCCAAGCTGCGTATCGAGGAGGCGGCGGCGCGGCGCCAGGCGCGCATCGACCGCGGCGAGGAGGTGATTGTCGGCGTCAACCGCTATCGCCTTGCCGAGGAGCCCGAGGTGGAGGTGCTGGATATCGATAACAGCGCCGTGCGCGAGGCCCAGGTGGCGCGTCTGCGCCGGGTCCGGGAGGGACGCGATAGCGCCGCCTGCCAGGCGGCCCTTGATGCACTCACCCGCGCCGCGCGCGAGGGCGACGGCAACCTGCTGGCGCTGGCGGTGGAGGCGGCGCGCGCGCGCGCCACCGTGGGCGAGATCTCCGACGCCCTGGAGCGGGTCTACGGCCGCCACAGGGCGGTGACCCGCTCGGTCTCCGGCGTGTACGGCGCGGCCTACGAGGGGGATGAAATGTTCGACGAGATCAAGCGGCGGATCGACGCGTTCGCCGCCGCCGAGGGGCGCCGCCCCCGCATGCTGGTGGTGAAGATGGGGCAGGACGGCCATGATCGCGGCGCCAAGGTGATCGCCACCGCCTACGCGGATCTCGGATTCGATGTGGATATCGGCCCCATGTTCCAGACCCCCGAGGAGGCGGCGCGCCAGGCGGCGGAGAACGATGTGCACGTGGTCGGGGTCTCCTCCCTGGCGGCGGGCCACAAGACCCTGGTGCCGCAGCTGATCGAGGCGCTCCAGGCAGAGGGGGCGGAAGAGGTGCTGGTGGTCTGCGGAGGAGTGATTCCGCCCAAGGATTACCAGGGGCTGCGCGACGCCGGAGTGGCGGCGGTCTACGGACCGGGCACCAACATCACCGAGTCGGCCGCCGAGCTGATCGGGCTGATCGAGCAGCGGCGCGCCGGATAGCGGACCACGGGGGGCCGGAGAGGCGGCGGCCGACCCTTTTACACGAAACCAATAAACCGAATTGGTGAAGAGCGATGCAAGAGATTATTCATAAGCTGGAAGAGAAGCGGGAGGCGGCGCGCGCCGGAGGCGGTCAGACGCGTATCGACAAGCAGCACGCCAAGGGGAAGCTGACCGCGCGCGAGCGCATCGAACTGTTCCTCGATCCCGGCACGTTCGAGGAGTGGGACATGTTCGTCGAGCACGGCTGCACCGACTTCGGCATGGAGCGCCAGCAGGTCCCCGGCGATGGCGTGGTGACCGGCTACGGAACCGTCAGCGGCCGCCTGGTGTTTGTCTTCAGTCAGGACTTCACCGTATTTGGCGGCTCGCTCTCCGGTTCCCACGCGGAGAAGATCTGCAAGGTCATGGATCACGCCATGAAGGTGGGGGCCCCGGTGATCGGTCTCAACGACTCGGGCGGGGCGCGTATCCAGGAGGGGGTGGAGTCGCTGGCCGGTTACGCCGACGTGTTTCAGCGCAACGTGCTGGCCTCGGGGGTGGTGCCGCAGATCTCCATGATCATGGGCCCCTGTGCCGGCGGCGCGGTCTATTCGCCCTCCATGACCGACTTCATCTTCATGGTCAAGGACACCTCCTACATGTTCGTCACCGGCCCCGACGTGGTCAAGACCGTGACCCATGAGGAGGTGACCGCCGAGCAGTTGGGCGGCGCCCTGACCCACACCACCAAGTCCGGCGTGGCCGACCTCGCCTTCGACAACGATGTGGAGGCGCTGCTGATGCTGCGCCGCTTTGTCAACTTTCTGCCCGCCAATAACCGCGAGCGACCCCCGGTGTGGCCCACGGATGATCCGACGGAGCGCAAGATCGCCTCCCTCGACACCCTGATTCCTGCCGATCCCAACAAGCCTTACGACATGAAGGAGCTGATCGGCAAGATCGTCGATGACAACGACTTCTTCGAACTCCAGTCCGGCTACGCCGCCAACATCATCACCGGCTTCGCGCGCATGGCGGGCTCCACGGTGGGTATCGTCGCCAACCAACCGATGGTGCTGGCCGGCTGCCTGGATATCGACTCGTCGAAAAAGGCGGCACGCTTCGTGCGCTTCTGCGACGCCTTCAACATCCCCCTCCTCACCCTGGTCGACGTCCCGGGCTTCCTTCCCGGCACCACTCAGGAGTACGGCGGCATCATCAAGCATGGGGCGAAGTTGCTCTACGCCTACGCCGAGGCCACGGTGCCGAAGGTGACGGTGATCACCCGCAAGGCCTACGGCGGTGCCTACGATGTGATGTCATCCAAGCACCTGCGCGGCGACGTCAACCTCGCCTGGCCCACCGCCGAGATCGCGGTCATGGGGCCCAAGGGGGCGGTGGAGATCATCTTCCGCCAGGACATCGGCGACGCGGAGAAGATCGCCGCCCGCACCGAGGAGTATCGCGACAAATTCGCCAACCCCTTCGTCGCCGGCAGGCACGGCTTTATCGATGACGTGATCATGCCGCACAGCACCCGCAAGCGTATCTGCCGCTCGCTGGCGATGCTGGCCGACAAGGAGCTGGAGAACCCCTGGCGCAAGCACGGCAACATTCCGCTGTGAAGCGCAGCGGACAAAAAATCCCGAGCAGACGAAATGCCGTCGCGGGGCCGGGAGGCTGTGGGTCGCGGGTGTTCGGCGCCACGCCGTATCCCCGCACCGCTCACCGCGGCGCCGCATCCATGACAGAAAGGCCTGACCATGTTTGAAAAGATACTGATCGCAAACCGCGGCGAGATCGCCTGCCGCGTCATGAAGACCGCCCGCAGGATGGGGATCAAGACCGTCGCCGTCTACTCCGACGCCGACCGGGACGCCCTGCATGTGCGGATGGCCGACGAGGCGGTGCATATCGGCGCCGCCGCCTCTTCCGAAAGCTACCTGGTGATGGAACGCATCATCCGCTAACCGCCATGGAGAGCGAAGCGAAGGCGGTTAGTCCCCGATAGGCGTAGGCGCGGTTGTATGGCCGCAGTTACGACCGATAGGGAGTGACGTAGGGCATACAAATAGCGCATCCGACACGCCGTAGAGTCATTGTGGTCATCATGACGGAGTTGCGCACGAGCAGCTTTGCTGCAATGTGCGGGACGGAGTCGTGATGAGCGCAGGACGGTCGGGGCAGTAACGGCTGTCGCGTTGGCGAGTCGATTTTGGGGACTGGGATGTCCCAAAATCTTTCACGAGGTAGCGACACTCTTGCAGGCCTGCCGGGATACCGGCGCCCAGGCGGTGCACCCAGGCTACGGGTTTCTCTCGGAGAACGCCGCCTTCTGCGAGGCGCTGGAGCGCGAGGGTATCGCCTTCATCGGCCCCGCCACCTTCGCCATCACCAGCATGGGCGACAAGATCACCTCCAAGAAGCTGGCCGGCGAGGCGGGGGTCAATATCATCCCCGGTCACACCGAGGTGATTCGCGACGCCGAGGAGGCGGTGCGCATCTCCGATGCCATCGGCTACCCGGTGATGCTCAAGGCCTCGGCCGGTGGCGGCGGCAAGGGGATGCGCGTCGCCCACAACGCCGAAGAGGCGCGCGACGGCTTCGAGCGGGCCAGCAACGAGGCGCGCTCCAGCTTCGGCGATGACCGGGTATTCATCGAGAAATTCATCGAGGAGCCGCGCCACATCGAGATCCAGGTGATGGCCGACACCCATGGCAATGTCATCTATCTCAACGAGCGCGAGTGCTCCATCCAGCGCCGCCACCAGAAGGTGATCGAGGAGGCCCCATCGCCGTTTCTCGACGCGGCCACCCGCAAGGCGATGGGCGAACAGGCGGTGGCCCTGGCCCGGGCGGTGCAGTACCGCTCGGCGGGTACCGTCGAATTCATCGTCGACGCCCAGCGCAACTTCTACTTCCTGGAGATGAACACCCGGCTGCAGGTCGAACACCCGATCACCGAAAAGATCACCGGGGTCGACCTGGTGGAGCTGATGATCCGCGTGGCCGACGGCGAGGCGTTGCCGCTGGGCCAGGAGGAGGTGCGCCTCGACGGTTGGGCGATTGAGGCGCGGGTCTACGCCGAGGACCCGTTCCGCAACTTCCTCCCCTCCATCGGGCGTCTGGTTCACTACCGCCCGCCCGCCGAGGATTCGCATGTGCGGGTCGATACCGGCGTCTACGAGGGGGGCGAGGTGTCGATGTTCTACGATCCGATGATCGCCAAGCTGGTCACCTACGGCGCCGATCGCGGCGAGGCGATCCGGCGAATGCAGCGGGCCCTGGACGAGTACTACATCCGTGGCGTGCAGCACAACATCAGCTTTCTCAACGCCCTGATGGTGCACCCCCGGTTCATCGAGGGGCGGCTCACCACCAACTTCATCGCCGAGGAGTACCCCGACGGCTTCAATGCCGGGATGGTGCCCCAGGAGGACCCGGCCAAGCCGATCGTGGTGGCGGCGATGATCCACCGCCATTACATGGACCGCGCCGCTCACCTCAGCGGCCAGTTGCAGGGCTACGGACGCAAGGTCGGCGAGGAGTGGGCGGTGGTGATCGAGCGCCGGATTCACGCGGTGCGGGTCAGGCCGACCCAGAACGGCTACCACGTCCATTACGACGGACGCGACTATTCGGTGGTGACCGACTGGGCCCTGGGCCAGCCCCTGTTCGAGGGGAGCATCAACGGCGAGACCCTCTGTTTCCAGGTCGAGCGCCAGGGGCTCCGTTACAGCCTCTACCACCGGGGCGCCCGTATCGACGCCCTGGTGATGACCCCGCGCGCCGCCGAACTCAACGATCTGATGCCGGAGAAGGCGGCCCCCGACCTCTCCCGCTTCCTGCTCTCGCCGATGCCCGGGCTGCTGGTCAAGGTATCGGTCAGTGAGGGGCAGGAGGTGAAGGCCGGTGAGGAGCTGGCGGTGATCGAGGCGATGAAGATGGAGAACGTGCTGCGCGCCGAGCGCGATGGGGTGGTGGCGCGGGTCAGCGCCGGGGTGGGCGACAGCCTGATGGTGGATCAGACCATCATCGAGTTCGAGTGACCCGGGAGACGGCGTGAGCATGGAGCTGGAGGCGCTGGCCGAGGGGGTCCTGGGCGGGCAGCGCCGTGCCCTGTCACGGGCCATCACCCTGGTTGAATCGAGCCGCGCCGATCACCGCGAGCGGGCCGCGCGGTTGCTGCAACGGCTCGCGCCCCACGCGGGCGGGGCGATGCGCATCGGCGTCACCGGGGTGCCGGGGGCCGGGAAATCGACCTTCATCGAGGCCCTGGGCAACCACATCCTGGACCGGGGGCAGCGCCTCGCGGTGCTGGCGGTCGACCCCTCGTCGGTGCGCAGCGGCGGCTCCATCCTGGGTGACAAGACCCGCATGGAGCGGCTGGCCCGGCGCCGCGAGGCGTTTATCCGGCCCTCGCCCGCCGGGCAGACCCTGGGTGGGGTGACGCGCCGCACCCGCGAGACCATGCTGCTGTGTGAGGCGGCCGGTTTCGATGTGGTGCTGGTGGAGACGGTGGGGGTGGGGCAGTCGGAGACCGCGGTGGCGGAGATGACCGACATGTTCCTGCTGCTGTTGCTGCCGGGCGGGGGAGATGATCTGCAGGGGATCAAGCGCGGCATCATGGAGCTGGCCGACCTGATCCTGGTAAACAAGGCCGATGGCGAGCTGGCGGCCACCGCCAACCACTCCGCCTCCGATTACCTGCATGCCCTGAAGCTGCTGCATCCGCGCACCCGCAATTGGCGGGTGCCGGTGAAGACCTGTTCGGCCCTGGAGGGGCGTGGGATCGAGGCGGCCTGGGAGACGGTCGAGCGCTATCGCCGGACCCTGGAGGCGAGCGGCGAGCTGTTGCAACGGCGCGCCGAGCAGGCGCGCTCCTGGATGTGGAGTGAGACGGCGGAGAGTCTGCTTGCGGCGCTGCGCGAGGATCAGTCGCTGCGCCAGCGCATCCCGGAGTTGGAGCGGGAGGTAATGGCCGGGCGGCTGCCCGCCACCGTGGCCGCCCGGCAGCTGTTGGATCTGTTCCTCGGCGGGGGGCGTGATTGAGGCGCCCGCCGCGCTCGCGATGCGCGGGTATCAACCATTGGAGATGGCAAGTATGATCGGAAGACTGAATCACGTGGCAATTGCCGTGCCCGACCTCGATGCGGCCACGGCGACCTACCGCGATACCCTGGGGGCGCGGGTCTCCGACCCCCTGGCCCTGCCCGAACACGGCGTCACCACGGTGTTCGTGGAGCTGCCCAACACCAAGATCGAACTGTTGCACCCCCTGGGCGAGACCTCGCCCGTCGCGCGCTTTCTGGAGAAGAGCCCGAGTGGCGGAATCCACCACGTCTGCTACGAGGTGGACGACATCGAGGCGGCCGCCGCGCGCCTGCGCCGCGAGGGGGCGCGGGTGCTGGGGGAGGTGAAGACCGGCGCCCACGGCAAACCGGTGCTGTTTCTCCACCCCAAGGATTTTTGCGGTACCCTGGTGGAGCTGGAGCAGGCCTGAAGCGCCACACCTTTTCATCCGGTGCCACGGGGCTGTCCCGGTGGTGCCCAACAACCCCCGGGGGAATCGCCATGTCGGATCTGGAGCGGCTGTTCGAGAACAACCTGGAGTGGGCGGAGCGGACCAGCCAGGAGAGCCCCGGTTTCTTTCAGCGGCTGGCCCGTCAGCAGCGCCCCGAGTATCTGTGGATCGGTTGTGCCGACAGCCGCGTGCCGGCCAACGAGATCGTCGGGCTGCTTCCAGGGGATCTGTTCGTCCACCGCAATGTCGCCAATCTGGTGGTGCACACCGATCTCAACTGCCTGTCGGTGCTGCAGTACGCGGTGGACGTGCTCAAGGTGCGGCACATCATCGTCTGTGGCCATTATGGCTGTGGCGGCGTGGCCGCGGCCCTCGGCAATCAGCCGCACGGGCTGATCGACAACTGGCTGCGCCACATCAAGGACGTCTACCACCTGCACCGCGAGCACTTCGGCCACTGCGTCGACGAGGCCGAGCGGGTGGACCTGCTGTGCGAGCTCAACGTCATCGAGCAGGTCTCCAATGTCTGCCACACCACCATCGTCCAGGATGCCTGGAAGCGGGGGCAGGATCTCACCGTCCACGGCTGGATCTACAGTATCCAGGACGGGGTGCTGCGCGATCTCAAGGTCAACTTCGACGCCCCGGAGCAGGTCCCCGAGCACTACCGCCAGGTGCCGGTCAGCAGTGAACGCTGAGTCCGCCTACCCGCCCGGCGCCGGCGGGCGCTTGTGCAACCGCGCCGGTCGTCTATAGTTTGTTCATCGGCCCTACGCGGAAAACGCGGGTGACAGTGTGCGTTCCGTCTGGAGGCGCCAGGCGAGGGAGAGGCGGATGAGGGATGCAGTGGCACCGGATCGGGGCTCGGTGGATGCCGACCGGGTGGCGATGCTCTATGCCGGCACCCACTTCTCGGTCCTGGTGACCGCCGCCGTGGCCACCCTCTTCCTCGGTGTCCACTCGGCTCACCTGGCGCCGCGCCTGGTACTGCCCTGGATCTTGGCGCTGGCCGCGATCCTGCTTCTGCGCAGCGCCATGGCCTGGCGTTATAACCGCCAGCCCTCCCTGGAGGCGGTACGGCACTGGGTTGCGTATCACCGCGCCGGGACCCTCGTCACCGGGGTGCTCTGGGGGTGGGCCGGGGTGCTCTTCTTCCCCGAGCAGCAGGTTCACTTCCAGATCTTCACCGTGCTGGTGATCTCCGGCCTGGCGGCCGGGGCGCTTACCGTGCATGCGCCGGATTTCACCTCCTATCTCTATTACGCCATCCCCTCCCTGCTGCCGGTGGGCGGGATCTCGCTGCTGCAGGGCGATACGCTCCATGTCAGCATCGGCGTACTGGTGTTCGCCCAGATGCTGTTCCTGCTGCGCACCGGTCACCGGCTCAACGAATCGGTCCTCGGGTCGCTGCGCCTGCGCTACGAGAACCAGGGCCTGGTGCGGGATCTGCAACGGGAGAAAAACCGGCTCGACACCCGGCTCGCGCGGGTACTCGACGGCAGCGCCAGCGAGGTCTATCTGTTCGATGCCCAGACGCTCACCTGCCGTCTGGCCAACGGCGGGGCGCTGGAGAATCTGGGTCTGGAGGGGGATGACTGCGGACGCTTCACCCTGATCGAGCTGATCGACGGCATCGACCGGGCGGAGTTTGAGCGACTGGTCCGGCCCCTGCGCGAAGGGGAGGTGGCGGGGCTGAGCCTGCAGGTGCGGCACCGGCGCCGCGACGGCACCACCTACCCGGTGGAGGCGCGGCTACAGTACTCGGAGCGCGAGGAGCCGCCGGTGTTCGTGCTCACCGCCCTTGACCTCACCGACCGCGAAGCGGCCCAGGAGCAGGTGTGCAAGCAGCAGGCACTGATGCGCTCGGTGATCGCCAGCGCGCCGATCGCCATCTGGTCCCTGGATCCGCAAGGGCGGATCACCTTCATCGACGGCTCGCGCTCCGGAATCCGCGGTGAGCTGCCGGTGGCCGAGGTGGGGGACAACTTCTTCAGCGTATTCCGTGACACCGCTCCGGTGGTCGCAGACGGCCACCGCGCCCTGTCCGGTGAGGGCTTCGTCTCCACCCTGGATATCGGTGCGTCGCGCTATGAGATGCACTACTCGCCCCTGCTCGACGGTGACGGTCATCTGAACGGCACCATCGGCGTGGCGATCGACAACACCGAGCGCAAGGAGTACGAGGATCGCCTGATCCGTCAGGCCAACTTCGATGACTTGACCGGCCTGCCGAACCGCAACTACATGCTGCCGAGACTCGGCGACGCCTTCGCCCGGGCGCGGCGTCAGCGCAACCAGGTGGCGCTGCTGTTCCTGGACCTCGACAACTTCAAGACCATCAACGACACCCTGGGTCATCGCGCCGGCGATGAACTGCTGGTACTGGCCAGTGAGCGCATGCGCGCCACCCTGCGCGAATCGGACACCATGTTCCGCATGAGCGGCGACGAGTTTCTGGTCTGCCTGGAGGGGATCGGCGCGATCCGCGAGGTGGAGGTGGTGGCGCGCAAGCTCAATCGGATCTTCGCCAGCCCCTTCGCGCTCGCCTCGGGGGAGGTGTACGCCTCGGTCAGCATCGGGATCTGCCTGTTTCCGGATGATGGCACGGATGTCGAGCAGCTGATGCAGGCGGCGGACGCGGCCATGTACGGCGCCAAGGCGCGGGGACGCAACACCTTCCAGTTGTTCACCCGACAGATGCGCGAGGAGGCCGAGGCGCGTCTGGCAATTGAATCCCAACTGCGCCGTGCCCTCGGCAGCGACGAGTTCTCGCTGGTCTATCAACCCAAGGTGGAGGTGCACAGCGGGCGTATCGTGGGGGCGGAGGCGCTGCTGCGCTGGGACAACGCGAGCCTGGGGGCGGTGGGCCCGGAGCGTTTCATCCCGGTCGCCGAGGACGCCGGCCTGATCACCGATATCGGCCGCTGGGTGATCGAGCAGGCGTGTCTGGAGGCGGTGTGCTGGCCGAATGACGACGATATCTCGGTGGCGGTCAATATCTCCTCGCGCCAGTTCCGCATGGGTGATCTGCTGGGCTGCGTGGGCGGGGCGCTGATGGCCAGCGGTCTGGCGCCGCGGCGGCTGGAGTTGGAGATCACCGAAAGCCTGCTGGTACAGGATGCGCCGGAGACGATTAATATCTTGAACGCCCTGCAGCGGCGGGGGGTGCGGCTGGCCCTGGACGACTTCGGCACCGGCTACTCCTCGCTCAGTTACCTCAAACGATTCCCCCTGCAGGTGTTGAAGATCGATCGCTCCTTCATCCGTGACATCGGGGTCGATCGCAGCGACGAGGCGCTGGTGGAGGCGATTATCGCCATGGCCCACGCCCTGGATCTCGATCTGGTGGCCGAAGGGGTGGAGAGCGCCGGGCAGCTGGAGTTTATCCGCCTGCGCGGGGTGGAGATGATCCAGGGCTACTACTTCAGCCCCCCGGTCGATGCCGCGCGTTTCCGCGCCTACCTGAGCGAAGGCCCCCCCTGGGGTGCGCCCGGCAAGGCCACCGGGGGGTGAGCGCCTACTCCGCCCCGGCCGCCGCGCGGATGGTGGCGCTGTTGATCGCCGGGATGTACCCGGGGCGGGGACTGGCCCGGCGGGCGAACTTCTTGATCATGCCCTCCAGGTTGGGGCGTTTCTCGGCCGGGCCGTCGCCGCTGCCGATGCCGATGCCGCCGCCGAACTCGACGAACAGGTTCATGCCGTCGTCCAGGGCGCTCTGCAGGCAGCCGATCCAGTTGACCGGGTGAAAAAGCTGGAAGAAGAGGCGCGAGCGGATGCTCTCGGCAGCGCTTTCGTGAAAGCCCCCGGTGTAGTTGGAGAGCACGCGGATCCGTGGTTCGGCAAACTCGACCTGGTTGAGGGCCTCGCGGAAGTGGCGCGCGGCGCTGACCATGTAGTAGGTGTGGAAGGCGCCTTCGGTCTTGAGGCGGATCGCCTTCTTCTTGGGGTGGAGTTCGGCCATCTCGGCGGCCAGGGCGTCGAGGTCCGCGGGGGCGCCGCCGACCACCGTCTGATCGGGCAGGTTGAGGCCGGCGATGCCGCAGTAGTGCTTGTCGGCCAGGGGACGGGCCCCCTCAAGGTCGATGGTCAGGGCCGCCATCTCCCCCTCGCCGTGGGTGCCCATCAGTTCGCCGCGCCGGGCCACCAAACGCAGCGCGTCTTCGAAGCTCAGCGCACCGGCGGTCACCAGGGCGGAGTACTCACCCAGGCTGTGGCCGGCCGCAGCAGCAGGTTGCAGGGGCGTGTCGGCCAGTTCGCGATAGACGCTGAGGCAGGCGATGTGGTGGGTCAGCAGCACCGGCTGGGTGTAGCGGGTGAGGTGGATTCGCTCGTCCGGGTTTTCGCCGGAGAGCTTTGCCATGTCGTAGCCGAGCACGTCGCTCGCCTGTTCGTAGACGCGGCGGGCGGTCTCGAATTCGGCGCACAGATCGCTGCCGATGCCGGGGTATTGGGAGCCCTGGCCTGGGAAGATAAAGATGACGCGCTGTTCGGTCTCGGACATGATCTGTTCTCCTGGTTTCTCAGCAGCGGGGAGGATAGACATTTCCCGGGATGGAGACAAGGGCGGTGGGTTGCGCCTTGTCATGGCGCTGTGGCGCCTGATTGCGTAGAGTGGACGGGATGAATGTCGGCGGGCGCCGGATTCAAGACCAGCCGTGGAGGAGCGAGAGGATATGTCAGTGAGATTGATGGTGCTGCCGGGAGAGGATCCGGCCAACAGCCGCCTGTTGCGCATCCCCGAGGATATGCGCGAGCAGGAGGCCTATCGTCACGTCACCGGGGTGATCGCGGCGGTGCAGGAGCGCAACGCCAACTGCGGTTGGGACGAGGTGATGGACGCCCTGGAGGAGCACGGCTTCGAGGAGGAGGCGTTCGTCCTCGGGCCGACCCTGGTGTGCGGCCACTGAGGGCGGCGGGCCTTTCAGTGGTGCCTTCCCGGTGACGGGCAAATAAGGGGCGGCGGGGCCGGATCCCGGTCCTCACCCAGCCACTGGTAGATCTCCGTGGCGTTCGCCGGGCACTCGCCGCAGCCACTGCCGCAGGCGCTGCCGAGGCGGTATTTGCGCACCTCCCCCTTGCGGATCCAGGTCTCCAGCATGCCCCGGACCGCGTCGGGCTCGCTCCCCACGTGCAGGGCGATGTCGGCCAGGGTGGCCTGACCGCGCTGGCGCAGGTACGCCTTGATCCGTCCCAGGATCATGCGCCGTTCCCGGCTCGCGCGCCCCGGCGGCTCCAGAGCCGCAGCCCGACGATCACCGCCGCCACCGCCAGGGTCATGGCGAGGATCCACAGCGTGGCGGCGCGCGGGTGGGCCGCATAGCTGGCGGCCTGGTAGTAGATGGTGGCGGTGGCATAGGCCACGCCGGTGGTCCAGGCCACCACGAACAGCGCCCAGGCACCCCCCGCCTCGCGGCGGATCGCGCCCATGGTGGCCACGCAGGGGGCGTAGAGCAGGATGAACAGCAGGTAGGCGAAGGCGCCCGCCTGGCCGTCGAAGCGTGCCGCCATGGCCCCGAAGGTGCCGCTGTTGACCTGCTGTGCGCGGGCGGCGGCCTGGGGATCGTCGATCGCTCCCAGGTTCATGCTCAGGGGGTCGAGGAGGGTCTCGCGCAGGGCGCTGAGGTTCTCCCCTATGCTGGCGAGCGCCTGGCGCAGACTCGCAACCAGGTCAAAGGGCTGCTCGGCGCGCGCGCCACCGGCGTCCTGCACCGCCAGCTGGGTATAGAGGGTGTCCAGGGTGCCCACCACCACCTCCTTGGCCAGCACGCCGGTGAAGATGCCGATGGTGGCGGGCCAGTTCTCCTCCTTGATGCCGATCGGCGCGAGCAGCGGGGTCAGCACCTTGGCTGCCGCGCTCAGCACCGAGTGCTCGCTGTCGTTGTTGCCGAAGCTGCCGTCGGTGCCGATGGAGTTCAGGGTGTTGATGATCAGCACCATCACCACAATCACCTTGCCTGCGTCCTTGATAAACAGCTTGACCCGGTCCCAGGTGCGCAGGGCGACCCCCTTGAGCGTCGGCAGGTGGTACGGGGGGAGTTCCATCATGAAGCCGGTGCTGTCGCCCGAGAGCAGGGTGCGGCGCATGATCAGCCCAGTCAGCACCGCCACGGCGATACCGATGAGATAGAGCAGGAATACCAGATTCTGGCCGTTCGCGGGGAAAAAGGCGGCGGCAAACAGGGCGTACACCGGCAGGCGCGCGCCGCAGGACATGAAGGGGTTCATCAGGATGGTCAGCTTGCGCTCGCGCTGGTTCTCCAGGGTGCGGGTGGCCATCACCGCCGGGACGTTGCACCCGAAGCCGACGATCAGGGGCACGAAGGCCTTGCCGGGCAGGCCGACGGCGCGCATCGCCCGGTCCATCACGAAGGCGGCGCGGGCCATGTAGCCGGTGTCTTCCAGGACCGAGAGAAACAGGTAGAGGCAGGCGATGATCGGGATAAAGGTGGAGACCACCTGGATACCCCCCCCGACCCCCTCGGCGAGCAGTAGCGTCAGCCACTCGGGGCTGCCGAGGCCGCGCAGCCAGTGGCCGAGGCCGTCCACCGCCAAGGCCCCCACCGCGATATCGAAAAAATCGATGAAGGCGCCGCCCAGGTTGATGGTGAACATGAACATCAGGTACATCACCAGCAGGAAGATGGGGATGCCGGCCAGGCGGTGCAGGATGATCCGGTCGATCTGGTCCGAGGCGGTCTTGTCCAGCCGCCCGTGCTCGCGCAGCACCCGCTGGGTGATGGCGTGGGCGTGGCTGTAGCGGGCGTCGGCGATGTGGATGTCGACCTCCTCGCCGGCCCGGTCGGCAATCACCTGGCGCCAGTGGGCAACCCGCTGGCGCAGCGGGGCGTCGGCCAGGGAGAGGGCGTACTGATCGCCCTCCAGCAGCTTCAGACCGAGCCAGCGCAGGTTGGCCTGGTCGCTCTTGCCCGTCAACTGGGGTGCGAGATCGGCCATCGCCTGCTCCACGCTGTCCTCGTGGGCCACCTCGAAGCGGGTCTCCTGCCCCTGGGCGGCGACCTCGCGGATGCGCTGCCGCAGCTCACCGAGCCCTTCGCCGGAGACCGCCACCACCGGCACCACCGGGCAGCCCAACTCCCGGGCCAGCTGATCGGTGTCGACCAGGATGCCGCGCTTGCGCGCCACATCCATCATGTTCAGGGCGATCACCATGGGGATGCCCATCTCCCGCAACTGGATGGTGAAGTAGAGATTGCGCTCCAGGTTGGAGGCGTCGAGGACGTTGACGATCAGCCCCGCCTCGCGGGAGAGGAGGTAGTCGCGGGTCACCTGTTCGTCGAGCGAGGAGGCGTCCAGGGAGTAGATGCCCGGCAGGTCCACCACCGTGATGTCGGTGCCATCGAGATTGAAGCGCCCCTCTTTACGATCCACCGTCACACCGGGCCAGTTTCCGGTCTTCTGGCGGATGCCTGTGAAGGCGTTGAACAGGGCGGACTTGCCGCAGTTTGGGTTGCCTCCGAGGGCGATGGTCAGCACGGCCGGGGCTCCCTAGAGAAGATGGACCAGAACCTTGTCGGCGACCCCGGCACCCAAGGCGACCCGGGTGCCGGCGGTGGCGACCACCACGCCCCGTCTGCGCTGTTGCAGCAGGTGGATCCGGGTGCCCACCCGCAGCCCCAGGCTCAGCAGCTTGCGGGCCATGGCGGGGTCACCGTCGATACCCGCGATCCGGGCATCGGTTCCGGCTGGCAGGTTGGGCAGGGGAATGGGGTTCACGGCGGCTTCACCAGGGGCGGTAGGGCTAAATAAGAATGATTACCATTTAGATCGATCTTAGCACCCGAAGTATATAAGAATCAACTTAAACGGCAAGGGAAATCATCCGTGGGTGATCGCACTCGATCCGCTGGTCTGTTTGCCCTGCCTTGGGCAGTCGAATCCAACCTCTGGCGGGGACGGTTTGACACGCTGGGTGGGTTGGGTGACTTCAAAGGGAGAAACGGATCCGACTCAATATCCGGCATTAGAGACGAATAGTGGCATCAACGTAATCAGCAGGAAATAGCGGAGCCACCCGTCCCGGCCGGGGGCGGATGGCGGCAGTGGGCGAGGCGGGTCAGGCCTCGAGGATTGCGATGATGCGGCAGGCGACGGAGAAGCCGTCCTGTCGGGACTCTTGCTCGTCCGGGGGGGTGCAGCGCAACACCTCCAGGTGAGCGCGCAGCGGGGGGGTGGCGGAGGTGCCCGGGGGCAGGATCAGCTCGGCCCGCGTACCGGGGGGGATCGGTTCGTCGCACTCCATTAGCACTCCGACGGCGCTGAGATCGACCACCGTGACCGCCTGTTCGCGCTCCTCGTCGGCACGCCGCAGGGTGCCGCCGGCGCGGATCGGCATGCGGTGGAAGGTACGTTGCTCGGACGGATTCAACATGGTCTGCCCTCCTGATTGTTAGTCCTGACAGCGGCTGTTTTGGCGGTTACTTGAAGGCTTGCCGTGGAGTGTGCCCGCTCGGCCCGGTGCTGCCGCCCGGTCCGGCGGGAGGCGGCGCCAGGGCCGGGGGATCAGCCCGGGGACCCGCTCCTGGTAACGGCGGTAGCGCTCCCCATGGTAGATCAGCAGCTTGCGCTCCTCAAGCCGGGAGCCTGCGAACAGGTAGAGGGTCGCCAGCAGGGCCGCGAGGAGGAGGCCGGGGGTCATCTCCCGGGTCCAGATCAGCACCAGCCCGAGACTGTACCAGGGGTGGCGCACATAGTGGTGCAGGGGGGAGAGGTGCAATCGCTCCTGATCCTCCACCCGCTGTTCGTGGCTCCGCCACTGGCGCAGGCCGATGAACTCCCCGAGGTCGTAGTGGCGGCCGGTCCAGAAAAAACCGGCCAGGGCGAGCAGGGCCAGGGCGTTGCTCAACCACCGGGCCGGCCCCTCCCAGCGCCATAGATAATCCCCGGGGGCAGTGTAGGTGAGATACAGGGGCGGGATCAGCAGCAGTAGCGCCAGGGCGTTGTACAGCAGGCGGTAGGCGGGCACCGCCCGGGGCCAGCGCCGGGCGACCCGGCGCTTGACCTGGAGCGATGCCAGCAGGGAGTGGAGCAGGAAATAGAGTGTCCAGGCTGCCGCCAGGAGCAGCAGATGGCGCTCCATTCAGCTGATGAATTTTCCGCCGCGCAGGCGCTGTGCCTCCATGTGCTCCAGCTCCCGGGAACCGGAGACGACGATGTCCGGGTCGGGGACGAAGTTCAGCTCGGTGTTGAAGCGCTCGTAGGGGACTGCGTTGAGGATCACCTTCATGGCGTTGAGGCGTGCCAGGTGCTTGTCATTGGAGCGGATGATGGTCCACGGGGCGTGGGTGGTGTGGGTTTTCTTCATCATCTCGTACTTGACGTTGGTGAATTCGTCCCAGCGCTCCTGGGCCTGGACATCGACCTCGCTCAGCTTCCACTGGCGCAACGGGTCGTTCTTGCGGCGGTCGAAGCGCCGTGCCTGCTCATCCTTGGTAACACTGAAGTAGAGCTTGACCAGGGTGGTGCCCTGGCGTACCAGATCCTTTTCGAAGCCGGTCACCCCGCGCATGAAGTTCTTGTACTCCTTCTCGGTGCAGAAACCGAAGACCGGTTCCACCATGGCGCGGTTGTACCAGCTACGGTCGAACAGTACCACCTCGCCGCCGCGCGGGAGCTGGGTGACATACTTTTGGAAAAACCACTGGGTGCGCTGATTCTCGGTGGGCTTGCCCAGGGCCACGACCCGGTAGTGCTTCTCGTTCATGTAGCGGGTGACCCGGCGGATGGTGCCGCCCTTGCCGGCGGCGTCGCGCCCCTCGAACAGGATGACCATCTTGCCGCCGGTCTCCTCCAGGTACTGCTGCAGGCGGATCAACTCTGCCTGATAGGGCTTGAGTTCCTCCTCCCGGCGGTAGCGGCGCACGGCCTTGCGGTTGTCCTTTTTCAGCTTGGCGACGTTCCCCTCCATGGCGCGATAGGCCTGCATCATCTCGCTGATGCTGATCTTTTCGCCATTGAGTTCCACCGTGTCCGTCGATCCGGTTTCGTTTTCTGCATCGTCCGCTTCCACCACTTTCAGCTCTTTCCCGTCAGTCATCTGATCGTCACTCCCAGTCTAAAATCATCAAAGCAAATCCACGGTTATCCGCTTGTTAGATAACCATTTGATTGTATATCGAAATGAGGTAAAGAATCATTAACTGCGCACATAAAATATTTTAATAGTGATAGGCCGATTCAATCTGTTCGCGGGTCAGAACCCCATAAATTCGGATAATGGCCGGGGCGGTCATGCGTTTCACGTAGAGGGCCTCGGCGCCGCTCGCGCGCAGCGCCTCCAGCGCCTCCTGGAGGGTGGCGCGCAGCTCCACCCCGGCCAGCTGGTAGCGTCGTGCCGGGATCTCCAGCAGATCCACCTCGCCGTCGCTGTTCTCTTTCATCCAGGCCGCCAGGTCCACGGCCGGCATCAGCACCGAGGGGCCATGCTCATCCTCGATCAGCAGCCACTCGGGTTCGGCGGCGAGGGTGAGCTCGGCCCTCTCGCGCGTGACCCGCGTCCCGGGACGCGCGAAGCGCTTGCTCATCACCCCGGCGACGCCGGTACGGCGCAGGGTCTGCAGCACCGGGTTGGCCTGGTAGTCCATGCCGCCCGCGCGCAGCATGGCGATGAACAGCGACTCTTTACGAAACAGCTCGCTGGCGGTGAGTCCGGCGACCACGATCACCAGCATTCCCGGCATGATCAGCTGTGGGCTGTGGGTCAGCTCCATCATGGCGGTGAGGGCGGCCAGGGGCGCCTGTAGACTGGCCCCCATCATCGCCCCCATGCCGAGCAGGGCGTAAAGGCCGGGATCGAGCCCCAGGCCCGGCAGCGCCAGGTTCAGCAGGTGCGCCACCAGACTGCCGAGCACGGCGCCGATGAACAGCGAGGGGCCGATCATGCCACCGGGGATACCGAGCCCGATGCAGGCGGCGCTGGCGGTCATCTTGGCCAGTACCAATACCAGCAGCAGCCCGAGCCCGAGCCCGCCCGTTAGGGCCGCGTCGACCGTGTCGTAGCCGATCCCCATCACCTGGGGCACCCAGAGCGCGATCGCGCCCACCACCAGCCCCGCAAGGGTGGTGCGCTGCCAGAACGGGAGCCGTCTGCCGAACTGGGCGCTGGACTGCAGCATCTGCACGAACAGGGCGGCGGCGCTGCCGGTCACCAGCCCCAGCAGCAGCCACACCGGCAACTCGGCGAGGGAGCCGGGGCGCAGTGCGGGGATATTGAAGGCCGGTTCGGCGCCGAATACCGCCACCGACAGGGCGGTGGCGCTGCCGGCGGCGAGGATCACCGGGATGAAGCTGGCCAGGGTGTACTCCATCATCACCACCTCCAGGGAGAAGATCACACCGGCCAGGGGGGTGTTGAAGGAGGCGGCGATACCCGCCGCGACACCGCAGCCGACCAGGGTGCGGATGCTGTTGTTGGGCAGTCCCAGCGCCTGCCCCAGGAGGCTGCCGCCGGCCGCCCCGAGATAGATATGGGGTCCCTCCCGTCCCACCGAATGGCCGCTTACGATGGTCAGGGCGGCACCGGCGAACTGCAGCAGGGACTCGCGCAGCGAAAGATAGCCCTGGTGGTAGGCCATGCGCTCCATTACCCGCGCCACGCCCAGTACGTGCAGCCCCCGGCCGTGACGGTGAAACAGCCAGCCGATCAGTGCGCCGCCCCCGAGCGGCAGGGCGAGGCGCAGCCAGGGGGGCAGCGCCTCGTAGGCCTCGGCCCCCGGCAGCAAGCCCGCCTGTGCCCCCTCGACGGCGAGGCGGAACAACAGGATCACCCCGCCCGCGACCATCCCGGTGGCCAGACCGAGCAGGGCCAGCTGGATCAGGGCATCGGGACGCGCCAGGTGCAGGCGCCACTCGTCCAGGCGCTCGCCGAGCCGCTCACCCATCCGTATCCTTCGACCCGATCTGTTCATCGGCCACCCTGAGCGTTACATTGTGCGCTGGTTTGATAATCAACCTGAGAGGATACCATGCAGATCGACGCTCCGGATGCCTACATCGGCGCCAGCGAACTGGATCTCATCGAGCGCTGGCTGCCGATGCGCGGGCGGGAGGTGCTGGAGTTGGGCTGCGGCCGGGCCTGGATGACCCGCCAGATGGCCAGTCGCTTCGCGCCACGGCATATCATCGCCACCGAAGTCGATCGGGTTCAGCACCAGCGCAACCTGTGTATCGATGACCTTCCCAACGTCCGCTTCGTCTATGGCGGGGCCGAGGCGATCAACCTGCCAGAGGCCAGCGTCGATTGCGTGCTGATGCTCAAATCCCTGCACCACGTGCCGCGCGGGCAAATGTCCCGTGCCCTGGAGGAGATCGCCCGGGTGCTGCGCCCGGGGGGGCTCGCCTACATCTCCGAGCCGGTCTATCGGGGGGCGTTCAACGACATCCTCAAGCTCTTCAATGACGAGCGCGAAGTGCGTCGGCTGGCCTTCGAGGCGCTGTTCCAGAGCGTCCGCGAGGGCCTCTTCGAATCGGTGGAGCAGATCTTTTTCAACGCCCCGGGTCACTACCGGGACTTTGCCGAATTCGAGGAGCGGATGCTCCGTGTCACCCACACCGAGCATCGCATCGATGCCCCCCTGCACCAGCGGATCCGGGAGGCGTTCGAACGCCACCTGGGGCCGGAGGGGGCCGATTTTCTCAAGCCCTCGCGGGTGGATCTGCTGCGCAAGCCCATATGATTCCGCGACGTAGGGGGCGGTGATGTCAGTCGCTCCCCTCATCCCGGATCCCGGTGCGCGCGGCGGGGCGGAAGAGGTATGATCGCGTTCAGCCCAGGCGTGTGGGTTGAACGGCAGGTGTTCTTTGCTCCCCATTACTCACTATACTAGCGGCATGCGCTCAACTCCCCCGACGATTTCCCGATGCGCCGGCTGCTGAATCTCTGCGCCGCGCACCCCTGGTGGGTGCTGGGTGGCCTGCTGCTGCTGAGTCTGCTGGCCGCCACTCAGATCCCCCGGGTGGAGGTGCAGATCTCCGCCGAGTCGTTGTTGGTGCTGGACGATCCGCAGCGCGACTACTTCGACAGCGTCAGCCGACGCTTCGGCGACGAAAAGATGGTGCTGCTGGTCCTGGAGGGAGAGGCGCTGTTGGACCCGGCGCGGCTCGATGCCCTGCGCGCGGTGCTCGGGGAGCTGCAGGGCCTGCCTTTCGTGGACCGGGTGGAGAGTCTGTTCTCGGTTCCACACCTCAAGAGCGTCGACGGCTATCTGGACAAGGCCCCTTACCTGGAGCGGTCTCCGGCGAGCCCCGGGGAGGCCGCGGCGCTGCTGGAGTCAGCCCGGAAGGACCCCTTTGTCCGCCATCTGCTGCTCTCGGAGGACGGCCGCGTGATGGCGGCGGCGCTGATCCTGAAGCCGGGGCGCCAGGGAGGTGACGACCCGACCGTGACCGCCGCTATCGACCGGCTCATCGAGCCGCTGCACGGACATTACGATACGGTCTTCGCCATCGGCTATCCCTATGTGCGCAGCGCCATCTCGGGGCAGATCCGCCAGGAGCAGGGGGATCTCTTTCCCCTGGCGGTGGGGGCGCTGCTGCTGACGCTGTTTCTGCTGCTGCGGCAGCTGGTGGATGTCCTGGCGCCGCTGCTGACCGCCCTGATCAGTATCGCCTGGATGCTCGGATTGATGGGGCTGAGCGGCATCCCCCTCAACATGGTCACCTCGATTGTGCCGATCCTGCTGATCGTGGTGGGCTCGACCGAGGATATCCACCTGTTGTCGGAGTTTCGCCGGGCGCAGCGGGAGGGCAACGCCACCGCGCCCGCTCTCGATCTGATGGCGCTGCGGATGGGGCGCACGGTATTGCTCACCTTCCTTACCACCTATGTAGGCTTCCTCTCCGTGGGCTTGAGCCGGATCGAGGTGTTATGGCAGTTCGCCATCCTCGCCTCCAGCGGGCTGCTCTTCAATTTTCTGGCCACCGTCACCCTGATCCCGGCGCTGATGAGCCTTACCGGTGACTGGCAGCTCGACGGGCGCCCGCGTCCGGCCGTCAGGGACGGGGAGGGGGCGGCGAGCCGCCGCTAACCGCCATGGAGAGCGAAGCGAAGGCGGTTAGTCCCCGATAGGCGTAGGCGCGGTTGTATGGCCGCAGTTACGACCGATAGGGAGTGACGTAGGGCATACAAATAGCGCATCCGACACGCCGTAGAGTCATTGTGGTCATCATGACGGAGTTGCGCACGAGCAGCTTTGCTGCAATGTGCGGGACGGAGTCGTGATGAGCGCAGGACGGTCGGGGCAGTAACGGCTGTCGCGTTGGCGAGTCGATTTTGGGGACTGGGATGTCCCAAAATCTTTCACGAGGTAGCGACACTCTTGTACTGGCGCTGGCTCTACCGCAACCGCCGGGGGGTGCTGCTGCTGCTCGCCGCCGCCGTGACCGGGGCGGCCGGTCTCCCGGGGTTGCAGGTCAACCACAGCATGACCGACAGCCTGGCGCGCGGCTCCGGGGTACGCGCCCAGGTGGAGGCGGTCAATCAACGGCTGGCGGGGCTGGAGACCTTCTCCGTGATGATCGACTCGGGCATTCAGGACACCTTCCTGAAGGTGCGCTATCTGGAGGAGATTCAGGCGATCCAGGACTATATCGCCGCCAGCGGCCTCTCCCGTTCGACCACCTCGTTCACCGATTACCTGGCGCTGCTCAACCGGGCCTTCCAGGAGCTGGAGGGACCGCAGTTGCCGCTCTCGGACGCCGAGGTTAACGAGTTGATGATCTTTCTCGACCACCGGCATGTGAAGGCCTATGTCTCGGAGGATTACAGTACGGCGCGCATCCTGGTGCGCCACAATATCGCCTCGACCCGCGAATTGCAGGGTTTTGTCGATGATCTGAACCGGTTCATCGCCGACCATCTCGACCCCGGGCTGCGCGCGCGCGTCACCGGCTCCTCGGTGCTCACCCTCTCGGCCACCGGCGCCATGATCGAAGGCCAGCTCCAGTCGATCCTGCTGCTGCTGCTGTTTTTCGTCATCATCATGTCACTACTGTTCACCGACCCCCGGGTTGGCCTGCTCGCGGCCCTGCCCAACGCCTTTCCGGTGCTGGTGCTGTTCGGGGTCATGGGCTATGCCGGGATCCCCCTCAATATCGGCACCACCATGGCGGCGGCCATCGCCATTGGTATCGCCGTGGACGATACCATGCACTTCATGCTGCGCTACAACCAGGAGCTGCGCCGCACCCGGAGTCAGTCCCAGGCGGTGCACAGCACCCTGCAGGGCGAATCCCTGCCGGTGCTCGCCACCTCCATCGCCCTAATGGTCGGTTTTCTCACCTTCGGCCTCTCCGATTTCGACCCGATCCGGCAGTTCGGCCTGCTCAGCGCGCTGGTCATCGCCTCCGCCCTGGTGGCCGACTTCGTCATCACCCCGCTGGCCATCTCGACCCTGCGCCTGGTCACCCTATGGGATCTGCTCTCCGCGCGCCTGCGCCACCAGGTGATCCACCACAGTGTCCTGTTCAAGGGCATGCGTCCCTGGCAGATCCGGCGCTTCATCCTGTCCAGCACGATTCTCGACTTTGCCGCTGGTGAGGCGGTTTTTTGCAGCGGCGAGGAGAGCAACGACCTCTATCTGGTGATGAAGGGGGCGGTGGAGGTGAGCCTGCCAGGGGCACGCGGCGGTGAGGCGCTGGTGGTCGATCAGTTCGGCGCCGGGGAGGTGTTCGGCGATGTGGCCCTGCTGGCGGGGGAGCCGCGTCGCAGCAATGCGGTGGCCATGGTCAACACCAGCCTGCTGGTGCTCAACCGCGACGCCCTGCGTAGAACCACCCTGCTGCATCCGTTCATCGCCGGGCGGTTGTTCTACAATCTGGCCACCGATGTCAGTCGCCGCTGGGTGGTATTTGTCGAGCGCTTGCGGCAGGATGAGCTGCAGGAGAAACGCTTGAGCCCGGACGAAAAAAATAAGACGTGATACAGGGTATGGATGGATGAGGGAGTGGTGATGTTACATGCAACGATGCGGATTGTCAGCGCGCTGATACTGGTGGGGCATGGGGCGGTGCAGGCCGCCGATCCCAGCTTTGCCGAGCCGCGCAGCGGCAAACGCTAACCGCCATGGAGAGCGAAGCGAAGGCGGTTAGTCCCCGATAGGCGTAGGCGCGGTTGTATGGCCGCAGTTACGACCGATAGGGAGTGACGTAGGGCATACAAATAGCGCATCCGACACGCCGTAGAGTCATTGTGGTCATCATGACGGAGTTGCGCACGAGCAGCTTTGCTGCAATGTGCGGGACGGAGTCGTGATGAGCGCAGGACGGTCGGGGCAGTAACGGCTGTCGCGTTGGCGAGTCGATTTTGGGGACTGGGATGTCCCAAAATCTTTCACGAGGTAGCGACACTCTTGAAGGTCTCCTCCTACGAGGTGGAGCTGCCGGTGGCGCGGGATGCCCGCGCGCTGTTCAGGATTCCGGGCGACTGTGCCCTGGCGGTGGAGAACGCCTGGCTGGCGGGGGCCCAGCAGTGGGGTGGACGGGTTGACCGCAGCATCTGGTGGAAGGTGCGCCGTGACTGCGACTACATGCGCTTTCTGGCCGCCTCGCCGACCCCCCCGATGCACGATTTCGTGCGTGGCTACGACTACCGCAACGCCTATCTGAGCGATCTCTCGCCGGGGCTGCGCTGCGGCGCAGACGCCGGTTGTCTGGAGCGCCAGCGTGACGAGGCCGACATCAGCAGTCTGCTGCCGCGCTCGGCTCCGTCCGGCCTGGCCCGGGGGCGCGATTCCGGCGCACCCTGCCGCCTGGAGAACGGGGTTTTTCGCGGGTGGCTGGATGAGAGCGGGGCGGGGGGACGCTGCGTCATGGACCGTGCCTCCCCCGGTTTTCGCATCCTGGCGGTGGACTACGCCGACGTCAACGGCGATGGCTATCAGGACGTGGTCCTGCGGGTGGTGGCCCTGGGGGCGGGGATGCGTCGGGCGCCCCAGATTGTGCCCCTGACCCGCACCGCGCCCGACGGTCCGTTCAGCATCCCGGAGAACGTCACCATTCCGCGTCAGTGACCCCGCGCGCGCGGCATCCGTCTCACTCCAGCGCCTGCTGTGCCGTCTCCAGCGCCTCGCAGGCGTCGAACCACTGCGTCTCGGTCTGCTCCAACGCCCTGTCCAGCTCCGCCTTGTCGCCGAGCAGGGCCTTCAGGCGCTCCTTGCTGGCAGCCTCGTAGAGTTCGGGTGCGGCCAGTGCCTGCTCCAGCTCCAGCCGCCGCTGGCCGAGCCGCTCCAGCTTCTGGTCCAGCCGCTCCACCGCCTGACGCAGGGGTTGTAGCTGCCCTCGCCGTTGTGCCTCCAGCCGCTTGCGCTCCCGCTTGGCGGCGGCGCTGTGGTGCTTGTCGCCTTCATCGGACTGGGGGGCGCGCGCCTCGGCACGGTTTTCCGCCAGCCAGCGCGGGTAGTCATCGAGATCGCCCCGGAACTCGTCCACCGCCCCGCCATTGATCAGCAGCAGCCGGTCGCTGGTGGTGCGCAGCAGGTGCCGGTCGTGGGAGACCACCACCATCGCCCCCTCGAACTCCTGCAGGGCCTGGCTCAGGGCGTGGCGCATCTCCAGGTCGAGATGGTTGGTCGGCTCGTCGAGCAGTAGCAGGTTGGGCCGCTGATAGACCAGCAGCGCCAGCACCAGCCGCGCCTTCTCGCCGCCGGAGAAGGGGGCCACGGGGCTGTCGGCGCGCTCGCCGGTGAAGCCGAACCCCCCGAGGTAGTCGCGGAGTGACTGCTCACTTGCAGCGGAATCGATCTGGCGCAGGTGTTCGATGGCGCTGTGGCCGGGGTGCAGTTGATCGAGCTGGTGCTGGGCGAAGTAGCCGATGTTGAGATCCTGGGCCGTCTCGCGGCTGCCCGTACCGGGCGGGAGTCCCCCCGCAAGGAGTTTGATCAGGGTCGATTTACCCGCCCCGTTGGGACCGAGCAGGCCGATGCGGTCGCCCGGTGAGAGGGCCAGGGTCACGCCGTCGAGGATCGGGGGGGCATCGTAGCCGACCGTCGCCCGTTCCAGGCGCAGCAGCGGGTGTGGATTCTTGCGCGGCGGACGGAACCGGAAATGGAAGGGGGAGTCCACATGGGCCGGGGCGATCCGCTCCATACGCTCCAGGGCCTTGAGCCGACTCTGGGCCTGGCGCGCCTTGGTCGCCTTGGCCCGGAAGCGCTCCACGTAGCTATGGATATGGGCCACCTCGCGCTGCTGCCGCTCGAAGGCCGCCTGCTGGTTGGCCAAACGCTCGGCGCGGATGTGCTCGAAGGCGCTGTAGTTGCCGCTGTAGAGGGTCATCGTACCCTGCTCGATATGGGCGATATGGCTGGTCACCGAATCGAGAAAATCCCGGTCGTGGGAGATCAGCAGCAGGGTGCCGGGGTACCCCTTCAACCACTGCTCAAGCCAGATCACCGCATCCAGGTCGAGGTGGTTGGTCGGCTCGTCGAGCAGCAGCAGATCGGAGCGGCACATCAGGGCCCGGGCCAGGTTGAGGCGCATGCGCCAGCCGCCGGAGAAGCGGTTGACCGGCAGCGACTCCTCCCCGGGCCGGAAGCCGAGGCCGTGGATCAGGCGCGCGGCGCGCGCGCGTGCGCTGTAGCCGCCGACGTTGTCGAGCCGGGTGTGCAGCTCGGCCACCCGCTCGCCCTGGTGGGCCGCCTCGGCCTCGGCAAGGGCCGCCTCGATATCGCGCAGTTCCCGGTCACCGTCCAGGGTGTACTCCAGGGCGGAGCGTGTGTCGGCCGGGGTCTCCTGGGCGACATGGGCGATGACCCACTCCCGGGGACGGCTGAAATCACCGCTGTCGGCGTGCAGCTGGTCGAGGATCAGGGCGAACAGGCTCGACTTTCCACAGCCGTTGGCCCCCGTCACTCCGACCCGCTGACCCGGGTGGATGGTGAGGCTGGCGTCGGCGAACAGCCGTTGGGGGCCGCGGCGCAGGCTGAGTCTGTCGAATCGGAGCATGGGCGCGGAGTGTAGCAGGATCCCTTGCTGTTGCCGACAGCCAACCCCATCTACAATGGATTGAGTGCAACAGGCGATGGGGAAGCAGCCATGAACGACACGGATTCGAATACCGCCCTGCTCCTGGTGGCCCACGGCAGTCGCCGGGATGCCTCCAACGATGAGGTGCGGGAGGTGGCGCGACGGCTCCGCGCCCTCGCCGGGGGGCGTTTCAGCCGGGTGGAGGCGGCCTTTCTGGAACTGGCCGAGCCGCCGATCCCCGAGGGTATCGCCGCCTGTTGCGCGGCCGGAGCGCGGCGGGTGCTGGTGCTGCCCTATTTTCTCTCGGCAGGACGCCACGTGGTGACCGACATCCCCCGCGAGGTGGAACAGGGGCGACAGCGCTGTCCCGGTGTCGAAGTGCGCCTGTGCGGCTATCTCGGCGGCAGCGACGAACTGCCCCGTCTGCTGCTTGATCTGGTGCGGGGAGACTGAGTACGCAGCGGGAACGCCTGATGGAGCCGCCGCCAGTGCCGGGAGGCGCGCCGTACAACAGCGCGATTGACCGGATCTCTCGAAAAGCTTGGCGAAAGTCGGATGTCCACATCTTTCTAATCAGCTTGCAGGGGCGTACGCACATCCAGCGCGCTGGCCGGTGTGGGTGTGTTCAGGCAGAAAACTTGCTCCAGCGCTTTCAGAATAGTTTCAGAATTGCTAGCATGGCCGGGCTATGTTTTGGGAGCTATAAGGGATAAGGGATAAGGGAATGCATAAAATAGTAATACCGACTTGTTTCAGTGTGCTCGCGGCAATGTCTGGCTGCGCGTCTCATAGCCATGAGATTCAGGCTGCCCACGTAAGTTCTATCGGCTACAAGGCCTTGGTTTGCGAGGAGTTGCATGGCGAGGCTCTTAAATCCATTAATCGTGTATATGAATTGATGGGTATTTTGGATGACAGGGCCGAAAATGATGAAGCCGCAATGGGCATCGGAATGATCCTGTTCTGGCCTGCCCTGTTTGCTCTGGAAGGGAATGATGGTCCTGAGACGGCGGAATATTCCAGGCTGAAAGGTGAAATCAACGCTATCGAAGAAGTGTCTGCTGTTAAGGGTTGTGACAAAGTGCTCGCGTCGGTAGGGGAGTATAGGGATAAGGAGTTCGAGATTCGTCAGGCACGCGCAAAACAAAAGGCGGAGTTGCAGAAGAGCAATAACATGAATTTTTAGATGAACTTGGCAAACAGCCTCTTGCTGGGCCGAGGTTTGGTTTGTGAATTTCTTGGGCATTATGTCTCGGCCTGCCCAGCCTCAACAGACGTGGGTTGTGTTGTGCTCGGACGGGTCAAAGCGTTGCCTGATTGCCTTCGGGCTTCAGCAGCATTGATTAGTCGCTGGGGCGCCAGTGGCGCCGCATATAGACAATCGAGGTATGCTCCCTGCCAAAGCTGATCAAGGCGTGATTTCGCCCCCCGTCACCGATGACATGATCCAACTTTTGCGTACTCAAGATCATAACTGTTCATCAGCCAATCGACCCACCACTACAAAACACAGGTAAGTGAAAATGAAAAAAGCTCTACTTGGATTAATGTTGACTGTAAATGCCCTATTCGTTGGATGTGCGTCCGTTCCAATGGCCCCCAACAACCTGGATGATGAGGCAAAACAGTTTTCGACTACTGAAGATAAATCCGGGCTATATATCTATCGCAACGAGACTTTTGGCGCGGCAATCAAGATGCCTGTTTCACTAGATGGCAAGCTCCTGGGGCAAACTGCAGCCAAAACATATTTCCACACAGAAGTTGAGCCAGGTGATCATACAATCAACTCGGTCACGGAAAACACGTCCTCGTTGAGGATCAATACGCGCCCTGGGCAAAATTATTATGTATGGCAGGAAGTTAAGATGGGTTTATTCACGGCCCGCTCGCGATTGCATCTGGTGGATGAAGCCAAGGGTAAAGAAGATGTCTTGGCATGTAAGCTCATTCATACGAACCAGCGCTAACCGCCATGGAGAGCGAAGCGAAGGCGGTTAGTCCCCGATAGGCGTAGGCGCGGTTGTATGGCCGCAGTTACGACCGATAGGGAGTGACGTAGGGCATACAAATAGCGCATCCGACA
>PQCP01000022.1 GCA_003062205.1 Candidatus Sedimenticola endophacoides
GTTCAAATTGCCTTTCGTCCTTCGGTTTGAAAGGCTCTTTTTACCCGAAGTGGGGGAGGTTGTCCAGTATTAGATAGTATCTTTATGTTTCTGGGTGGGGTTTCTGTTTAGGGCGATTTCGCCCTGCGGGCTAAGTGGACGGAATCTGAAGAAAATACCCCGGCCCGCGCAAACCTCCCGGCGAAATCCGGAATTTGCGGGCCCGATGCTGCGGACAGCGCGGTGCCAGGGTGCGGGGAGTCGCCCGGGATGCACCCTGCGACCACACCATTCCCCCCCAGGCGTCCAGGCCAGACCTCAGAACAGATCATCCTCCTTCTCGTGATCGAACAGATGGGCGTGGTGCAGGAACCCGTGCACACTGAAGGGCTGGTGCGCCTCGTCCCGGTGGGGGGGAAACACCAGCGCCGCCACCATGCCGCCGACCAGGCAGGCCCCGCCGCAGATCGAAAAGGCGAGGGGAAAGTTTCCCATATCTCCCAACTGACCGCCCAGGACCGGAAACAGGATACCGCCCACCCCATAGGAGAGGAACACCAGGGGATAGTTCTTGCCCACCGCGCCATTGCCGAACTCATCCGCGGTGAGTGCCGGAAACAACGCGAAATTTCCGCCAAAGTTAAAGCCGATCAGGGCAGCGCCAAGGTACCGCAGAAATTCGTTACCGGCCATCGAGGTGAACAGCAGCAGGATCAGCCCCTGGCTGCCGGCCATGTAAACCACCGAGCGCTTGCGCCCCCAGCGGTCGCTGAGACTGCCCCAGACGATGCGCCCCACGCCGTTGGCGATACTGAAGAAGAGCGCCATGGCGGTACCGGCAATGGCACTGGCCTCTGCCAGCGGATAGCCGTTCGCCTGCAACGCCTCCATGGGGTAGAGCTTCATCAGGCCGATCGACATCAACCCGGCCCCGGCGCTGACTGCGAAGGTCAGAAAGATCAGGTAGAACTGAGGGGTGTTGAGCATCTCCCCGGGGGTGAAATCCTCCCCACCGGCCCCCGCCCTTCTCTGGGGCGCACCGTATCCCGGCGGCTGCCAGTTCGCGGGCGGCATCACCATCCAGATACTGCCCAGCGCAACCAGGACGGCAAAGGCCACGCCATAGAGCATGAGGGTCTGCGCCAGGCCGAGGTCGGCGATCAGGTTGCCCCAACTCCCCGCCATCTTCACCCAACCCATGGCGCCGAATCCGAAACCGGCCACCGCCAGGCCGGTGATCATCCCCTTGTGCTCCGGAAACCAGCGCATCCCCACGGCGATCGGCACCACATAACCGAGCCCGATCCCAGCACCGCCGATCAATCCCACACCAAGGCATACGCCCCAGAAGCTGTCAGCACCACCGAGTCCGGCCAGCAGGTACCCGGCGCCAAGCGTCAGACCGCCACTCAGCGCCAGTACCCGCGGCCCCCAGCGCTGCAAGCGACTGCCGGCGAAGACCATCACCAGGGCGAAGCTCGCCAAGCCCACCGCGAACACGATCTGGGTATCCAGTTTGCTCCACCCCGCCTCCTTCAGGGCGGGCGTAAAGACACTCCACGCATAGATGGCGCCCAGGCAGAGCTGGATCAACACCGCGCCCAGCACCACCCACCAGCGGTTCATTACCCGCACCTCGTTCATCGCCCCCCTCCAACTTCGGTTGCACTGCTCACACACAGAAAGATAGCCGTTGCGGGAGGAACGTTTGGGCAGGTGGCTGCGCCAGATCAAACAACCCGCAATCAGGGCCACAAACCCGGACCCATGGGTTGATGGCGGCGCATAGCGCGGGCACTTGATTCCCCAGCGGTTCAAAAAATGCCCGCTTGGCCTGAGGGTGAAGCCGAGATTTGTTGACTCCAACGGGAAACCGATCTCTTACACTCTGCGTCCGCCCCGAACCTACGGATCCAGGATAAAGAGACGACAGGGGGCTCAGCCCCGGCGCTGGCGCAACGCCTCGAACAGGGCGATACCGGCGGCGACAGAGACGTTGAGACTCTCCACCGAACCGGCCATGGGCAGCTTTGCCAACTGGCCGCAGGCCTCGCGGGTGAGGCGGCGCAACCCCTTCTCCTCGCCACCCATGACGATACCCAGCGGCCCGGTGAGATCGATGTCATAGAGACTCTCCTCGGCCTCCCCGGCGGTACCGACCAGCCATACGCCGAAGTCGTCGCTGAGCCAGCGCAGGGTCCGCGCCAGGTTGGTCACCTGCACCAGGGGCACCGTCTCGGCGGCGCCGCTGGCAACCTTACAGGCGGTCGGGGTGAGTCCCGCGGAGCGATCTCGCGGCGTAATCAGGGCATGCGCCCCGGCAGCATCGGCACTGCGCAGGCAGGCACCGAGGTTGTGGGGATCCTGCACACCATCCAGGATCAGCAGAAAGGGGGGCTCGCGCAGCTCTGCCAACAGGGATTGCAACGCCTGCTCATCAAGCGCGGCGGGCGCGGCGGCAAGGGCCACCACCCCCTGGTGATTGGCCCCCGGCACCCGGGCGTCGAGCTCTTCGCGGCTCACATGGGTGACCGGAACACCGGCCGCCCGGGCCAGATCCACCACCTCGCGCACCCGGCGGTCGCGGCGCCGCGCCTCCACCCACAGCTCCAGCACCGAGCCGGCACCGTGCTTGAGAGCGGTGCGCACGCTGTGAACCCCCGCCACCAGTTGATTCGAACTCATCTGTCGCTATCCTGAAAAGCGATGCCGGAACCGCACCGGACCTTCACTTGGCCTGTTTTCCACCCGAACGGCGACGCCTCTTTTTACCTTTGCGCCGCGCCTCCGGCTCAGGCTCAGGCTTCGCTCCGCGCTTCCCTTTGCCATCGGCGGATACCTCGGCCTTCCCCTTGCCTCCGGCCTCACCCGATCGCGTGGAACGTCTGCTCTTTTTCCGCTTGCCGGCCGAAGCCTCCGCCCCCTGGGACCGCGTCCCGCGCCGCTGTGAAGGCGCATCCCCATCAAGTACGAAATCAATCTTGCGGTCATCCAGATTCACCGCCGCGACCTTGACCCGCAGCGCGTCACCCAGGCGGTAGACCCTGCCGGAGCGTTCGCCGCTCAGGCGGTGGCCGATCGGATCGAAGTGATAATAGTCGTTATCCAGCGCGGTGATATGCACCAGGCCGTCGACATAGATCTCGTCCAGCTCGACAAAGATGCCGAAGGAGGTGACGCTGGTGATGAGGCCCTCGAACGACTCGCCCAGCTTATCCATCATGTACTCGCACTTGAGCCAGGAGACGACATCCCGGGTCGCCTCATCGGCCCGGCGCTCGGTCGACGAGCAGCTCTCACCCAACCCCTGGAGCTCCGGAATCGAGTGATCGAACTCCTCGGCCGGCGCCCCCGAGAGGCGGTGCTTGATCGCCCGATGCACCACCAGGTCGGGGTAGCGGCGGATCGGCGAGGTAAAATGGGTGTAGGCGGGAAAGGCGAGCCCGAAGTGCCCGATGTTCTCGTAGCTGTATACCGCCTGGGAGAGCGAACGCAGCATCACCGTCTGAATCAGGTGTGCCTCGGGGCGTTCCCGGACCGACTCCAGAAGATCCGCGAAGTCCTTGGCATCGGGCTTGCCTCCCCCGGGCAGCTTCAACCCCAGCTCGCGCAGAAACTCCCGCAGGTCCGAGAGTTTATCGTTCTGCGGCCCCTCGTGGATCCGGTAGAGCGCGGGCTGGCGATTGCGCAGCAGCATGCGCGCCGCCGCCACATTGGCGGCCAGCATACACTCCTCGATCAGGCGATGGGCATCGTTGCGATGGGTCGGCACGATGCAATCGACCTTCCCCTCGTCGTTGAACTGGATGCGCGTCTCGGTGGTGTCGAAATCGATCGCCCCGCGCTCGCTGCGTGCGCCGTGCAGCACCCGGTAAAGGGCGTGCAGCTGGCGCAGGTGCGGCAACAGGACGGCATGCCGGGCGGACAATCCAGGGTCGGCATCGCTCAGCATCGCCGCCACCTCATCATAGGTAAGCCGCGCCTGGGAGCGCATCACCGCCTCGTAAAAACGGGAACGGGTGATCTTGCCATCACGGCTGATATAGAGCTCACAGCACATGCAGAGACGATCCACCTCCGGGTTGAGGGAACAGAGCCCGTTGGAGAGTACCTCAGGCAGCATGGGCACGACCCGATCCGGAAAATAGACCGAGTTGCCGCGCAGCCGCGCCTGCGCATCCAGGGCGCTGCCGAGCGCCACGTAGCTGGAGACATCGGCGATGCAGACCAGCAGCCGCCACCCCTTGGGCTTGGCCTCGCAGTAGACCGCATCATCGAAATCCCGCGCATCCGCCCCGTCGATGGTCACCAGGGGCAGCTGGCGCAGATCGACCCGCCCCGCCTTGGCCGACTCCGGCACCTCGGCGCCGAGACCGGCGATCTCCGCCTCCACCGCCTCCGGCCAATCGACCGGAATATCGTGGGTGCGGATAGCCACGTCGGTCTCCATTCCCGGCGCCATATGCTCGCCCAGCACCTCGGCGATACGCCCGATGGGCTGACTGCGCTTGGTCGGCTGTTCCACGACCTCAGCCACCACCATCATGCCGTGCCAGGCCGCATCGCCCTCCACCCGGGGAATGACAATATCCAGATGGATGCGCTTGTTGTCCGGCACCACGAAACCCAGCCCCCCCTCCAGGTAGAGACGCCCCACCACCTGGCGATTGGCCCGCTCCAGCACCTCGACCACAGCTCCCTCCTTGCGGCCGCGCCGATCCACCCCCACCACCCGCACCACGGCCCGGTCACCATGCAGCAACTGGCGCATCTGGCGGGGGCTCAGAAACAGGTCGTCCTTGCCATCATCCGGCTTCAGAAAACCGAAACCATCCGGGTGTCCGATCACCCGCCCCGAGATCAGGTCCCGGGCATTGACCAGACAGAAGGCGCCACGGCGGTTGCGCAGCAGCTGACCGTCGCGCTCCATGGCATTGAGGCGCCGCCGCAGCGCCTCCAGGTGCTCCTCGCCGCGCAACTCCAGGCGCTCGGCGATGCCCGACATATCCAGGGGCGTGCCGTACTCGGCCAATTGCTGCATGATGAACTCGCGGCTGGGGATTGGGTTGTCGTATTTTCTGGCCTCGCGGGCGTGATGGGGGTCGCGCCCTGGGACGGGCTTCTTCTTGGGGGATTTGGCCACTACTCTGGTTCCTGATGCTTCTTTCGAGGCCCACATTGTACCGTTGACAAGCCCCTGATGTCGCTGTAAAGTTCGCGGCCTCTGGGACCATAAGCAGCCTATGGCGTCAGCTCCCGGAACATGCCGAGGTGGTGAAATTGGTAGACACGCTAGCTTCAGGTGCTAGTGACCTTACGGTCGTGGAGGTTCAAGTCCTCTCCTCGGCACCAGTTTCAAGGCGGATTCAGTGACGAAACCGCCGGGATCGAAAAACGGTCCCGAAAAAGGAAGTTGCCGAGGTGGTGAAATTGGTAGACACGCTAGCTTCAGGTGCTAGTGGCCTCACGGCCGTGGAGGTTCAAGTCCTCTCCTCGGCACCATATTAGCAGAGGGTCATCGGGATACCGGCCCCTCTCAAGAGAAACCCGCATAACGGACCGTTATCGCGGGTTTTTCTTGCCCAGCATAAAATGTCAGGTAACTATTTCGCTGCATCCGGGGGACGATTGCGCTCGATCCGTTCGCCTGTTTAGCCTGCCTTTGGGCTATCGACTCCGCCCTATGATGGAATCAGTGAATCACCCCGGATTTGTCGATGGGTCTACATACGAGTAGCTTGTTACGCATTTATTTCTTCTTGGAGCGCCTGCAACACCGCCAGAATTTCCTCAAATTCCGGTACCTTTCCGAAGATCATATTTTCCATTGCTTTATAATCGGACCTGACCGCGCCCAATACATGACCCTCCGGTACCAGTACCAAGGTGCCCGGCTTTGCTAGATCGTATCTGGCCCAGCCCCGTGGATAGAAACGCTGCTTGAACTCGACTACGCTGGCCAGTAACTCTGGGTCGGTCAGGGCCTGAGCCTTAACCGGTGACTCTGCCATCTTTGCAAGATCGTAATAGTGGCGTGAATAGCGGGGTGGCTGCAGATTTCCCTCAGGGCGATGAGCCTCATGGTGCAGTATCGTCGCCTTCTCCCAAAATGTGCGCTCCGCCTTGATGACCTTGACGGCACATTCATGCTGCTCAAACACCTTAGGAAATGCCTCGGCCGCATAACAGCTGATCTGGCGATCCTCATATGGCAGCCATGACGCCAGCGGGCCGATTTCCAGTCGTACTTCAGGGCGAAGATAATCATCAGGAAAGGCCGCGGGGTAATTGACATCAATCACAAACGGATCATCTGCATCCACACGACAACCACACACCCCATCCAGCGCCGCCTCGACCAACCCAAGCAGCTCCCGACCAATATACTGTTGTGCCTGCTCGTTAAGAGCCTCGTTCAACTGGATCTGCTTGGTCTTGGAGCGTTCCGCCAAGGGATTTTCAACACCCAGGACACGCCAATCGAGGACCAAGTCGATATCCTCTGAGAAACGTTCAATCAAATGATAGACCTTGGAGAGCACGGTAAATCTACGCTCCGGCAAAATTCCCATTACGTGGCATCGCGTTACGCGTCATTTTCAAAATATCGAATACCGCCCGGGTATTGAGCAGAAGCTTTTTCATTTTCTCTGGGATTGACTCAT